>NZ_JAXAVV010000012.1:0-297410 GCF_033949925.1 Lentzea kristufekii
CGCGCTGACGAGCGTGGTCAGCAGCGGGTTGTTGCTGGCGGCGACGGCGACCGGGTCAGCGGCCATGCCCGAAACCGAACCGGCACCGGACGGCACCTGCTTCGCGTAGTCGGCACAACCAGGACCGACGAGGTCCTTCGCCGGGTCGGCCATCGCAGCCGAGGACTGGGTGGTCGTGGTGGGCGCGGCACTCGAAGTGCCACCGCTGCTGGCCATGTCACCCGAGCCGCACGCCGCGCCGAACAAGGCGAGCGAGACGGCGCCGACGGCCAGGACGGTGTTGCGGACGGTCATGTTCATGACGAGACATCTCCAAAGGGTGATCGAGCAGTTGCTGCTCGTGATTCGCCGCCCCTCGGGAAGCGGATGGGTGTGGTTATGAATCCGTTACCAACCGCAGTGTCCACAACGGACTGACATGCGGCTTTCCACGGCAGCTGGAAGACGATCGACCGCGCTCCGACGTGATGACGCATTCCGGACCGATCCATCGGCGCCTCTGCTGCGAACAACAGAGGACAACAGCCGAGGAGAGGACCAGGGATGCCAGAGCGTGAGCGGGCGCTGCAAAGCCTGCAGAGCACCCCTCGTGACGTCGGCCCGACCGCCGACGACCTGCTCGCGCTGGTCGCACGGGGCGACGAGGCGGCGTTCGAACGGCTCTACGACGTCGTGGCCGGCTCGGTGTTCGGGCTGATCAGGCGCGTCGTGCGGGACCAGGCGCAGTCGGAGGAGGTGTTCCAGGAGGTGATGCTCGAAGTGTGGCGGACCGCGACCAGGTTCGACCCGGACCGGGGCAGCGCCAACACCTGGATCCTCACGCTGACGCACCGCCGGGCCGTCGACCGCGTCCGGTCCGCCCAGGCCGCCACGCACCGCGAGGACCGCGCCGCCCGCCTCGACCCGGCCAGGCCGTTCGACGAGGTGAGCGAGCAGGTCGACGGCCGGCTCGAGCAACGCCAGGTGCGGCGCTGCCTGAGCTTCCTGACCGAGCTGCAGCGCGAGTCCGTGCTGCTGGCCTACTACCAGGGCTATTCGTATCCGGAGGTCTCGAGCCTGCTGGGCATTCCGCTCGGCACGGTCAAGACCCGCATGCGCGACGGCCTGATCCGACTGCGGGACTGCATGGGGGTGACCGGATGAGGACCACATCCGCTGATCTGCACACGCTCACCGGCGCCTACGCCGTGAACGCGCTGTCGGAAATCGAACGAGCCGCCTTCGAGGCGCATCTGACCCGTTGCGAGAGCTGCGCGGTCGAGGTCACCGAACTCGCGGCCACGGCCGCGCGGCTGGGCGGCGCGGTCGAGTACCCGCCACCTCCCCAGCTCCGTGCCCGCGTGCTCGCGGCGGCGGCCGAGACCCGCCAGCTGTCCCCCCACACGGCACGCGTGCCGGACCCGCGCCGCAAGCGCTGGGCGGGAGGACTGCTCGCGGCCGCCTGCCTCGTCGCCGCGGTGTTCGTGACGGTGCAGTACTCGCAGTCCGGCCAGGAACGGCAGCTGGCGCAGCTCTCCAGCGAGTACAGCCGGTTCTCCGACTTCCTGTCCACGCCGGACGCGAAGCTGATCAACGGCAAGGCACCGAACGGCGCCACCGGCACCGCTGTCGTGTCGGCCAGCCGCGACGAGGCGCTGTTCCTCGCCAAGGACCTGCCGCAGGCACCCGACGGTCACACCTACCAGCTCTGGCTGATCGGCGCCGACGGTGACCCGCACTCGGCCGGGCTGCTCGACTCGCGGTCGTCACCGGTCGTCGTCAGCGGGCTGGCCGGAGCGCAGGAGGTCGCGCTGACCGTGGAACCGACGGGCGGTTCGCCGGCGCCGACCACACCGGCGGTGATGGCGATGCCGCTCGTGTGATTCAGGGCGATGGTCGTCCTGGATCCGTGTCAGCATCCCGCGCATGATCGGACGCTGGCACGGCCTGGTGGTGGACTGCCCTGATCCGCAGGGCCTCGCGGAGTTCTACGAGAAGCTGCTCGGGATGGTCCGGGTGCAGGACGACGGGAAGTTCGTCGTCATCGGTGACGCCCCGGATCGGCCCGGCGTGGCGTTCGCACGGGTCGAGGGCTGGCAACCGCCGAAGTGGCCGGACGAGACCGCGCACATGCACTTCGACGTGCGGGTGGACGATCTCGCGGCGGCGGGCGAGAAGGTGCTGGCCCTCGGTGCGCGCAGGCTCGAAGGCGGTGGCGAGCGGTTCCACGTCTACGCGGATCCCGCCGGCCACCCCTTCTGCCTCGTGAGCTGGTAGGTCTGCCGACGCCGGTGTGACCCACGTGGTTGGTAACGACTTCATGGGCCGTGCATGACTTAGTCGCCGCGATCAGGCATTCTGCGCGAATGGCACTCCGGCAGGCGAGCGACTTCGCCCAGTTGTCCACCGAGATAAAGCAGGCTGGCCTGCTTGCTCGGCGGCGCGGTTACTACTTCACCCGGATCGGCGTGAACCTCGTGGTCTACGCGGCGGCCTGGGTGGCGTTCGCGCTGCTGGGCGACTCGTGGTGGCAGCTCGCGGTAGCGGTCGTGCTGGCCGTGATGTCCACGCAGCTCGCGTTCATCGGGCACGACGCGGGCCACAAGCAGATCTTCGCTTCGAAGAAGTGGAACGAGATCACCGGCTACGCCCACAGCGGACTGGTCGGCGTCAGCTACGAGTGGTGGGTGGGCAAGCACAGCCGCCACCACGCCAACCCGAACCACGAGGACGAGGACCCGGACGTCGACATCTCGGTGCTGGCGTTCACGCAACGGCAGGGAGCGGCGAAGCGCGGCCCGCTGCGGTGGATCGCCTCGCACCAGGCGGTGTTGTTCTTCCCGTTGCTGTTGCTGGAAGGCTTCGCACTGCACTGGCACTCGATCCGGTACGCGGGCCGCGAGCGGACCGTGATGATCGCGAACGTCGTGGTGTACCTCGCGGTCGTGTTCTGGGTCCTCTCCCCCGTGTACGCGGTCACGTTCATCCTGGTGCACCAGGCCTTGTGGGGCCTCTACATGGGATGTTCGTTCGCCCCCAACCACAAGGGCATGCCGGTGCTGTCGGCCGGGCACTCGCTCGACTTCCTGCGCAAGCAGGTGCTGACCTCGCGCAACATCCGCGGCGGCTGGTTCGTGGACATCCTGCTCGGCGGGTTGAACTACCAGATCGAGCACCACCTGTTCCCGAGCATGCCGCGGCCGAACCTGAAGCACGCGCAGGCGATCGTGCACAAGTTCTGCGAGCAGCACGGGATCTCCTACGCCCAGTGCGGCCTGTTCCGTTCCTACGGATACGTGCTGCAGCACCTGCACGAGGTCGCGCAGCCGATGCGCAAGGCCACGGTCTGATCCACGAATGTCCTGAAGTGGACAAAGGCTGACCAAAACGCTCGTCCCGCCCGCACGGCGCTGGTTTCCTCGGTGAAAGGACCGAACTGGGGGAACTGACCATGCGAAAGCATCTGTTCGGCGTGCTCACAGCAGGTATGGCACTGGCTCTGGTCGCCGGCGGGCAGTCGGCGGCCGAGCCCGCGGCACCGCTCTTCCAGCCCGACCCGATGCTGGCGTTCCTGCCGGCGGAGGCGAAGGTCGACTGGGCCGCGGTGCAGCGGAACCGCGAGGCCCGCAAGCAGTCGCGCGTGGCCGCGAAGAGCGCGGGCCAGCCGCTGACGTACACCGAGAAGGAGACCGGGCAGGGCGCCAACGACGCGCCCTCGAAGGCCGAGCACGTGGCCGGGTTCGGGACCGGCCGGGGCAAGAACCCGAAGCTCACGCTCACCGGTGACCTCGCGGGTGACCCCACGATCCCGGTGGTGGCGCCGTTCGCCGAGACCAACGACGCCATCCCGCTCGCGAGCGACCCCGGCGTGCCCGCCCGCGACAGGGCAGTGCGCACCAGCGGCAAGATCGGCGACGGCCCGTACGGCAGCGGCGGCGACGGCACCGGCGACCACGACTTCTACAAGCTGTCCGGCGGCGCCGAGGCGCGCATCGTCCTCGTCGAGACGGACACGCCGGCCGGCGACCTGGACACCTTGCTCGCCACGTTCGACGCGACCGGGCAGCTCCTGGACCAGCACGACAACCTCGCGGGCAGCACGGACAGCAGGCTGCGGGTTCCCGTGGCCGCCGGACAGGACGTCTACTTGATGGTCGCAGCGGCCGGACCCGGCGGGATCCCGGCCGACCCGATGACACCCGGCACCGGCAAGCGCGTCCTCACCGAGGGCGCGTACGACCTGACCATCGCGACGGGCGGCGGCCCCGCGGACAGGGACTACTTCTCGGTGGACCTGAAGGCGGGCGACGTGCTGGGCGCGTCGGCGGCGGGCAAGGCGACCAGGGTCGTCGTCCACGACCCCGCCGGCCGCGAGGTCTTCGGTTCGTCGCAGGACTTCAGCTTCCTGTACGCCGAGAACTCCCCGATGCCCGCCGGTGGCAACGCCGTCGCGGACTTCGTGGCACCGAAGGACGGCCGCTACACCGTCGGCGCCGAGAACGGTGACGGCCGCTACGACGTCACGGTCGAGGCCTACCGCCCCGGATCGGAGCTCAACCAGCGGCCCGAGGTGCTGACGGTCTTCCTCGACTTCGACGGAGCGCGGGTCAACACCCGGATCTTCGGCGCCGACCCCTCGGCCGGCAACAAGGACCTCTCGCCGTTGAGGAAGTTCCTGCCCGGCTGGGGTCTCACCGACGCCGACGAGAACGCCGTGATCGACGGCGTGGTCGCGACCGTGCGCGAGAACATCGAGCACGACCTGGCCGCGAAGGGCACCAACAGGCGGTTCGCCGTGCGGATCCTGAACAGCCGCGACCACGCCGACCCGTGGGGCCAGAAGAACGTCAGCCGAGTGGTCGTCGGCGGCTCGATCGCCGAGTCCGGCATCCAGACCGTCGGCATCGCGCAGTCGATCGACGCGGGCAACTTCGGCAAGGAGGAGACCTCGCTGGTGCTGCTCGACATCCTCAGCGCGCCGGCCGCCCAGACGCGCACGTCGCTGAACGGCTACATCACGCCGGCCAGTGACAAGATCGCGTTCATCGGCCGGGCGATCGGCAACATCACCGCGCACGAGGCAGGGCACATGTCGGGTAGCTGGCACCAGGACCAGTTCAACGCGCTCGACGCGATCATGGACCAGGGCGGCAACCCGAAGGGCATGTTCGGCGTGGGCCCGGACGGCATCGGTGGCACGGCGGACGACGTCGACGTCGACTTCCACGAGGACGTGCTCAACCCCAACGAGGGCTTCACGGGGATCGAGGACTCCCTCAACCGCACCGCGTGGGCGTACACCCGAGGCGCCAACTGACGGTCCGATTCCCGCCAGAATCCTGACCGCGGTTCCAGCAGGCTGATCGACATGGGATCACTTGAGGGGAAAGCGGCTCTCGTCACCGGCGGGAGCCGCGGCATCGGGGCCGCGGTGGCCGAGAAGCTCACCGCGCTCGGCGCGCGCGTCGCGGTCACGTACCAGAACACCAAGCCGGACAACGGTTTCGCGATCCGGGCGGACAGCGCCGACCCGGACGCCGTCGTGGCCGCGGTCGAGGAGACCGCGGTCCACTTCGGACGGCTCGACGTGCTCGTGAACAACGCGGCGGTCTTCCAGGTCGGACCGCTGGAGGAGCTCGGCCGGGAGGAGTTCGACCACACGATGGCCGTGAACGTGCGCGCGCCGTACCTGGCGGCGCGTGCGGCGGCACGGCACATGCGTGAAGGTGGCCGGATCATCAGCATCGGCAGCAATGTCGCCGTGTACGCGCCGTTTCCGGGCTTCGCCCTGTACTCGGCCAGCAAGACCGCGCTGATCGGGATGACGAAGGGCCTGGCGCGCGAACTGGGTCCGTCGGGCATCACGGCGAACGTCGTGAATCCCGGCCCCACGAACACCGACATGAACCCGGCGGACGGGCCGATGGCGGACACGATCCGCGGTCTGACCGCGTTGGGGCGCTACGGAGAACCAGCGGAGATCGCCGCTGTCGTCGCGGCTCTGGCTGGTGAGGCCGGTGCGTACGTCACCGGCGCCAGCATCAACGCAGACGGTGGTTTCACCGTCTGACGGGCGGTCATGCCCAGGTGACCGGCAGGGCGTGCACGCCGTAGATGTTCATGTCGGTCCTGAGTTTGACCTCACGGGCCGGCACGGCGAGTTCCAGTGACGGGAAGCGGCGCAGCAGTCCCTCGAACCCGGCGCGCATCTCGATGCGGGCCAGCTGCTGACCGAGGCACTGGTGCACACCGTGCCCGAACGAGAGGTGGCCACGGGCGTTGCGGTGCACGTCGAGCGTGTCGGCGTGCTCGTAGCGCTCCGGGTCGTGGTTTCCCGCCAGCAGCGACAGGATGACCGACGAACCCTTGGGGATCGTCTCCCCGAAGAACTCGATGTCCTCGGTGGCGTACCGGAAGAAGACGTCGGCGACGGCGAGGTAGCGCAGCAGCTCCTCGACGGCGTCGGGGATCAGCGCCGGGTCCGACCGCAGCGCGGCCAGCTGGTCCGGGTGCTCCAGCAACGCGAAAGTGCCCAGCGCCAGCATGTTCGCGGTCGTCTCGTGGCCCGCGAGCAGCAGCAGGAACGACATCCCGCAGAGTTCCTCGATGCTGAGGTCCTCGTCCCGGGCGAGGTCGGACAGCAGGTCGTCACCCGGTTCGGCGCGCTTGCTGGTGACCAGTTCCGCCAGGTACGTGTTCATCGCCATGTACGCGGCCATCTTGTCTTCGAGGTCGACCTCCCGCTCCATGAACTTGGAGGAGTTGGTCTGGAACGTGTCGCGGTCCGCGTAGGGAACGCCGAGGATCTCGCAGATCACCAGTGACGGCACCGGAAGCGCGAACTCCTTGACGAGGTCGACCGGCGGCGTGAGCTGTGCCAGCTCGTCCAGCTGCCGTTCGGTGATCTCGATGATGCCCTCTTCGAGAGCCTTCATCCGCTTGACGGTGAACGCTCCGGTGAGCTTGCGCCGCAACCGGGTGTGGTCCGGCGGGTCCATGCTGATGAACAGGCCGGGCGTCTGCGGGGACGGCTCGGTCTGCTCCGGCATGCCGGGCGTCGGGAACGGCACGTGGATGATGCCGAGGTCCTGGCGGTTGCTGAACCTGGTGTCCGCCAGCGCTTGCCGGACGGCTTCGTAGCCGGTGATGAACCAGCCCTCGTGGCCGTCGGGGAAGAGCATCGGGCTGACCGGGCGGGTCTCGCGCACCAGGGAGATCTGGCTGGGCGGGACGAACGGACTGACGTCGCGGTCCATGGGAAGGCCGTGCAGCATGATCGGTGTCTCCTTCAGCGGGTGGATTCGCGGTTGAAGAGCTTCTTGGACCAGAGGTAGCCGCCGATCCCGATGACGGCGCACCAGGTGAAGGCGATGTAGCCGCTGTTGCCGATCGGTGTACCCGTCAGCAGACCACGCAGGGCGCTGATGAACGGGGTGAACGGCTGGTACTCGGCGAACCAGCGCAACACGGTCGGCATCGAATCGGTGGGCACGAAACCGTTGCCGAAGAACGGGAGCAGGATCAGCGGCAGGCCGACGTTGCTCGACGACTCGACGGACTTGCTGGCGAGTCCCAGCGCGGCGGACAGCCAGATCATCGCGAACGACATGGCGATCAGCAGACCGGCCACGGTGAGCCAGCCGAGAGCGCTCGCCTGCGGCCGGAACCCGATCGCGACCGCGACGCCGAAGACGACCGACATGGCGAGGACCGTCTGGACCAGGCTGCCGACGACGTGTCCGGTGAGGACGGACACCCTGGCGATCTTCATGGTGCGGAACCGGTCCACGATTCCCTCGGTCATGTCCATCGCGATCGAGATGCTGGTGCCCTGCACCGCGGCCGTGATCGACATCAGGATGATCGTCGGCGTGACGTAGTCGAGGTACTCCGCACGGCCACCGGAAGGTCCGCCGAGCCCGGCGCCCAGCGTGCCGCCGAAGACGTAGACGAACAGCAGCAGGAACACGACCGGCATGATCAGGAGCTGGAACGTCAGCGACGGGTAGCGGATCATCCGCGTGAGGTTGCGGCGCACCATCGTCGCCGAGTCGGTCAGGACGTAGCTCATGACTGGACCACCTTGTCGGGGCTGCCGGTGAGGGCGAGGAAGACGTCGTCGAGGTCGGGCGTGTGGGTGCTGAGCGAGTCGACCAGGACCGCGTTGTCGTCGAGCCGGTCGAGCAATGCCTTGAGCGAGCGGACGCTGCCGTCGCTGGGCACGCGCAGGGCGAGCGCCTCACCGTCGCGGGAGGAGTCGCCCACGATCCGGATGGCGGCTTCGAGGTGCCGGGGATCGGTGAACTGCAACAGGACGTGGCCGCCGGGGATGCGGCGCTTGAGCTCGTCCGCGGTCCCCTCGGCGACGATCTTCCCGTGGTCCAGCACCGCGATCCGGTCGGCGAGCTCGTCGGCCTCCTCCAGGTACTGGGTGGTGAGGAAGATCGTGACGCCGCTCGCCACCAGCTCCCGCACGATCTGCCACATCGTGCGGCGGCTGCGCGGGTCGAGGCCCGTGGTGGGCTCGTCCAGGAAGATCACCTGCGGTGACCCGACCAGCGTCATCGCGAGGTCGAGCCGGCGCCGCATGCCGCCGGAGTAGGTCGACGCGGACTTGTCGGCCGCGTCCACCAGGTCGAACTGCTCCAGCAACTGCTCGGTCCTGTGCTTGCCGTCCACCTTGCCGAGGTGGTGCAGGTCGGCCATGAGCTTCAGGTTCTCGCGGCCGGTCATGAGGTTGTCGACGGCGGAGAACTGGCCGGTGACACCGATGGCGCCGCGGACGGCGTCGGGGTCGCTCGCCACGTCGTGGCCGGCGACGGACGCGCTGCCGCCGTCCGCGCGGATGAGCGTCGAGAGGATCTTGACGGTGGTGGTCTTGCCGGCGCCGTTCGCGCCGAGCAGCGAGAAGACGGTGCCGCGCTGGACGTTCAGGTCGACGCCCTTGAGCACCTCGTTGTCGCCGTAGGAGCGGCGCAGGCCGGTTGCCTTGATCGCGTTCATGGTGTTCCCCCTCAGCTGCGGCGGACGGTGATGTCGCCGAAGGACGTGTGGGCGGTGACCCTGACGGTCTCCGCGGAGTTGCCGGGGCCGTCGCTGCCCTCGAGCGCGTTGGTGACGCGGCCGAACGAGGTCTTGGCGTCGATCCACGCCGCGGTGCCCGGGGCGATCCCGATCTCGATGCCGCCCATCGCGGTGTTGAGCGTGACGGTGTCGCGGACGACCTCGCCGACGTTGATGGATCCCATGGCGGTCCGGGCCTCCGCGGGGCCACCGGCGCGTTCGACGGTGATGTCGCCGTTGGCGGAACGCGCCTTCAGCTCGCCCTCGACCGTGCCGGCGTCGATGTGGCCGTTGGAGTTCTTGGCGATCAGCGCGCCGTGGACCGTGCCGATGCGGATGTGGCCGCTGCCGGTCTTGACGTCGGCGTTGCCCTCGACCGCGCCGATGTTGACCACCCCGGCGCCGGTGTCGGCCTTCAGCGGCCCGGTCCGGTCGAGGTGGATGTTGCCCGCGGACATGTCGACCTCGGTCACGCCGAGCACCCCGGAGGTGCGGACGCTGCCCGCCGACACGTCGGCGTCCACTTTGGACCCGGTCGGCAGCTCGATCACGACGTCGACCGCCCTGGTCTTCTTGGAGAAGTCGAACGTCCGCTTCGGCCCGCGCACCGTCAGCGTGCCGTCGGCGTAGTCGACCTTGGTCTTCTGCGCGGCCTCGACGTCCGAGGAGTCGGACGGGTCGGAGGGCCGCACCTCGACGGTCGTGTCGGTGCGGTCGCTCGCGACGATCTGGACGTACCCCGCGTAGACGTCCAGCAGTACGGAAATCGGTTCTGGCGTTTCGTAAGAAGGCATGGCTGTCCCCTCAGAAGGTGTCGGTGGAACATCCCCGCAGGTCGGGGCGAAGTGGAGAAAGTGCTGGGCTAGCGGACCCAGCCGACGAAACGCTGGGTGGCGGGGATGCCGCCCGTCAGCGTTTCGGCAGTGGTGTCGCGCTTCGGGTTCAGCTGCGCCGACGCGGCACGCACGAGCCACGCGTTGACCGAGCGGCCCTCCTTGGCCGCGGCCTCGTCGATAGCGGCCTTGAGCGGTTCGGGCAGCCGGACGTTGATGCGCACGGTGGTGCCGTCGTCGAAGCCCGCTGCCACGTCCTCGGCGGGCGCGGCGGCGACCGGTTCGGGAGTGACGGCGGCGGGCTGCTCCGGCGTCCGGCGCGTCACGACGAACTTCGGGTCACGGCCTCGCAGCAGCACCTGCACCGAGTCCGGTGCCAGGTCCGCGGTGATCTCGTCGGCGGCAGCGGACAGCGCCTCCAGCAGCGCCAGCCGGATCGCCGACTCCATCGTCACGGTCAACCGCTCGACCAGCGCGCTCGCTTCGTCGCCGCCTGTTTCGACGGCGGTCAGCAGCTCGCGGCCGAGGGAAGCCACATACGGGGTCAGATCCATGGCGCCACTATGGCACACGATGGTGCCACCCACAAGCATTTCTGGCTCAGAGTGATGCCATTTTGGCTCACTGCAGGTCGGAGGCTTGATCACGCACGCAACGGTCTCCGCGAGGGATGCCTCACCCATGTCAACCGAGGCCGGGAGATCGTCGTCTACCTCTGCGTGCAACTTGAATCGAGCGCAGACTTCGAACGGTTCGTGTTGGACCGTTCGACCGCGCTGCTGCGCACAGCCGTGCTTCTGGTGGGGGACGTCGGTCATGCCGAGGACATCCTGCAGACAGCGCTGATGCGGCTGGCCACGCGCTGGACGTCGGTCCACACGGCACCGGAGGCGTTCATCCGCCAGGTGCTGGTCAACCTGGCGCGAGACCGGTGGCGCCGCGCCCGCAGGCGGGTGCCCGAACAGGAGCTGACCAACGCCGGCCACGTGTCGTCGGGCCGGGACCCCGCCGACACGGTGGTCGACCGCGACGTGTTGCGGCGGGCGCTGGCCAAGCTGCCGGCACGACAGCGTGAGGCGGTGGTGCTGCGCTACTTCGCCGGGATGTCGGTGGCGGAGACGGCGGAGGCGCTGCGCACGTCCGAGGGAACCGTCAAAGCACACACGAGCCGGGCCGTCGCACGACTGCGTGAGCTGCTCGGGGAACAGATCACGGAGAACGCTCATGGTGTCTGACAACGAACTGCTCGACGACGTGCGCACCGTGCTGCGTGCCGAGGTCGCCGGCGTGACCGCGAACCCCGCCGCACTGCTGGCCTCGGTGCGCCGCGGGCGGTCCCGCAGGCGCTGGACGTGGCTCGCGGTTCCGCTGATCACCGCCGCCGCCGCGGCCGCCGCCGTCGTGCTGGTGCCGGCTCCGCAACCGGCGGTGCCGGTCGAGGTCGCACTGGAACGCACCAACAGCGCGCTGGAAGGCGTGCGGGGCATGGTGATCCACGAACAGGCTCCGGCGGACGACCGCGAGAAGTACTTCGGGCCAGGCGAGAAGGGGCTGGTGGAACGGTGGCACGCCGCGGACGGCAGTGCGTTCCGGTACCGGGCGTCCGTGGACGGCAGGACGATCGTGGACCTGAGCCGCTCGGCCGCCGGGAACGTCTTCACCGACCACCGGGCCCGCACCTTCCGCGACGAACCCGGTGAGAGCCCGGACGACGAGGTGTGGACGCCGGAGAAGATCCAGCAGGCGATCCGGGACGGCCGCATCACCGTCGCCGGACCCGGTGAGCCGATCGGCGGGGTTCAGACGGTGCGCCTGACCATCGCCGGGCACAAGGCGGAGCCCACCACGCAGATGTGGGTGGACGCCTCCACCTACCTGCCGATGCGCTGGCTTTGGGAGCAGGACGGGGCGACGGCGTTCGACGTCACGTGGCTGCCGCCCACACCGGAGAACCTCGCGCAGCTCAAGACCTCGATCCCCGACGGGTTCACCGAGCACGAGTGAGGGCGTCGGCGAACGCGGCGAACGTCGGCGTCCCCTTCTGCCGGTCCAGCACCGCGAAGACGACGTGGTCGAAGAAGCGGTTGTCCCGCAACGCGATCCGGAAGACCTGGGCGACGGTGGCGGAGTCGTTGCCGAAGACCCCGCACCCCCAGGCGCCGAGCACGAGCCGGCGGTGCCCGTGCGCCGCCGCGACGTGCAGCACGCGGATGGCCCGCCGCAGCAACGCGAGCGGGATGTCGTCGGCGCGTTCGGGCTGGTTGCGCACGATCGCCGACCGGTTCGGCGCGGCGGCGGTGAGGAACGAGACCTCGTACGGCTGGGGCAGCAGGGTTCCCTTGTCGTCCTTGAACACCGGTACGCGCGGCGAGTAGATCACGCGGTCGCTGTAGGTGAGGTCGTCGTGGGCGCGGTGGTACGCGTAGAACTCACCCGCGGCACGCAGGCACGGGTAGATCGCTGAGGCACGGGCAATGCTCTCTTCCTGAGCCTGCGCGCCGTTGAGGAACCCGCCTCCGGCGTTGCGCGCGGAGGCGAAGTTCAGCGCCGCGACGTCACCGCCGAGGCGTCGTGTCGCCTCCAAAGTGGACTCGTTGGTGACGTCGATCCGGATGCCGCCGGTCTCCGGGGGCAGCGACAGCACCTCGTCCGGCAGGTGGAGCCGGGTTCCCGCGACGGCGGGAGCGACGGCGATCGGGACCTCGCCCGCGGCGGTGGAGTAGGAGCCCCGCTCAGAGATCTCGACTGTGTCGTGGGCGATCGCTCGCAATCTGCTGCTCATGGTGCCCCGAGTCTGGCTGGCGGCACCGCGCGCGCCAAACGGTTAAATCCGGGCGTAGACCTCGGCGACCGCACCGAACGCGGCCTTGGGCTCCCAGGACAGGTCCTCGAAGACCTTCACGATGCCGGGGCTCGCCATGTCGAGGTCACGGCTCGGATCGTCCGGCCGGTGCGTGTAGTTGCTGAGCGCGAACATGTAGACGAACGCACCGTCGACCCCCTCGGCCTCGAAGGTCTCCAGCACCTCGCGCAGGTACGTGGCCTGCTCGGCCTCGTCGCGGACGTAGCCGTCCTTCACCCTCACCGGCACCCCGGCCTCGTCGTGCTCGACGATCTCCATGCTGCGCGGTGCCACGGCGCCGGAACCGCGCCAGGCCGCCGTGCCGAAGCCCGTGATGGCGACCGGCTTTCCCTGCGCCACCACGTTCCTGATGCTCTCGGCGTACACGTCGGCGGACCGGATCAGCTCGAACGACTTGACGTCGAACAGGTCCCAGTCGGGGTTCTCGAACGGGATGCAGGCGTAGGTGAGCCTGCCCCCGAAGTGTCGCCGCACCAGCGCGACGGCCTCGGCGAGGAACCCGTTGAGCCTCGCACCCGCCTCCTGCATCCGTTGCGGTTGCCCCAAAAGCCGGCTCAGGCGCTGCATCACGTCGTCGCCGGGCAGGAAGCCGGAGTTCATGATGCTGAGCTCGACGCCGGTCACGAACACGACCTCGGCACCCGTGAGCCGGACCTTCTCGGCCCGCCGCGCGCAGTCCGCGAACAGGTCGAGGATCTCGGCCGGCGTCAGCTCCAGCGGGTAGGGCGAGAACCAGATCTCCAGGCCCAGCCCGGCGGCGATCTCCGCGGCTCGTTCGAGCCGTTCCGGATCACCGCCGACCAGGTGGACGGCGTTGCAGTGCAGGTCGTCCCTGATGACGGTCAGGTCCCGCCTGACCGCGTCCAGGTCGAACTTCTCCTGCGAGATCTCTCCGTGGCGCACGAAACCGGTGTCGTACGCGATGCCTTTGGCGCGCATGTCAGTGAGACTAGGCGCCAAAAGTGCGTGCGCGCAAGTTTGCGTCTACGAAGTTATGACGGCCAGACGAGCAGCACCGGACAGGGCGCGTGGTCGACGACGAACCGGGTGGCCGGACCGAGGCTGCGCGGACCCGCGTGGCTCACGTCGCCGTCGCGGCAGAGGATCAGCAGGGAAGCTTGCTGAGCGGCCGCAACGACTTCGTGCTCAACGCGACCGATGCGCGCTTCCTTCGCACAGGGAAGCCCCAGCCGTTCCGCGGCTGCTTCGAGGAGCTGCGAGGCGTGGTCCGCGGCGAGGTCGTCGAGGCGGGTACCGGGGTCGCGTGAGGGATGACCGCGGCCGAACAGCCCGGCGAACGCGCCGTGTGCCGCGCCGGGCACGTCGTGGTCGCTGACGTGCAGCAACAGGAAGTCCCCCGAGTAGGCGCGGGCCGCGTCGACGCAGTCCTGCCAGGTGTCGTCGGCGATCCACACGACCACCGTCATGGTCATCCTCCGATCACGTGCAGGGACGCCCACAGTGCCACGACGGCGCCGATCAGGGTGGCAGGCACGGCGAGCAGGCCGAGCTTCGTGAACTCCGGCAGGTTCACCTCGGTGTCGTGGTCGTGCACGATCCGCCGCCACAGCAACGTGGCGAGCGACCCGGCGTAGGTGAGGTTCGGGCCGAGGTTCACGCCCAGCAGCACCGCCAGCACCACCCCCGGCCCCATCGGCGCGACCAGGGGCAGCAGCACCAGCACCGCGGGCAGGTTGTTGATCACGTTGGCGAGCACGGCGGCGACCGCGGCCACTCCGAGCAGCGCGAGCAGGCCGGTACCACCCGGGATCGCGAGCCGCAGGACGTCGTCCAGCCCGTTGTCGACCACCGCCCGCACGACGACGCCGAGGCCCAGCACGAAGGCGAGGAACGGCAGCGACGCCGCCCGTACGACCTTGGCCACCGTGGTGCGGCGCCGGACCAACGCGCGCACCGCCATGACGAGCGCACCCGCGAAGGCCGCCCACGCCGGGTCGACGCCGGTCGCCGACGCAACCACGAACCCCGCCAGCGTGAGGCCGACCGTGGCCAGCGCGAACACCGGCAGCTCCTGTTGCGGCTGTTCCCTGGGCGCGTGCACGGGCGCGTCGAGATCGGTGCGGAAGAACCGCCGGAACACCACGTACTCGGCCACGATCGCCACCACCCACGGCAACGCCATCAGCGCCGCGAACCGCGTGAAGCTCAGCCCGCTCGACGCGAACGCCAGCAGGTTCGTCAGGTTCGACACGGGCAGCAGCAACGACGCGCTGTTGGACAGGTGCGTGCACGCGTAGACGTGCGGCTTCGGCCGGACGCCGAGCTGCGCGGCCGTCACGAACACCACCGGCGTCAGCAGCACGACCGTCGCATCGAGACTCAGCACGGCCGTCGTCACCGAGGCCGTGACGAACACCCCGCCCAGCAACGTCTTCGGCCTGCCGCCGGACGCTCGGGCCATCCAGGCGCCACAGGCGTGGAAGAGTCCCTCGTCGTCGCAGAGCTGCGCGAGCACGAGGATCGCGGCCAGGAACCCGATCACGGGCCCCAGCCGCACCGCCTCGTCCACCACGTGGTCGAGGGGCAACGCCCCGGCCAGCACGACGATCACCGCCGCCGGTACCGCGACCGCCGCCTCGGGCCAGCCCCACGGCCTGACGACCGCGCACACCAACACGGCGACCAGCAGCAAAACGGACAGCGCCAGCACGGGATCCTCCTGCGCCGGCACCCATCCGGCTGACTTCTACATCTTGGCCGCCGCCGACTTTATGGCCTGCCGGATGCGGAAGTAGGTACCGCAACGGCAGACGTTCGCGATCCGGTCGACGTCCTCGTCCGAAATCTCCTTCTTCGTCCGGAGCAACGCCGCCGCGGCCATGATCTGCCCCGGCTGGCAGTAGCCGCACTGCGCGACGTCCTGCTCCAGCCACGCCTCCTGGACCGGGTGCAGGTCGTCACCCGATGCCAGTCCCTCGATCGTGGTCACCGACTGCCCGGCGCACTCGGCCACCGGCGTCACGCACGGCTGGATCTCCGCACCGTTCAGGTGGGACGTGCAGGCGCGGCACACGCCGATGCCGCACCCGAACTTCGGGCCGCGCACGCCGAGCTTGTCGCGCAGCACCCAGAGCAGCGCCAGGTTCGCGGGAGCGTCGACGGTGACCGGCTTCCCGTTGACGACGAACGTGTAGGTAGGCACAGGGGACGCTCCTTCAGCGCGGGAACGGCTCGAAGTCGACCGGGAAGATGATCGGGAAGCTGCGCGGCACCACGCCGGTCGCCCGCGCGTAGGCGTTGGCGATCGCGCCGACCGCGGCCGGCACGCCCAGTTCGCCCGCGCCACCCGGTTCACCCGTCGCCGGCATCACGAAGATCCGCACGTCCTTCGGGGTGTCCTTCTGGCGCGCGTAGTGGAACTGCGAGTACGAGCCCTCCAGCGGCAGGCCCCTGTCGATGTGCAGACCGGCGCGCAACGTGGTGGAGATGGCGTCGGTCAGGCCGCCGAGCATCTGCGCCTCGAGGCCGCGCGGGTTGATCGGGCGGCCGACGTCGACCGCGATCACCGCCTTGACCACGCGCGGGTTCCGCGGGTCGCGGGCGTCGATCTCGACCAGGCACGCCGTGCACGACTTGTACTCGTCGTGGAAAGCGATGCCCTGCGCGAAGCCCTTGGGCATCGCACGGCCCCAATCGCCCTCCGCCACGACCTTGTTGAGCACGGCGCGTTGCCGGGCGGTCTTGAGGTGCTCGCGGCGGAACGCGACGGGGTCCTTGCCCATCTTCGCCGCGAGCTGGTCGACGAGGACCTCTTCCGCACCACGGGTGTTCGCCGAGTAGACCGACCGCCACGACCCGGTGTGCATGCGCAGCGGCACCTCGTTGAGCAGCGAGGTCACCACGCCGAAGTTGTACGGCACCTTGCACGTCGTGAGGAACACCGTCTGCGCGAACGACAGGTTGCCCGCGACCGACAGCGACGCGGCGGTGGCGGTGAGCACTTCGCCCAGGCCGTGCCGGAAGTCGGTCTCGACGGACGCGACGCGGTGCTCGAACGTCAGCACGTTGCCGAGCGCGAACGTCGCGCGCAGCTTGTGGTGGCTGGCGGCGCGAGCCCGGCCGTGCCGCATGTCGTCGGTGCGGCTCCACATGAGTTTCACCGGTCGCCGCAAGGTTTTGGAGATCTGCGCGGCCTCGATCGCGGCGTCGAAGAAGAGCCTGCGTCCGAACGAACCGCCGCCCTGCGTCACGTGCACGGTCACCGCGGACTCGGGCAGGCCGATGGCCGCCGCGATGGTCTGCCGCGCCACGATCGGCGACTTCAACCCGGCCCAGATCTCGGCCCGGTCGTCACGAACGTCCGCGATCGCCGAGTTCGTCTCCATCGGCGCGTGGCTGACGAACGCGAAGTCGAACTCCATGTCCAGGTGCTGGGTCAGCAGCGGCGGCACCGCGAACGGCAGTGTGGCGGCGCGCAGCTCGGCGCGGATCTCCTTGTCCGACAACGCGTCGATCGTGCCGGGGTTCCAGGTGACCTTCAGCGCGTCCCGGGCGGCCATGGCCTGCCCGAACGTCTCCGCGACGACCGCGACGCCCGTCGGCACGACCCCGATCGCGAGCACACCGGGCATGGCCCTGGCCGCCGCCGAGTCGACCGACCTCACCGAGCCGTTGATCGTCGGCGGCCTGCGCACGACCGTCGGCATCGCGCCCGGCACGTCGCGGTCGAGCGTGTACTGGAACTGACCGGTGACCATCGCACGGGCGTCGATGCGCGACTGCGGCGTGCCGACGAGCCGGTGTTCCGAGGCCGGTTTCGGTTGCGCCGCAAAAACTCCGGTGAGCTGCGCGGCGGCGGACGTCAGCAGTCCGTACAGGACGGGGCGTCCGTCCGGGAGGATCACCGCGCCGTCGCGGGTGGACAGGCCGGAGACGTCCGCGCCGTACTGCTCCGCCGCCGCCGCGAGCAGCCTGGCCCGCGCGGCCGCCGCCGCCTGCCGGATCGGTCCGTACACCGACCGCATCGTGTTGGAACCACCCGTGAGCTGGTTCATCAGCAACTCGGGCCGCGCGTCGGCGAGCGTGACGCGGACCTGGCCGAGGGGCAGGTCGAGCTCCTCCGCGACGAGCATCGCGCAGGCCGTGGTGATGCCCTGACCGACCTCGGCGCGGGGCAGGTCGAGGGTCACGACGCCGTCCTCACCGACGCTGAGCACGGCGAGCGCGCCCGCGGTCGGAGTACCGGCGAGAATCAGGATGTCGCCGAGATCGAGGATCTCGGCCGGTTGCGGCAGCGTCGGGATGACGGCCTCGGCCGTGCCGGGAACCGCGACGGTGAGCACCGGCGCGGCCACGAGGAACGTGAGGAACTGCCGACGACGAACCGGGGCCCCGGCTGCGGGGACCGGGACTTCGTTGTCACAGGTCATGTACTCGTCAACGACATCTGGTGGACACGGGTACGACCGTCAGCCGAACGGGTGCACGACCGAACAGCGGGCCGCCGTAACTGCGCCTGTACCGGGGACGATTCGCCGTACATGAGACGAATAGCAGTACTGCTGCTGGCACTTGTCCTGGTCTCTCCCACTCCCGCCCTCGCGGCGGACAACCCGGTGGCGATGATCTTCTCGCCCACCGCCGAGGTCTCCGTTCCGGTGAACCAGCCGCTGCTCGTGATCGGCGGCGCCGTCAACGGCGAGTCGGGCGGCATCACCGGGGTCGACTTCTCCACCGACCACGGCACCAACTGGACCCCCGCCGACACGCGCGGCGAGCGGTGGACGGTCCTGCTGTTCCCGTCCGTCTCCGGCCCGATGACGATCCACGCGCGCGCCCGCACCGCGTCCACGACCGGCCCGACCACCGTGTCCCGCACCATCCACGTCGGCGGCACGACGGTTCCCGCGCTCGCGCACGAGACCTCGCTCTTCCTGCACGACACGCACAACCCGACGATCAACGACCCCGACGAGCAGGCCGTCGAGATCGGCATGCGCGTCGCGGTCGACCGTCCTGGCTCGATCACGGCCCTGATCATCAGGCGCGGCGACTACACCGGGCCCGTGACCGCGCGGGTCTGGTCGAACGGCACGCTGCTGGCCGAGCAGGAGGCTCCCGGCGCGGCGCACAGCCAGCGGATCACCTTCGGCACACCGGTTCCCGTGGTCGCGGGCACCGAGTACGTCGTCTCGTACTACACGCCCGCAGGTGGCTACAAGGCGACGGAGAACTACTTCGTCGGCAACCTCGCGCAGACGCCGTTCAAGATCCCGGTGAACGCCGGTGTGCACAGCTACAGCGGTGGTTTCCCGGCCGACACCTGGTTCGGCAGCAACTACGGGATCGAGCCGGTCTTCCGCCCTTAAGCGTCGGGCACGACCTGGCGCTTCAGCACCTTCTCGGCGCCGCCCGTCGCGACCAGGAGTCTGATCAACGCGCGCTTGACCTCGTCATCGCCGTGCACGTCCAGCTCACGCCGGAGCCGGCGGCTGTCCTCGACCAGCCGCCGGCCCCGGTCGGTCAGCTGAGCGCGCCGGATCCGGCCGTCCACGCGGTCCGGCACGCGCCGGACGTAGCCGAGGCGTTCCAGCTCCAGCAACTGCTTCGAGGCGGCCTGCTGCGTGACGCCGAGCAGCTCGCCCAGCTCACCCACCTTCGGCTCGTTCTCGACGAGGTGCTGGATCAGGTACCCGTGCGACACGCGGACACCCTCGTGCCCGATCTCGCGCAGTCTCTTGAGGATCGCGTCGTTCGCGGAGCTGCCGGTGAGGTAGGCGAGAGTCGCCAGGTCGATGTCCATCAGGTCCACGACACGAATCCTCACATTGACAACCAAGGTTGTACAACTATGGTTGTGAGTATGGATCCAATCGGTCTCGCCACCTCGCTGCACCGCGCGCTCGAAGCCGGGGAGTCCGGTCCCGCGCTGCGCCGGTACTTCACCGCCGACGCGATCACCGTCGAGCGCCCGAACCTGATCAAGCCCCACGGAGCCCGGTCGTCCCTCGAAGAGATGATCGCGAACTCGGAGAAGGGCGCCGGGCTGCTGTCGAGCCAGAAGTACGACCTCCACTCGGCGTTGGTGTCCGGCAACACCGCGATCCTGCGCCTGACCTGGACCGGTGTGCTCCGCGACGGCAAGCAGCTCGTCGCGCACATCGCACAGTTCGTGGACACGCGCGACGGGCTGATCAGCTCCATCGAGACGTTCGACTGCTACGAGCCATTCTGAGTTCCTCTCCCTTCCACCGTTGCCGCAGCAACCGGTCGTGCGACGCCACTACGACCGCGCCGGGGTAGTCGGCGAGCGCTGCTTCCAGTTCCTCCACCAGCGCGAGCGACAGGTGGTTCGTGGGCTCGTCCAGCAGCAGCACGTCGGATTCCCTGCTGAGCAACCGGGCGAGCGCGAGCCGCCGCCGTTGCCCGATCGACAACGCGCCCACCGGGATCGCGAAGTCGGCCCTGTGCAACAAACCCAGCGCTTCGAGCTGGTCAGCACTCCCGCCGAAGGCTTGCAGGACCGTCTGCTTCGGCTCGCGCACAACGGTTTCCTGCGGCAGGTAGCCGATGACACCGTTCCGGACGACGGTGCCGCGGCCCGGTTCGAGCACACCCGCCAGCACGTCGAGCAACGTCGACTTGCCGGCGCCGTTCGGTCCGGTCACCAGCAACCGCTGCCCCGCCTCGACTTTCACCTCCCCGAACCCGAGAAGCGTGCCCTCGCGCACCGCCCCGTCGAGCGGGGCGTTGAGGCGCAACGGTTCCAGCGGTTTCGGCACCGGATCGGCGCGCAGCCGTTCCAGCCGTTCGGACGCGCTGCGCACCCGCGTCCTGATCGACGCCTGCACGCGGCGGCCGTCGCCGTTGTACTTGCACTTGTTGTGGTCGGGGATCGGGCGTCCGGGCGCCACGCGCTGCGCCGTCGTGCCGCGCCACTGCGTCCAGTGCCCGATCTCGCCGGCCCATTCCGCGTAGGCCTGCTCCCACCGCCGCCGCGCCGCCCACTTCTCGGCGATGTAGCCGGCGTAACCGTTGCCGTAGCGCGTGATCGTCTGGTTCTCGACCTCGACGACCGCCGTCGTCACCCTCTCCAGGAGCAGCCGGTCGTGCGTCACCACGACCAGAGTGCCCCGATGCCCGCGCAACCTGGTCTCCAGCCACGACAGCGCCTCGTCGTCCAGGTGGTTGGTGGGTTCGTCGAGCAGCAGCAGTTCCGGTTCGGCCGACAGCACGCCGGCGAGCGCGAGCCTGGCCCGTTCCCCGCCCGACAAAGTGCCGAGCGCGCGTTCGCGGCCGGCGCTCACACCGAGTGCGGACATCGCGGCCTCGACCCGCGCGTCGGCCGAGTAGCCGTCGCGCAACTCGAAAGCCGTCAACAACTCCCCGAGCTCGTCGAGCCTCTCCTGCCGCGCCGCGACCGCGATCTGCTGCTCCAGCAAGCGGATCTCGACGAGAGCGGCGTCGATCGCGTCGCCGACGGTCGCGTCGGCCGGCAGGCCGAGCACCTGCCCGAGATGGCCGATGCCCTGCGCCACCACGGTGATCTCACCGTCGTCCGGCACGTCCTGCCCGGCGATCAGCCGCAGCAGCGTCGACTTGCCCGAGCCGTTCTCGCCGACCACACCGAGCTTCTCGCCCGGCCGGACCGTCAGGGACACGTCGTCGAGCACGCGCTTGAACGCGAAGTTCCTGGTGACTTTCTTGATCGTCAACTGAGCTGACACGAGCGACCCCTACCGCCGAAGGAACGGATGCCGGAAGCGGGGTCAGAAGATCACCTAACCGATGTTGCCATACACCGTACGAGGGCGCAACCGCATACCGCCCGCATACCCGTCCCCGTTTGCATCTCCCCTGATCACCGACGAAGGGAGACCGGAGATGTCCGGCGAAAGGCAGTACAGCCGCCGCGCGATCGGCAAGCTGGCGGCAGGCGCCGTCGCGGCGGCGGGCATGGCGTCGTTGCCGGGCCGGGCGTCGGCCGCGCCGCACTACCGCGCGCACGGCCCGTTGCTCACCGACGGCTACCAGACGTGGATCGACGCGATCAACAACCAGGGCGCGAACCTCGCCAAGGTCGTGACGGGCTGGGGCATGCCGGGCTCCGGCCCGTGGCAGAACTTCCCCGACCACATCTGGACCGCGGCGGGCGCCACGAACTTCCTCATCGTCCGCACCGTCACCGGCGACACCGACCGGATGATCGACCCCAACCAGGCCGTGGCCGAGATCCGCGACTCGCGCTTCTTCGAGTTCAAGAGGATCCGTTCGGGCGCCGACAAGTGCATCATCGAACTCGGCAACGAGCCGAACATCCGCGTCGCCGACCCGTGGGCGTACGGCTACAACCTGAGCGTGACGATCGACCGGATCCGGGAGACGTTCCCCGGAGCCAAGATCTGCGGCACCGCGCTCTCGCCGAACAAGACCACGAACCCGGACACCTGGTACGCCAACCCGAACTTCGTCGACGCCATCAAGAAGTGCGACTTCGTGGGCGTCCACTTCTACAGCAACGCCGACGACGGCGACTTCGGCGCGCAGGGCGGCTGGAACGAGCTCACCTACTCGGAGACCCTGTCGCGGTGCGCGCAGAAGTGGCCCGGCAAGCCCGTGATCGCGACCGAGTACTCGATGCGGACGACCAAGCTCACCCCGTACCAGAAGGGCTACAAGTACGGGAACTTCCTGCACTTCGACGACTCGGTCGCGTCGAGCCTGTGGGGCGCCTGCTACTACCACGTGCAGACCAACCCCGGCGGCATCGACTTCCACGAGAACGTCGGCTCCGAAGGTGCCCGCGGGTACCGCAAGAGGTTGAGCGAAGGCGGCCTGTGAACCCCTCCCCCAGGTAGACTTGCAGGGCGTCTACCTGGGGGTTTGAGTGCATCGCACCGTGCGCACGATCGAGGACGTCATGGCGTTGCTGGACGAGTTGTCCGCACCCTGCGGCGGTGACTGGTGGGACCGCTTCTACGCGGACCGCTCGCGCGAGGTCCCGTTCTTCGTGACCAAGCCGGACGAGAACCTCGCCGGCCACGTGGAGCGCGGCACGCTCACGCCGGGCCGTGTGCTCGACGTCGGCTGCGGCCCCGGTCGCAACGCCGTCTTCCTGGCGCGCAACGGGTTCCAGGTCGACGCCGTGGACATCTCGGCCACCGCCATCAGGTGGGCCGGGGAACGCGCCGAAGGCCTGGACGTCCGCTTCCGGCACGGCGACGCGTTCGCGACCGAGGGCTCGTACGACCTGATCTACGACTCCGGCTGCTTCCACCACCTGCCACCGCACCGCCGCGTCGGCTATCTCGCCCTGCTCGACCGCGCCCTCGTCCCCGGCGGCCACTTCGCGCTCACCTGCTTCACCGCCGAGGAAGGTACCTTCACACCGGACGCGGACCTGTACCAGCGGTCCGGGCTGTCCGGCGGCGTCGGCTACACCCCGGACGAGTTGCGGTGGATCTTCCAGGACCTCACGGAGATCGACCTGCGCCGGATGACGGAGGAGCCCCCGGACTCCCCGCGGTTCGGCAAGTCGTTCCTGTGGACGGCCCTGTTCCGCAAGGACGTGCAGTGAACGGACGCACGTGTCCGGCAGGCGGAACAGTCGGGTGTCGCCACCTGCGAAAGTAGGGACAACCCCCTGCTCCAGTAGGTGATCCAAGGCACAAAACCGGCAGTATCGTCACCGGCGTGACGCCGGCCTACGCGTCGATGGCGTCCGTCGGCGTCATCGGTCCCAGCGTGATCGTGATCGTCGTGCTCGCGCGCCTCTACGTCGGCACGCGGCGCAGGCTCGCGCGGGCATCGGCCGAGCTCGCCGAGCGGGAACGCGAACTGCTGGCCGAGCAGGCCCGCGCCGACGAACGCACCAGGCTCGCCGCCGAGATGCGCGACGTCGTGACGCACCGGCTGAACCTGATGGTGCTGCACGCCGGCGCGTTGCGGATGGCCGCGAGGGACGACGGCGTGCGCCAGGCGGCCGAGGAACTGCGCACCGCCGGCTGCGAGTCGCTGGCCGAACTGCGCGACCTCGTCGGCGTGCTGCGCTCCGGCCGCGGCGCCCTCATCCCGGACGTGCTGCCGGACCGGCTCTCCCGGCTCGTCGCCGACTCCGCCGCCTCCGGCCTGGAGATCACCCTGACCGAGCACGGCGACGCGGACACCATCTCCCCCGCCGTGCGCCGCACGATGTACCGGGTCGTCCAGGAGTCGCTGACGAACGTGCACAAGCACGCGCCGGGCGCCCTCACCGAGATCACCATCCACTGTGGACCGAGCAGTGTTCGTGCGGTCATCCGCAACACCAGGCCGCCGGCCGCACCGGGTCTCGTGCTGTCAGGTTCCGGCGGCGGCCTGCTGGGCCTGCGCGGCCGCGTCGAGATGGTCGGCGGCACCCTCACGGCGGGCCCGACGGACGACGGCGGGTTCGAGGTGGACGCCGTGCTGCCCGCGTTCGTGCCGACCTGACGCTCACTCGTCGGAGGCGCGGACCGCCCGGCAGGCCAGGTGAACCGCGAGCCGCTCGTCCGGGTTCAGCAGGCTGACCCCGAGCAGCTGCTCGACCCGGTTGATCCGCTGCGACACCGTGTTCCGGTGCACCTTCAGCCGCACGGCCGCGGACGAGGTCACCGACTCCTCGTCCAGGTAGACGGCGAGGGTGCGCAGCAGCTGCCCGTCCTCCACGCCCGCCAGCGGTGCCAGCAGCCGCGCGGCCTGGTCGACCAGCGCCGGGGTCTCGGCCGCCATCGACAGCAGCCGCCGCACGCCCAGTTCGTCGACGTGCACGACCTTCGCCGATCCGGTCATCGCGGCCGCCTCGCGGGCCTCGGCCAGCGTCCGGCCCACGCCGGTGACGCCGGGGTGGGGCCGTCCGATGCCGGCGACGAGCGTGCAGCCGCCGAGCACCTGGGCGATCTTCGCGGTCAGCTCGCGGTGCTGCGACTGCGGTGGCTCGGAGTCGTTGGTGAGCCAGAACGACCAGCCCTCCGCGCCCTCGACCAGCTGGCCGTGCAGGCCGCGCCGGGACAGCTCGACGCGCAGCCGTTCGGTGCCCGCGGTGTCGAGCACGCCCGGTGCGGCAGGCATGACGTAGACGCCCGTGTGCCAGCCGTCGAGGCGCCATCCGGCCAGCACGGCCTGCTGCACCAGCTGTGGCGGCACGTCGTCGCCGGAGGCGAGCAGTTCGGACAGCAGCGAGCCGCGCGAACGGGCCTGGCGCTCGGCTTCCAGCCGTTCGGCGGCGACCCAGCTGCCCAGCGCCCACGACGCGACCTGGCTGATCTGCAGGACCGTCTCGGCCCATCGCTTGTTGCGGCCGCGGGCGTGCGAGACGAGCCACAGGTGCACGTGCCCGGTCCGGTCGGTCTCCACCGGCACGGCCACGGCGAAGCCCTCGGGCATCTCGGCGGTGGCGGCGACGGAGCCGGCCAGCAGCTCCGGTGGCAGGCCGGGCGGCGACACCCCCTCGATCGCGGTGCCGTCCGCGCTGATCACGGCGCACGTCACGTGCAGCTCGCCGGACAGGATCGTGATCACCGAACGCGGGTCGGGCCTGCTGCGTCCCAGCCGCGCGGTGACGGCGTTGAGCAGCCGGGCCGCCGCGACCTCGGGACGCCGCACGGCCGTGCGCAACGCGTCCGCGACCAGCAGCGGGTCGTCCGCGTCGGCCTGCAGCAGGGGTACGCCAAGCCGGTTCGCGAACGAGATCGTCGCGGCGGAGGGAGCCTGGTACGCGCCGGTCGACGGCCGCACCAGCACGACGGCCCGCACGTCCGCGCTGTACGCCCGGCGCAGCGCCACCTCGACGAGGTACGGCTGGTGCCCGGTCAGGATCACGAGATCTCCGGCCGAGCACGCCTCGACGGCCGTCATGTCCGCCGCCAGCCGCACGTCCGCGACCTCGGTGCCGACACCGCGTTCACCCGCCAGCAGGGTCGCGTCGCCGAAGACGCCGATCTCCAGCAGATCGCGCACGGTCAGGGAGTCGGCGTCGTCGATCACTCGGCGTCCCGGAACGGCACGTAGCCGAGGTCGTAGCCGAACGCCCGCGGGTCGACCCTGCCGAGCATCTCCGCGGGCAGCCACTGGGCCGGCGCTGGGAGCGCTACCACGTCCACGACCGCGCCGAACCCGAGCCGTTCGGCCGACAGCGGGTGGCCGGTCTCGGCGTCCAGGCAGCACAGCAGATCAGGCGTCGTCACGAGCGCCTCGCCGTCCGCGAGCGCGACCAGGTACTCCCCTTGCATCTCCAGGCGCACGTACGCATCGTCGGCGTCCAGCCGTCGCAGCGCCACCGTTCCGCGCGGAAAGTCGCCGACCGACTCGCGCCACACCTCGACGACTTTTCCCCGCGCCACAAGGAAACCACCGGAGGCCTTGGCCCGTTCGCCCACGGAGTCCGAGTGCCGCGACCAGATCTCGCCCAGTTCCAGGGCACGGGCGAGCGAGCCCGTTATGCCCGCTGCGACCGCGTCCGAGAGCTTCAACGGCTTCGCGACCATCATCGCCCAGCCGCCGAAGTCGACCATCACCGTGCGGGCGAGCTTCTCGATGCCGGTCGAGTCGAGCACCGCCCGGTTGCCGCTGGGTTCGGTGATGGCCAGCGGGGTCGTGGGCAGCCCGGCCGCGTCGTAGGTCGTCTGGTCGATCCGCGGGAACGCTCGTCCCATCCCGTCGACGTCGACGTACGGCAGGCCCAGCCGTGCGGCCAGGAGCAGCGGCAACAGGCCGTTGCACCCGCCGATCTCCCACCCGATGACGGCCGTCGCGGCCGTGGAGTCGTGCGCCTGCAACGCCTTCAGGGCTTCCTCTGCCTCCAGGCCGGAGGGCAGCTTCTCGATCATCACGGTCGGTGCGCCGAGCAGCCCGACCCGCGCGCCGTAGCCGTCCGGGTCGGCCTCTCCCGGCTCGAGGATCGTGACCGGTCCGCTCTGCCGCATCTCGTGCCGCATCATCGCCGCGAACGCGTGGGTCTCCTGCTCGCCGCCCCCGCCACCGCTGCCGAGCATGACCACACCCAGGGCGAGCCGGTCCACCTCGTCGGGCTGCAGCAGGTGCATGGGCGGGACTTTAGTGGCCGAGCAGCAGATCACCCACCGCACGCGCGCGCACGCGGCTCGCGTTTCCCGGCAGGTACGCGAGCGGGATCTCCTCGATCTCGACGATCCGCACGGTGCCGGCGTCCGCACCCGCCGCCACCGCCCTGTCCACGGCCTCCTGCCGGGCCGCGTCGAGCACCTCGTCCCGCCGTGCCGGCTCCATCGTGAACACCCGGTCGACCTCGCCGCCGACCTGCGCGATCGCGGCCCCGATGGCGTTGGCGAACGCGTGGTGCTCCGGCCTGACGATGCTGCTGACACCCTCGATCCCGTCCCGCACGAGCACGCTGCCACCGCCGACCAGCACGACGGGCAACGGCGCCGGGCTCGTGCGCATGCGGTCGACCTGCGCGGCGATCCGGTCGCCGACGTGGTCGAGCACCGATCGCACGAGCGTGCGGTCGAGGTGCCGCACCAGGCTCGCGTCGCCGATGTCGGCGAGGCCCGCCGCGACCGCGACGTCCGTCGCCGTCAGCGTGTCGCCGCCGAACACCAGGGCCTGCCGGGACAACCGGAACCCGACGCTGTCCGGGCCCACCTCGACCTTCGGCCGCTGCCGCACGACGCTGCCGCCCCCGAGGCCGACCGAGCGGACGTCGGGCATCCGGAAGTTCGTGCGCACACCGCTGATGAGCACCTCGGACGACGCCTCGCGAGGGAAACCGTTGTGCAGCATGCCGATGTCGGTCGTGGTGCCGCCGACGTCGATCACCGCGCAGTCGTCCGTCCCGGACAGGAAAGCGCCACCGCGCATGGAGTTCGTCGGCCCCGAGGAGAACGTGGCGACCGGGTAGCAGCGCGCGTACTCCAGGTCCATCAGCGTGCCGTCGTTCTGGCTGAGGTAGAGCGGGGCGTCGATGCCCTGTGCCGTCAGGGATTCCACGAGGCCGTCGGCGATCTGCTCGGCGAGCACGCGCAGTGCGGCGTTGATGATCGTCGCGTTCTCCCGCTCCAGCAGGCCGAGCCGCCCGATCTCGTGCGAGAAGCTCACCAGCAGCCCCGGCACCTCGGCCGTGAGGATCTCCGCGGCCCGGCGTTCGAACTCGCTGCTGACCAAGGAGAACACCGAGGTGATGGCGACCGACCGCACACCCTTGTCCGCGATGTCGGCGGCGACTGCGCGCAGTTCGTCCTCTTTGAGCGGCGAGATGACCCGGCCGTCGTACTCGTGGCCACCGTGACAGAGGTACGCGTGCCCGCCGATGGCCTGCCGCAGCTGCTCCGGCCAGTCCACGAACGGCGGAAGTGCCGTGGTAGCGGGAAGTCCGAGCCGGATGGCCGCCGTCCGCGCCAGACCCCGGCCTTCCACGACGGCGTTGACGAAGTGCGTCGTGCCGATCATGACCGCGGTGATCGCCGCCGGTTCGAACGCGTGCCGCAGCCCGCCGACCGCCTCGATGATCCCGGTCGTCACGTCGGCCGTCGTCGTCGCCTTGCACACGGCCAGGACGTGCCGGCCCTCGACGAGAACGGCATCGGTGTTCGTGCCGCCGACGTCGATACCGATGTGCATGTCCACCCCTCAGGCGGCCGACGCTTCCTCGACCACCTTACGGTTGGTGGCCCGGCGCGTCCTCATGCGCAGCAGGTCAAGCCGTCCGGCGCAGACGTACAGCGCGAACGCGAACACGAGCGAGTTCACACTGGACTGTCCGACCGACAGCAGCTCGCCGGCGACCGCCGAAGCCGGCCAGATGACCACCGTGGCGGGCACCCACGAGGGCGCCGACCGCGGCACGTACGGCCGCGTGGAGATGATCTCGTTGCGCCACCGCCGCACGACGAAGTACTCGGCGATCATGATCCCGGCGACGGGCGGGAACACCACGCCCAGCAGCACCAGGAAGTGGCTGAACTGGTGCACGATGCCCGCCGCCGCGAGAACGCTGCCCGCACACCCGACGATGACGGTCACCTGCGCCCGGCTGATCCGCAGCGCGAACACGGCGTCGAAGAAGTTCACGAGCCCGAGCGAGGCCGAGTAGAGGTTCCAGTCGTTGATCTTCAGCACGGCCGTGACCACGATCAGCGCCCCGATCCAGCCGCCGGACGCGCTGATGACGCCCATGACGTCCGTCGTGCCGAGCCCGTGCGCGAGGATCACCCCGGCCAGGCTGATGACCCACTCGCCGAGCGTGATCCCCAGAACCGTCTGCTTGACGACGTCCCACTCGTTGCGGTTGAAGCGCGTCATGTCCGGCGCGATCGCCGCCCCGACGATGAAGCTGCCGGTGACCAGCGTGATCGCCGTCAGCATCCCGATCGAGGGCCCCGGCGCCGGACCGCTGAGCGCGGCGCCGACGTCGTCGACGTGGGTCAGCACGAGCCAGCCGAGCAACAGCAGGAACGCGGGCACCGCCACATAAGCCGTCCACGCCATCCACCGCACGCCATAGGCGGCGATGACCGTGACGACGATCCCGAAGAGCAACGACCACACCGGCGCCGGCAACACCCCCGCGACGCCTGCGAGCGTCACCCCGGCCAGCCCGGTCTGCACCCCGAACCACCCGGTGCACGACAGGGCGATGATCAGCCCGAGCACGGCAGACCCGGCGTGCCCGAACCCGGTCCACCGGCTCAGGATCGCCGTCGAGAGGCCCTCCCGCTGCCCGATCACCCCGACCGTGATCGCCACGGCGTTGAGCAGCACAGCCCCGATCGTGAGCGCGAGGAACGCGTCCCAGAACGTCATCCCAAAGCCGAGCGTCGCGCCCAGCAGCAACTGGCTCAGCGCGGTCGTCTGCCCGAAGCGCTGGGTCGCGACTGACAACCACGGGTGCCGCGCCTGGTCAGGGACACGGCTGAGGGCCTGATCATCACGCCCGAGAAGAACGGCCACGATCATCCCTCCCCCTGTGATCGACAACCCGGACAGTAATAGCCCTCCCACGATCGAGCTACAGACAATGTGCACAGTCGGATGAATCACCACGTTGCGATTCGCACAGGCACCTAATTCATCGCGAGAGCGATTCGCCTTCGAGCGACCAACCGGGTCTGGTGCACGTCCATGCTCACGCCGAGCCCAGGCCGCCGCTCGAACCGGTCGTAGCTGCGGCTGAGCAGCCAGTGAGCAGCAACGGGAGTGATCAGCTCCAACCGCATCTCATCCCGCAGCCGAGCCAGCGCCTCTCCCACCTGCCGCGTCAGAAACGCGTGCCGCGTGAGGCTGCCACTGATTTCATCGATCATGAAAACCATCGCATGAGGCGCATCGCCGTACGAATAGCTGCACAACAGTGCCAGATATCCCGCGTCGATCGATCGGTCACCGATCCAGCACTCCCCGAATGTGAGCGCTCCCAGATCCCACTTCGGTTCAGCTTGACGCCGCGCGGCCTCCTGAGCCCACACCCCGGGCCGCCCGGGCAGCAGATGCGCCAGCGCCGTCAGCAACGCCGCACTGCGCCGGCTCGGCACCTCTCCCAGGTGCCGGACGACGACCTCCCACAACTCCTCGTTGTCCGCGAACGGCCCCACGAAGGCACTGACCTGGAGCTCGACCTCCAGCGGATCGGTGAGCTGCGGCAACGGGCGCCCGGCATCCACCACCGCCTGCTGCATGGGGGTCAACCTCGTCCGCATGGCGGGAGATTAGGCCGATCGGCGCAACACAGCCCGTTCGTGGATCAACGCCACCACGCGGATCACCCCATCGTGATCACCGCGCGCAGCCCGTCCACGAGCAGGTCGCCCGGTATCTCGAACTGAACCCCGCCCTGCGCGGTCACCAGCATCGTGACCGGCTGCTCCAGCGCGTCCACGACGACGGCCAGCTCCACTCCGCAAAACCGGTGCCAATGCGGCGGCCAGTCCCGTGGCCGCGCTCGTTCCCATCCGACTACGCGCAGCGGTGCACCTAGTTGAGTCCTAGCACTGCGTCACCGTCACTTCCTGTCCCCGCTCCCGCAGTCATAATAAATCCGCATGCCACTGAACGAGTGAGCGCACAACTCGTTCAGCCGATCGACCTCAATGATCCACATTGTCGATTAAGCCACGTGAGTTAATAAGTTTGCGGCATTCGCGTGACGCTGCAATCTACATCATCTATTGCTTGACTTACACGCAGCACCGGAACGAATCTCGAAAGGATGTCGAATTAAGCCGAGGAGGCGTCATGGGGCGACCGGCACGACGTAGGTCCCCCCTCGACGCCGACGAGTTCGCAGCCGCCGTGTCCGAGTACGGCTCGGCACTCCTGCCGCGGATGCGCGGCGACGGCCGCAACGAAGATCGCCTCCGCCTGCCCATGAGCAAACTGTTCGAACGCCTTGGGGACATCGTGGGACTGCGCGTCCACGTGCACGACGAGGTCACCATCACCGAACTGAGCTCCCGGCCTGACATCGCCGTTGACGTGCCGAGCGGCCGCGTGGGCTACGTCGAGCTCAAAGCGCCGGGCAAGGGAACACCGGAGACGAGCGCATGGCGACCGCACAAGCACGACCGCGAGCAGTGGGAGAAGCTGAAGGCGTTACCGAATCTGATCTACACGGACGGCAGCTCGTTCGCTCGGTATGAGAAAGGCTCGCTCGTCGGCAGCGTTGCGAAGCTGGATGGCGATCTCTCACGGGCCGGAAGCCGGCTCACCGCATCCGATGGCTTCGAACGCCTGATACGAGATTTCCTATTCTGGCGACCACCCGAACCCAGAAGCCTCCGCACGATCGTCACCGAGGTCGCTCCGTTGTGCAGACTGCTCCGCGACCAGGTTCTGGAGACCCTGCAGAAGGAAAAGAGCACGCCTGGCCGCAAACCGTTCACGGGCCTGGCAAGCGAGTGGCGGGACGTTCTCTTCCCCAATCCTGACGGACGCGACAACGACACCAACTTCGCCGATTCCTACGCACAGGCCGTCACGTTCGCCCTGTTGCTGGCACGCGTGGACGGGATAAATTTCGAAGGTCGCACACCGTGGGCGATCGCGGAACAGCTGGCGAAGAAGCACTCGTTGCTCGGCGCAGCGCTGGCCATGCTCGCGAACCCGAAGTGGGTGGGACACCTCAACGTTGTGGACTCGCTGGTGCGAGTGATCGGCAACGTCGACTGGACGCACATCCAACTCGGCGACGCCGACACCTACGCGAGGCTGTATGAGACCTTCCTCGACGACTACGACCCTGCACTGCGACGCCAGAGCGGCACCTACTACACGCCCGCACCTGTCGCCAGGTCGATGGTCGCGTTCGTCGACCAGATCTTGAAGAAGCGACTGGGGAAGAAGCAGGGATTCGCAGCTCGTGATGTGACTGCGCTGGACCCGGCCATGGGAGCGGGCACCTTCCTGGCAGAGGTACTCGAAAGCGCGGCGAGCACGTTGAGGCGCATACGCAACTCCGACGCCGTTCCGGCAGCCCACCTCCGTGAGCTCTTCGCGAACCGACTCGTCGGCTTCGAACTGCAGGCCGCTCCGTTCGCCGTCGCCGAACTGCGCCTGCACGCCACGCTCAAGAGCCGGTACCAAGTCGAGCTGCCGAAGGACGAGCCGCGATTCCTCACCAATGCCTTGGACAACCCGTACGACCAGCCGTTTCCCTTGGGGCAGCTGTACGAGGTGCTGATGGAGTCAAGAGAGAAGGCGAACCACCACAAACGAAACACACCGGTCATGGTGGTGATTGGGAACCCGCCGTGGCGGGAGAAGGCTCACGGCGCCGCACCGTGGTTGGAGCAACGCCGTGATCCGAGGAAACCCATCGACACGTCGAACCGGCCCTCGCTCGACGAGTTCCGGGTTCCGGGTGCTGGTCGCCACGAGTTCAATCTCAGCAACATGTGGACGTACTTCTGGCGCTGGTCCGTCTGGAAGGCATTCGAGGCCAATGATCCAGCCGGCGTGGTCGCCTTGATCACTCCAAGCGCCTACCTCACATCGAAGGCATACGCAGGAATGCGTCAATACCTACGCAGGACAGCCGACGAAGGCTGGATCATTGACCTGTCGCCAGAAGAACACCGCGCCGATACGAGTACGCGGATCTTTCCCGTGACCCAGCACAAGATCTGCATCGGAATTTTCGTCCGAGCAGGCGATCCACAGCCGGAGACACCTGCAACGGTGCACTACCAAGCCTTGCCTGGAACACAAGCGGAGAAGTTCGCTGCGCTGGCGGAGCTCAGCCTCGACTCCGGTTGGTCCGACTGCTCCACCGGCTGGCAAGCGGCACTTCGACCGAGCGACGACGCATGGGAGACCTATCCCGCGCTTGGAGACCTGATGCCATGGCAACAGCCGGGTATCACGCCCAACCGCAATTGGGTTCATGCTCCTGATGCCGACACGCTGTTCGAGAGGTGGGCTCGCCTGGTCCACGCTGACAAGGCCGAGAAGCCTGCGCTTTTCAAGGAGACGCAAGACCGAACCGTCTCGGACAACGTTCGCGCACAACCAGGCCTGCCTGCGGGAGGAGGTCCCGTTGCCGCCGAGAAAGACCTCCGACCACCGCTCGTCCGGCTTGCCTATCGCAGCTTCGACCGCCAAGTCTTGATCCACGATCGGCGGTTGATCGACCGCCCCAGACCTCATCTCTGGCAAGTCAGTGGCCCACGTCAGGTCTACGTGACCGAGCAGCACGCACACTCGATCAGTGAGGGAATCGCTCTTCACTTCGCTGCGGACATCCCCGATGCGCACTGCTTCAACGGCCGCGGAGGTCGGGTGCTGCCGCTGTATCGGGACCCGCACGGCACAATCCCGAACGTCGTTCCGCAGTTACTGACGGCGTTACGCCGGTTTGCTGGGACGCCTGTCGGCGCCGAGGACCTATTGGCTTACATCGCCGCAATCACTGCACATCCGGGCTATACGAGACGGTTCCGCGAGCAGTTGAAGACTCCAGGAATCCGAGTGCCGATCACGTTGGACACCCACCTGTGGCGGCGCGGGGTCGAGGCCGGCCGCAAGGTCATCTGGCTGCATACGTTCGGTGAGCGGATGGTCGATCCGGCAGCTGGACGGCCGCAGGGAATCCCTGACGACGCAAAGCCGAGCCCCGTCTCCCCGGTGCCGTCAGGCGACGGGCAGATCCCTTGTTCGGCACGGCTGGATGAAGCGACCGAAACCCTGGTACTCGGTGAGGACACTCTGTTCCAGGAGGCTGGCTGCATCCGTCCGGTCAGCCGCGCGGTGTGGAATTACTCCACAGGCGGAATGTCGGTCGTGCGCAAGTGGCTCAGCTACCGGCAGAGCAATCCCAAGCATCGCAAGCGCACCTCGGAACTGGACGACATCAATCCGCAACGATGGACGGCCCAGTTCGACGAAGAACTGCTGGAGTTGCTGGCCGTGCTCGACATGTGCGTCCGTCTTGAGCCTGAGCAGGACGAGTTGCTCGATGAGGTGATCAAAGGTCCGCTCGTCACCGTGACAGATCTCGAACAAGAAGGAGTCTTACCGACCCCCGCGGTGTATCGGAAGCCCCCGAAGGAAGGCGCGCCTCCTCTGCTGTGACCTGCGAACAAGCGTTTGGTGCAAGAACTGTCGGACCCTCCTGGTGTACCGGGCCGCATGCCGGACTTTCAGCCGTTCGCGCACCAGACGGCACCAACGTCGACCTGTGCGCCAACTCGTTCGGGGATCCGCCAGGCCCGACCGCACTGGACGTGGCGACCACGGCCAACCACCTCGGGACGTCCTGCCCACCGCTGGTCGATCTCCGCACGCCCGATCACATGCCTTGACGCCGCGGCGCTTCGACACCACGTCCTACCTAACTGCCGGTGATGTGAGCCGTCCGCTGACCGGTACCCCGGTCAAAGCACGCAGGGATCTCGCCCTGGCTCCGGCGATGAGTCACACGGGCCGTCGCATCGAGGAGGAACTCGCACTGGACGACTTCCTGAGCGATTCGGAGGCCTGATGGCCTCGCACCCTGTCACCCGAAAGCCCTACTGCGACAAGCTACGGTGGCACAGGTGACGACGTTTCCACCGGTGCCCGCGGACCTGTTCCGCTTCACCACGACCGACCAGGCGGAGCTGCACACTGCAGTGATGCGCGTGTTCGGGGTGGCGAACGAGTGCCTGCAGACCGTCCTCACCGCCGATGACGTGCAGCAACGGTTGCGCAGCGTCGGCTGGTCCGAGCAGGTGACGGACGACGAGCTCACCGCGTCCCTCACTGCTCTGCGTCAATGGGGCCTGCTCGACGCGTCGCAGCACCGGTACGGCCTCACCCGGTTCGGCGAGGCCGCGTACGCCGGCGTCCGGCACGCCGTCCACACCTTCACGACCGAGGGCGCACTGCAGACCGCCGTGCTCGACGCCATCGCGGCCCACCTCGACGAGCTCCAAAAGCCACTGGACGATCGCCGGACTTTCACCACGCTCACCCAGCTCGAAGGCCACCTGGAAGCGTTCAAGACCGGCACGACGCGGTTCAACGCGGATCTGCAGAGGCTGCTGAGGGACGACCAGGCCGACCTGTCCACGTTCCAGGACGTCAAGCGCACGACGGTGACGTATCTGCGCGACTTCATCGCGGAGCTGGACGCGCGCAAGCTGAAGATCCGCGAGGCCGTCCAAGCCATCGACTCCGCCGAGCTGCTCGAACGCGCGCGCAACGGTGCCGGGCTCGTCCCGGACCAGTGGCTGCAGCAGCGCAAAGAGCACTGGAACGAACTGAAAGCGTGGTTCTGCGACAACCCGCCGCGCGTCGAGGAGCTGCAGGACGTCTCGCGCAAGGCGATCGTGCAGTTGCTGCGGGTGCTCGACCGGATCAGCGAGCAGCGCAAGAAGCCCACGAACACCGCGGCCGACTTCAGGGCGCTCGCCCGGTGGTTCGCGCGGACCGAGACCGAGGACGAGGCGCACGAGCTGTTCAACGCCGCGTTCGGGCTGTGGCCGGCCAGGCACGCGCACCTCGCGCACGCCGACGGGGAACTGCTGCCGAGCGGCGAGGCGTGGCACAACACGCCGCCTGTGCCCGTGTCGCCGCAGCTGCGCGCAACCGGGAAGCAGGAGCACATCGGTGCCACCGGCAAGGTCCGCAACGTCGACGAGGTGCGCCGCAACCGCCGCGAGCAGGCGGAGAAGGAACGTGCCGAGCTCGAGTACGCGTGGTCGCAGATCCAGACCGACGGCGCGATCCGGATCTCCACGCTCACCAACCTCGACCACGACACGTTCCACCGGCTGATCGACCTGGTCGGCAGGGCACTGGGCAGCGATCCGGACAGCACCGGCACGCGCACGGCCGGCACCAGCGACGGGCGGATGCAGATCAACCTGCGCAACGCGCGCGGCTGGGCGACCATGACCACCCAGAAGGGCACGCTGAGCGGGCCCGACTACGTGATCGACGTGCAGAGCCGATGAGCCGCACGGGGAACCAGCTCGCACGGCTGGAGAGCGAAGAGGTGGCGCGTGGCGTTCGTCTGCTGCTCGCGCGTCCGTTGCTGACCGCGACGCAGGACCACGACGGCTTCGACCTCATCAGAAGGCGCCGCGAACCGATCACGAAGTGGTTCGACTACTACTGCGGCTGGCGTGTGATCGTCGAACCGCGCGCCGGCTACGCGCGCCTTTTCAAGGTGACGCAACGGCCCGACCGCACGCGTCCGGCGTTCGACCGGCGGCGCTACACGCTGCTGTGCCTCGTGTGCGCGGAACTGCTGGCGGCGCCGGTGAGCACGCTCGACGAGCTGACGACCCGCACGAAGCAGGCCGCCGCCGAAGACGGCATCCAGTTCGACCCGGCCAGGCGCAGCGACCGCAACGCGTTCAACGACGTCCTGACGTTCCTCGAAGAGCAGGGCGGTGTCGAGACCGGCGAGCACGTCCGAGCCGACCCGACGCTCCTCACCCGCCTGCTGGCCGCACCGGTGCCGCCCTCCACAGTGGACACGATCGCCGGACTGACTCGCGAGACCCGCTACGACACCGCGCACCGCAGCCTGTGGCAACGCCACTCCGTGATGCGCAGGCTCATCGACGATCCGGTGCTGTACAAGGAAGATCTGAACGCGAGCCAGCTCGCTTTCCTGACGTCACCCGCCGGGCGCAAGGTCGTCCAGACAGGCATCCGGCTCGCCGGCTGCACGCTGGAGGAACGCGCCGAGGGCTATCTCGTGGTCGACGCCGACGCGATCGCCACGGACACGAGGTTCCCGGACGACGACAACCACGCGAAGGTCGCCGCGTTGTTGTTGCTCGACCGGTTGGCACAGGGTCCGGCCACCACGGAGGACCTGGTCGAAGAAGTACGCGAGCTGCTCACGAAGTTCCGCACCTGGGCCAAGGCCTACCAGTCGGACGGTGGCGCGGGCAGGCTCACGGCGGACGCGCTCGAACTGCTGGAGGCGTTCGGGCTCGCACGCACGGAGAACGGCACCGTTCGCAGGCTGCCCGCCGCAGCCAGGTACGCGGTCGAGGAGCTCAATGACTGACCGGTGGCAACCGAGCCGCGCCGGCATCATCAACGTCTGGCGCTACTACGACGAGATCTTCTCGTTCTACCAGGGCAGACTGCTGCTCAGGGGTCCCAACGGCACCGGCAAGTCGAAAGCGCTCGAGCTGCTGCTGCCGTACCTGTTCGACGCGAACCTGCGTCCGCACCGTCTGTCGACGTTCGGCAGTGCGGACCGCACGATGCACTGGAACCTCATGGGCGAGGGAAACCAGGGCAGCACGCGCGTCGGGTACGTGTGGCTGGAGTTCCAGCACGGCGAGCAGTGGTTCACGTGCGGTGCGCGGCTCCAGGCCACCACGAACACGACGAACGTCATCGCCACGTACTTCACGACGTCGCTCAGGATCGGTGATCTGGCGCTGGTGAACGAGGCCGGGCGCCCGTTGACCAAGACCGATCTCATCGCCGCGATCGGTGACCACGGCGTCGTGCACGCCTCACCGGCTGATTACCGCCACACGGTGCGGACGACGTTGTTCCCCGGCGTGAGCGAGCAACGGTACGACTCGCTGATCACGGCGCTGTTGCAGCTGCGCACGCCGAAGCTGTCCGAGCGGCTCGACCCGAGCGTGCTGTCCTCGTTGCTGTCCAAGGCACTTCCGCCGCTGGACCAGTCCGATCTGACCGAGATCGCCGAGGGGTTCGAACGGCTCGACCGCCAGCGCGAGGAACTGCGGCGGCTCGACGAGGAGATCTTCACCGCTGAACGCCTCGCGGACGTGCAGCGGGTCTACGCCCAGCGCGTTCTCGGCGTGGCCGCACGGGCGCTGGAGTCGTCGACCGAGCAGCTCGAGGACCTGACGCGGGCCGCGCGGATGAGCGAACACCGCTACCAGCGGCAGATCACGCTGACCGATGAGGCGTTCGAGCAGCTCGCGGCGCTGGGACGCGAGGCGAGCGCGGTCGACGCGGAGATCTCCGGCATCTCCGACCTGCCCGCGTACCAGGAGGGCAAGCAGCTCGACCTGTTGCGGCAGCAGCTTTCCGCCGCGAGCCTGCGCGCTTCGGAGGCCTCCGCGCACGCCGTGAAACTCCGCGCGCGTGCCGTTGCCGACGAGGAACGGGCGGAGCAGGCCAAGTCCGATGCGGCCGCACGCGCCGATGAGCTGCGACGGTCCGCCGTGATCGCACGGGAAGCCGCCGAGCACGCGGGCATGCCGTCGGTGTTCGAGGAGATCGAGTCGCACGCCGACGCGCGGTCGGGCCGTCAGCTGCTCACCGCCGCCATCGAGTCCCGGTCCACCGAGATCAACGCGATCAGTCGTGCCGTCGCCGCGCACGAGAGAGCCGTTGACGCACGGAATGCCGCACGCCAACGGCTTGAGGAAACGCGTGACGAGCTCGACCTCGCCACGGAAGCGGAAGCCGCGGCGCAGCGGACGTTCGAGCAAGCGTTTGCGAAGTTCCGCGCGGACTTCGACACGTGGGCGCACGGCTGTGCTGAGCTGAACGTGTCCGAGCACGGCGAGGTCGTCGAGGCCGCCGCACGCGCTCGCGAGGAGTTCAGCCGCATCGAAGCGCGTCTGGAGGAGACGCGCACGGCGTTGAACGGCCAACTCTCGCAGTACAACTCCATCCGCGAGAAGCTCGCCAATCAGGTCGATGTACCGCCGCCCGCGCCGTACACGCGTGGCGACGAGTACCGCCATCACGCCGTGGGCGCCCCTCTGTGGCGTCTGGTCGACTTCCGCCCCGGCACACCACTGCCCGTGCGTGGTGCGGTCGAGGCGGCGCTGGAGGCGTCGGGTCTGCTCGACGCGTGGCTCACGCCGGACAACTCGTTCGGCCTGCTCCACCAGGACCGTTTCGCGGAACCGTCGCTGGCACCTCCCGCTCCCGGTTACACGCTGCTGGAGGTGCTCGTCACCGAGGACGAGCGCTGCCGCCGGTTCCTGGAGAGCGTCGCGTTCGGTGACACGGCCACGGGTCACGCCGTCGCGATCGGCGCGGACGGGACGTGGCGCCTGGCCAACGCGCACGGCCGCTGGACCAAGGACTTTCCCACCTACATCGGCGCGGACGCCCGCAAACGGGCCCGCGCGGGCCGGATCGCCGAGCTGACCGGCCTGATCGAGCAGCTCGCCACCGATCTGTCCGGTGTGGACGCCGCGCTGAACCAGATCGCCGTGCGCCGCGCCACGCTGGCCGGCGAGCTGGCCAGGCAACCCTCGACCGATCCGATCGAGATCGCCGAAGAGCAGCGGACGAAGGCACAGTTGCGTTGTGCGGCGCGGAAAGACGCCGTCGCGGCCGCAGCTCAGCGGGTGGCCGAGGCCGAGGCCGTCGTCGCCCAGCACACCGACACCACCGACATCCCGGACGCGGACGCGTTGTCGGCGTTCGCCACCGCGGCCCACCGCTGGCTGGACGACCGCCACGACGCGTTCACCACCGAGGCGGTGTCGGTCGAGGCAGGCAGCCGTGCCTCGACGAGCAGCGCGCTGGCCGACGAGGCCGAGGAGACGACGGCCGCCCGTCAGCAGGAGGCCGCCGACCTCGCCATCACGCTGGAGACCGTCGAACGTGCCGCAGGCTCCGAGTTCCAGGCCTTGGACCAGCAGCTCATCTCATTGCGCGCCAAGGCTCTCGCGCTCGCCGAGGAACGCGAACTGCTGCAGGACAAGCAGACGGGCCTGGCGCGCACACTCGGCACGTTGGAGGAGAAGCGCAAGGTCGACACCGCACGCGCCGCGGAAGCCGCAGTCGTGCACGAGGCGGCCGAAGCGCGCTATCGGCACCTGACCAGCGGCCACCTGCCCGCCGACGCCGGTGAGGTGCCCGACGAACCGGTGGACCCGCGCCTGATCCGCGACTCCGAGTCCCGTCTCGGTGCCGCCGTGCACCAGGCACAGCACCAGCTGGCCGGCCGCATCGACCTGTCGCTCGACCCCGACGACGACGTCACCGTGCTCACCGCGACGCTGGACGGCGCGCGCATGGGTGCGCACGCCCTGCTTCAAGCGCTGCAAGCCGAACGTGACCGCGTGCGCACCCACATCACGGACGGCGAACGCGACCTCTTCGACCAGACCCTCACCGGCGACACCCGAAGGCACATCGCCCAGCGCATCCAGGGCGCGTCCGAGCTCGTCGTCACCATGAACCAGCACTTGGAGCGCGTCCAGACCGCCTCCGGCATCCGCGTGCAACTCGACTGGCAGGTCGACCCCCAGCTGCCGCCCGGCACCCGAGAGGCCCGCGACCTCCTGCTGCGTTCAGACCTCAACGACGACGAACGCGCGTTGCTGCACCAGTTCTTCCGCGAGCGCGTGCAAGAAGCACGCGCGCACGACTCCGCCACGGGCTGGGAACAACAACTCGCCCAGGTGCTCGACTACACGACGTGGCACCAGTTCGTCGTGAAGGTCGACCGAGGCGAAGGCTGGGTGCCTGTCACCAAGCGCGTGCACGGCGCGTTGTCCGGCGGCGAGAAGGCCATCGTGCTGCACCTCCCGCTGTTCGCCGCGGCGGCCGCGCACTACCACGCCACCCCGACCGCACCCCGCCTGATCCTGCTGGACGAGGTCTTCGTCGGCGTCGACGCCACCAACCGCGGCCAGCTGCTGGAACTGCTGGTCAACTTCGACCTCGACCTGGTGCTCACGTCGGACCACGAGTGGTGCGACTACCGGGAGCTGACCGGCATCGCCATCCACCAGCTCACGACCGGCACGGACGGGGACGACGCCGTGACGACCGTGCGCTTCACGTGGGACGGACACAGCCTCACGGCCGACGACTAACTCCCGAACAACGCCAGCAGTTCGCGCTGCACGGCGGTGAGGGAGAACGACAGGTTGTGCCGCGGATAGATCTCCGCGGCCTCCCACAGTTCCGTGCGCACGCTGGACGCGGTGCCGATTCTGCGTCCACGCGCGCGTAGCTCAGCCACGATGGCGGCGGCGTCGAACAGGTACACGGCGTCGATGACCAACGGTCTCGTCGTGCCGCGAGAGCTGGCAGGAGGAACCTTGGGCCCGGCCAGCACCAGGTAGAGGTCCGGGCCCTCCTCCTTCAGGTCCAGCAGTCCTTCCCTCTTCGGGTACCACTTCACGTCCACCGTCCGGCCGTTGCGGAACCTGCCGTTGATGCCCTTGGACGTCTCCAGCTCGATGCCGAAGACCTGCGCGGCGATCCACTCGCCGAGGTGCCCGATCAACGCCGGCCGTCCGATGCACGACGACAGCTCGGCGTCGATGCGGTTGCGGTCCCGGATGAGCTCGGCCACCCGTTCCACGGCGCTCACGCCGACCCGCTCAACTGCCCGAGCAACCCGGCGAACAGGTCCTCGGACACGATCGGAATCCCGTACGAGCGTGCCTTGTCCGCCTTGCCCGACATGGAATCCGGGTCCGCCGCGATCACCACCGCGGTCTTCTTCGTCACGCCCGCCTTCACCGTGAGCCCGGCGGACAGCGCCCGGCTCTCCCACACGTCACGGCCTTCGCGCATCTCCCCGGTGAACACGACGGGATCACCCTGCGAGAGCCGGACCGGCCGGCGCAGCGCACCGGCGACCTCCACGCCGAGCAACGACGCGACCAGACGCAGGTCGGCCTCCTCGTCCGCGGTCACCCGGCCGTCCTCCCAGGCGGCGTCGGCCAGGGCGGCGAGATAGCCGCGGTGCAGCTCCATCACCTGCGGCAGGCCCAGGTCGAGCGCCCGAGCCACCTCGACCAGCTCTTCCTGTTCCTCGTGCGACAGGTGCCGGTCGACCAGCGCCCGGTCGAGCACGTCGAGGTACTCGTCGCCCGACGCCGTCTCCACGCGGGGCAGCAACCGCACGAGCTTGGCCAGGAAGTGCTGTTCGGCTCCGTGCGCGTGGCTGCGTTGCACGGCGAACGCGTTCACGGTCCGTGGCACCGTCAGCCGCACCGGCTCCACGTGCCCGATGCGGTCCAGGCACCGTGCCAGCAGCCCGGCGGACGCCCGCGCGTCGTGCAGTGCGGAGTGCGCGGTGCCCATCGGCACACCGGCCACCTCGCAGCACGCTGCGAGCGACCGTGACGACGCGCCGAGGTAGCGGCTCGCGAGGTTCATCGTGCACAGCCCGGCCGGGGCGGCGAGCTCGTGGCCGAGCCGCGCGAACTCGGCCTGCAGGAACCGCAGGTCGAACGACAGGTTGTGCGCGGCGAGCACCCGTCCCGACAGCCTCGCGGCGAGCTCACCGGCGACACCGGCGAACTCGGGCGCGCGACGGGCGTCCGCGGCGCTGATGCCGTGCACGTGCTGGGCGCCGAGGTCACGGCGCGGGTTCACCAGCGTGCACCACTCGTCGGTCCGGCGGCCGGACGCGTCGAGGTGCACGACCGCGACCTCGATCACCCGGTGGTGCTGACCAGGCGAAAGCCCGGTGGTCTCGACGTCGACGACCGCGTACCCGTTGCTCATGCCGGACCTGTCGTTCGGACCCGTGCCGGGCGTTATCCCCGGCCGCCGAGGTCATCCGTAAGGACCAACGCGAGTTCGCCGCGGGTCGTGATCCCGGGCTTCGAGTACGTGTTGGACAGGTGGTTGTCGACGGTCCGCACGGAGATCACCAGTGATTCGGCGATCTCCTTGTTCGTGAGTCCTCGTGCGGCCAGCACCGCGACCTCGCGCTCCCGCTTGGTGAGAGGCACCAACACCATCCTTGCCAGCGCGGTCGTTCGCGCGCCCTCGCACAGGCCCATCAACCGCACGGCCACACCCGACGGATGGAAGCCCTCCGGCCACGCATCGAGGAGATCGCCAACGAGTTGCTCGACGTGTGGCAGGGCGCGGAGGAGGTGGACGTCATCGAGACGTTCGCCCATCCCCTGCCGTGCACCGTCATCTGTGAACTCCTAGGTGTGCCCAAAGAGGACAGAGATGAGGTCCGGAAGCTCACCGCGGAGTTGCTCGCACCGGCCACCATGGCCGAGGCGTACGGCAGGTTCACCGCGTACGCCGAACGCCTGGTGGCCACCAAGGAGCCCGGCGACGACGTCATCACCGAGCTCCGCGACCAGCCGAACCTCGCGAGCACCCTTGTGCTGCTCATCACAGCAGGCCACGAGACGACCGTGCAGCTATCGGCAGCGGCCTGCTCGCCCTGCTGCGCGATCCCGCGCTGATGCGGTCGCTGGCCGACAGTCCGATCCTGATTCCGGAGGCCGTCGAGGAGCTCCTGCGCCACGACGGTCCGTTCGCGCTGGGGGTGAGTCGCGTCGCCACTTCCGACGTGGTGATCGGAGGGGTCACGATTCCGGAATCTTCGCAGGTCACCGTCTCACCAGGGGCGGCGAACCGGGATCCGTCCCGGTATTCCGACCCGGACGTGTTGCAGCTGGGCCGAGACCCACACGTCGCGTTCGGTCACGGGGTCCACTACTGCGTGGGGGCGCGCCTGGCTCGTATCGAGGGTGAGATCGCGTTCGGAACGCTCCTTCGGCGTTTCCCGGAACTCGCGCTCGCCGCTGAGCCCGAGTGGCGGGAGTCATTCATCCGAGGCTTGGGATCATTTCGCGTGCGACCGAAGCCTTGACGGCCGCACGGGCGGCCGACAGGTCGTCGACCGCGTAAATCTCGGGACAGGACGCGATGACGAGGTCCTTGTCCGACGCGACGGTCAGCAAAGAAACTTTCTCCGTCAACGACTTGGCTTGCCGGACAACTCCCTTGGCATCGACGCGGATCAACGTGACCCACGTCTCTGACCAGGGAAAGTCCGCTACGGCACTGGATTTCCGCAGGCCTTCCACATCGAACTCGGCAAATCTGGGCATGACACCAAGATAACGAGTCGAGGTTGCGGAAAGTCAAAGATCACCCTTTCACCGCAATGCAGCCAGCAGATGGGACAGGTTGACACCAACGGCGTCCGCCAACCGGCGCACGACTTCTGGAGCGGGTGCCAACGGGTGTGTCTCACGGGTGAACGGCAGACCTTCACCGCCTGAAAACTTCGATTGCGGCGTAACGGGCGCGAGCATCGGGTAGACGCGCCAGCGCGGCACCTTCGAGTCCGCCATGGCGAGCGTGTTCTCGTGCCACAACATCACAGCCGATGACCGGATGTTGCGCGCGAGGACGCAGCCGTGGCCCGTGAGCGTGATCGCGCGCGCAGCGGCCCGCACCGCGTTGCGGAACTCGCCCTCCACCACCCACACGCCGTTCATGAACTCCGCGGTGAAGCCTTCGGTCTCCAGTGCGGCGATCGTTTCGGCGTGCTGGTCGTCCGCTGCGGCCGTGGCGAGCTCGATGACCTCCTGCACCTCCGAGGCCGTCACCACGCGCGCACCGGCCTCTGTGGAGGCGTGCAGGAGCCGTTCCACGTGACGGTCCTCCGCGTAGGCAGCCCACTCCTGGGCCTTCTCCCACGCCGACCGTGCGATGACGTCGGCCTCGGAGCCGCCACGCAGGCGTGCGTCCTGCAGCAGCTGTGCGAGCACCACGGCGATGACCGAACTCAGCAGTGCGTCGTCACGTGACTCGTCGTCCGCGGGCACGAGAGAGACGACCAGGTCGCGCAGATCGGCGCGCCAGCTCTCGTCGCCCGCCCACACTCCGATGGCGAGCAGGTTCAAGTAGTGGTCCGCGAGGGCCATCCGCACGAGCAACGGCTGAGTGCCCGCTTCTCGTGCGTCGCGGCGTGCGGTGACCTTCATCTGCTGTCGTTCCGCGGGATCCACCACGCTCACGCGGATCTTGTCGAGTTCGTCGAGGAAGTCGTCCCACCGGTCATCCGAAAACCGGGCGAAGACGTCGTCCACCTGATACCTCCAGCTCAGAGTCGAGCGACGGACTCGAGTACTCGTCTGGTGCGCGCCACCTCGTGCGCGCGAAAGACCGCGGCGCCCGCCAACGCCGCGATCGCGGTCGCGACGAGGGTGCCCTCGACGCGCTCGTGCAGTTCCACGCCGAGGGTCTCCCCGACGAAGTCCTTGTTGGACAGAGCCATCAGCACCGGCCACCCGGTCGCCACCAGAGCGTCCGTGTGCCGCACCAGCGCGAGGCTGTGCCATGTGTTCTTGCCGAAGTCGTGTGTGGGGTCGATCAGCACGCTCTTGCGAGGCACACCGAGTGCGACCACCCTCTCCGCGCGCGCCGTCGTCTCCGCGATGACGTCCGCGACGAGGTTCGGGTAACTAACCCTATGCGGACGCGTGCGGGGCACCGCACCGCCCGTGTGCGAGCAGACGTAGCCGGCGCCGTACTCCGCGGCGACCTCGGCCAGCTGCGGGTCCGCGCCCGCCCACGTGTCGTTGAGCAAATCGGCTCCGGCCTCGCAGACGAGCCGGCCGACGTCCGCGCGCCAGGTGTCGCTGCTGATGATCAGATCCGGGTAGGCGGCACGCACGCGGGCGATGAACGGCACGACGCGGCGCACTTCCTCGCCGGAGTCGACCAGATCACCCGGTCCGGCCTTCACGCCGCCGATGTCCACGATGTCCGCGCCCTCGTCCACGACGCGGTGCACGGCCTCCATGGCCACGTCCTCGGCGTAGGTGGCGCCCTTGTCGTAGAACGAGTCCGGAGTGCGGTTGATGATCGCCATCACCAGCGCGTGGTCGCGGACGACGGTCCGGCCGCGGAACTGGAGTTCGATCACATCCCGTGTCTACCAGGTGGTCCCCGACCTGTGCACATGGCGGACGTCTCATACTGCGTGGCGTGGAACTGGTGAAAGCGGTCGATGCGCTCTGGCAGCGCGGCTGGCTGCCGTACGACGTGCGCGAGATGGTGTCGCGTTCGCTCGATGAGTCGGCCGCCTCTCTCGTGGTGGACGTGATCGCTTTGTCCTGTTCGCCGCATCCTGCGGCGACGGTGCATCCGCGGTGGCAGCGTCAGCTGGACGAGATCGGCGCCTCGGTGTGGTGGGAGGGACCGCTGCTGGAGGCGTGGGCGACGCGTCACATCGAGACGATGTCGTACGCGAACCGCACGGCCGCGGAACTGCTGAAGTTCCTCGGGCGGTTGCCCTCGTTGCCGCAGATCCTGCCGTTGCCGGGCGACGTGCTGATGTCGGCCGTGCGCGCGGGGCTGGACCCGAAGGTGCTCAACCGGGTGCGCGGCCTGCTGGCAAAGGCCGAGTCGACGGCGTTCCCCGAGGAGGCGGAGGCGCTGTCGGCCAAGGCGCAGGAGCTGATGAACCGGCACGCGCTGGAGCGGGCGATGCTCGACGCGGACCTGCCTGCGGAGGCGACGTCGCGGCGGATGTGGCTGGACAAGAGCTACTTCAAGGAGAAGGCGCAGCTCGTGCACGTGGTGTCGGAGGCCTTCCGGTCGCGTGCGGTGGCATACGACGGGTTCGGGTTCATCGCTCTCGTCGGTGACGAGGTCGACCTGGAGAGCGTGGAGCTGCTGTCCACGTCTCTGCTCGTGCAGGCGACACGGGCGATGGTCGCCGTTGGCGGGCGGGCCGGTAAGGGCAGTGAGGCGCGCTCGCGGCCGTTCCGGAAGTCGTTCCTGGTGTCGTACGCCTCGCGGATCGGCGAACGGCTGGAGGCGATGGCGGCCGCGCCCGCTGCTCCGGACGACCCGATCGCCTCGGACGAGCGGTTGCTGCCGGTGCTCGCGGACCGCAAGCAGGCCGTGGACACGCTGTACGAGCAGATGTTCACGCGGACGCGCACCTCGCGCGTGACCGTGCGGTCGGCCGCCGGGTGGGGCGCGGGGCGTGCCGCCGCGGACCGCGCCGACATCGGGACCGGCCGGAACGCCGTGACATCGGGTTAGCCCTCCACCCCTTCGGGTGAACTCCCCGCATCACAACGGCCTCCAGGGCCCAACCCCGGAAAAACCGTCAGACCCCCTCCCTAACGTCGACCCCATGACATCCACCTTCCACAACGAGATCAAGTTCGGCGAGGTCCACTACCGGCTGAGCGCGACGACCGACTCCGACGATTCGATGGTGCTCGACCTGCTCGGCTCACTCGACTCGGGCGAGGTGATCGCGGACGGCCGCCTGCGCCTGCCGGTAGAGGGCGGCGTCACGGTCGGCAAGCTCCTCGCGCGGGTGCTGAGCGCCCACACGCGCCTGCGCACCCGCCCGTCCCGCCACGCGAACGCCAACCAGCCCTGGACCGAAGCCCTCGACACCGACCTGCGCGCAGCCTGGCTCACCCCGTCCGAGACCGACTCCCCGAAACTGATCAGGTCCCTGGCCGACGCCATGGAGCGCTCCCCCACGGCCATCCGGGCCCGCCTCGCCAGGGTGGGCTGCGACCCGGACGTGCCGGGCCGCGAACTCTCCGCCACAGCCGCCGTGCTCCTAGGGGCGAACTCAGGGAGCAGTCAGGGAAAGACCTGATTCGCGAGACCCTGTGCCCGGCGGATCCTGGAGCGACAGGCATCAGAGTCCCAGGGGGTACACAGTGGAAATCGGCGGCTTGTTCACCGCACTGCTCTTCGGAGCCATCATCGGCGGCATGGGCCGCCTGGTGGTCCCGGGCAGGCAGCACGTGTCGCTGCTCGCGACCATCCTCGTAGGCATCGTCGCCGCCCTGCTGGGCACCGCCGCCGCCACGGTCCTGGGCGTGGCCGACACCCCGGGAATCGACTGGATCGAACTGGCTCTCCAGGTAGGCCTCGCCGGCGCCGGCGTGACCCTGTGGGCCAACCGCTCCAGGCAGAAACTCCCCCGCTGACCCCAGGGCGAGGGCGGCCCAGCCGCCCACTCACCCCTCCGCCGACAGACCCGAGCCGCTCGCCCTCCGCGCGCCCACAAGCCACCGCGCCCGGACCGCACAGCGCCCAACGGGTCCGCCGGCTCCCCCCACTCGCGGCTGCCCTCATCCCGCGCAGCACTGCCGTCCCGCGCCTGAACGCGCTGAACTCCAGTGCTCCCAACGGGTCCGCAGCCTCGGTACCCGGCTGACCGCTGCCGCCGAGCGGCCATCGCGTGACGGCAGAACCCGTCACCGGTGCAGGCCACCGAATCCAGCGGATCTCACGACATCGGCATGCAGTGCCATCTCGAGCGGCCGCATCCCCGACTCACTCCCGCTACTCCTCCGGTTTCAGCGAAAGGTAGGCCGGGCGCAACAGGTCGGCCAGCGACGACCGGCCCACGGTGATCGGCACACCGTCGAGCTGATCGAGCACCGCGTCCGTGCGCACCACCGCCGTCGGGTCGCCGAAGTGGAGGTTCGACGTGGTCTGCCGCTGCCAGAACGTGTCCAGGCACCTCGTCAGCGGCGGCGCCTCCTCACGGGTCACGGTGGAACGCACCGTGCCGCGCAAGGCACGCAAGCGGTCGAGCAGGTCCTCGCGGCTGCGGCCGCGCCAGGCGAGGATCTCGAACGGGTCGTTGTCGAACGACTCGGCGAGCAGGTAACAGGTGGCGGCGAGGTGCTTGCACGGCACCTCCCAGTCCGGACAGCTGCAGTCCATCGTCATCTCGCGCTGCGTCGCGGGGAAGAGCCGCAGCCCCAGCGAGGCGAACAGCGTCTCGATGTCCGCTGGCATCTCGCCGGCCAGCAGTTTCGCGGCGTACAGGGCTTTGCCGGCCAGCGCGTGCTCGATGCGCTGCCATTCCTGGCCCGTGAACGACTTGATCGCGATCCGCGCCTTGTACGGCGTGGGCCGCGAGCCCTGCACCAGGGCGATGACCATGCTCGTGGACAGCGACAACGACAGCACCTGGCCCTGCCGCGCGTAGGTGCGGCCACGGGTCAGCCGGCCACCCATGCCGAACGACTCCAGCACCTCGATGAACCGGCGCGACCACCAGGTGGCGCCGATGTCACCGCGCTTGCTCTTGGCCTTGAGACCGTTGTCCACCTTGATGGTCTTGCCGTACCGGGGACGTTCGCCGGACCAGTGCTCACTCACCGATGGCCTCCCCGGAGAGCGTCAGCAGGTCGCGCAACTGCGAGGTGGACAGGTCGGTGAGCCAGTTCTCGCCGGCGCCGACCACCAGCTGGGCCAGCGCGCGCTTCTCCTCGATCATGGCGTCGATGCGCTCCTCCAGCGTGCCGATGCACACGAACTTGCGCACCTGCACGTTGCGGCGCTGGCCGATCCGGAACGCGCGGTCGGTCGCCTGGTCCTCGACCGCCGGGTTCCACCAGCGGTCCAGGTGGATCACGTGGTTCGCGGCGGTGAGGTTGAGGCCGGTGCCGCCCGCCTTGAGCGACAACAGGAACAGCGACGGCCCCGAGCTGCCCTGGAAGCGCTCGACCATGCGGTCGCGGGCCGCCTTGTTCGTGCCGCCGTGCAGGAACAACACCTCGGTGTCGAAGCGCGCGGCCAGGTACGGGACGAGCATGCTGCCGAACTCGGTGAACTGCGTGAAGCACAACGCTTTGTCGCCCTCGGCGAGCACTTCTTCGAGCACTTCCTCCAGGCGCGCGAGCTTGCCGGAGCGGCCGGCGACGCGGGAGCCGTCGCCGAGGAAGTGGGCGGGGTGGTTGCAGACCTGCTTGAGCTTCGACATGGTCGCGAGCACCAGTCCCTTGCGGCCGATGCCCTCCGCTTCCTCGATCTTCTCCAGCATGTCGTTGACGACGGCCTGGTAGAGCGAGGCCTGCTCGGTGGTGAGGTTGCAGAGCTGGCGCATCTCGACCTTGTCCGGCAGGTCGCTGATGATGCGCGGATCGGTCTTCACCCGGCGCAGCACGAACGGATTCGTGATCTTGCGCAGGCGGGCGGCGGCGTCCTGGTCGTTGTGGCGCTCCACCGGGACGGCGTAGCGGGCGCGGAACGTGTTGACCGTGCCGAGCACACCGGGGTTGGCGAAGTCCATGATCGACCAGAGCTCGGCCAGGCGGTTCTCGACGGGCGTGCCCGTGAGCGCGACGCGGTGACGTGCCTTGAGCTGGCGCACCGCCTGGGACTGACGGGTCGCGCTGTTCTTGATGTTCTGCGCCTCGTCGAGCACCACGCGGTCGAAGGTGAGCTCGCTCAGCGCGTCGGCGTCGCGCGCGGCCAGCGCGTAGGTGGTGAGGATCAGGTCGTGGCTCTCCACGGCTTCGCGCAGCGCGTCGCCGTCCAGCCGGTCCGCGCCGTGGTGCACGTGCACCGAGAGTTCCGGGGTGAACCGCGCTGCCTCGCGTTGCCAGTTGCCGACGACCGACATCGGGCAGATCAGCAACGTCGGCGGCCTCTTGCCGTCGGCGCGGTTCAACGCCTCCAGCGCCAGCAGCTGAACGGTCTTCCCGAGGCCCATGTCGTCGGCCAGGCACGCACCGAGACCGATCTTGTCCAGGAACGCGAGCCACGCCAGGCCGCGCTGCTGGTACGGGCGCAGCCGCGCGAGGAAGTTCTCCGGCGGCTCGACGGGTTCGAGCTGCTCGTCGGCCTTGCCGGACAACAGGTCGCCGAGCCAGCCGTCCGCCTCGACGGACATCAGCGGGAGCGGCAGGCTCTCGTCCTCCTCTGTAAGTCCACTGTGGAGCATGACCTCGGCGGCGGTCATCTGCCCGCCGCCGCGCCTGAGGAACGCGAGCCCGGCGGCGAGCCGCTTCTGGTCGACCTGCACCCACTGGCCGCGCACCTTGACCAGCGGCACCTTCGCCCTGGCCAGTTCGGCGAGCTCGGCGTCGGTCAGCGTGTCCTCACCGAGGGCGAGCTCCCACTTGTAGTCCACGATGGACTTCAAGCCGATCTCGCTCTCCTTGGCGACGGTGCCGGCGGTGCCGCGGCTCTTCGTGGTGAGCTTCAGGCCCAGCTTGGTCGTCTGCTGCCACCACGACGGCAGCAGCACGCCGAAGCCGGCCTGCGCCAGCACCGGGGCGGCGGTCAGGAACCGGTACGCGCCCTCCGCGCTGACCTCCATCTCGGCGGGGTGCGAGCCGCGCAACGCCTCGTCCAGGTCGGGGTGCAGCTTGCTCGCGCGGCCGAGGTCGGCCAGCAGGTGCTCCTGCGGTGCCGGGATCCAGCGCCGCAGGACGCTGTCGTCCGCGAACCAGACCTGCTGCGCGGGAACGAGAACGCTCGGCTCGTCGACGGCCTGCAGCAGGAACTCGACGGCCCACTCCTCGTCGTCGCGCTGCTCCGGCGAGCGCAGCCGGAAGCAGGTGCGCACGGGGCTCTCGTTGCCCGCGCTGTCGCGCCAGCGGTCCAGTTGCTCGCGCAGTTCGTAGAGCTCGACGGGGTCCGCGTCGAACGCGGGCTCGCCGGTGAGTGCGTCGAGCCAGGACTCCGCCGTCGTCGCGCGCCCACGTCGCGCCGGGGCGAGAGCGGTGCCGCTCAGCCGGCTCCGCACCTGCTCGTCGACTGTGGTCGTCAGTGCCGCGCGCACGAGCTCCGCCGGGTCGCTGACGATCTGCTCGCACCGGCAGGCGGGCGGCATCGCGGCCTGCAACGCCGCGAACCGCGCCGAATCCGTTCCCGAGAGCACCGGCACCCACTGCGCGACGGGCCGGTCCGGCGCGACCGACGGCAGCACGCGGCCGCGGTCGACCAGGTCGGTGGCGAACCCGGCCACGTCGAACACGAACCGCGCGGAGTCGCTCAGCCGCACCTCGGCGCCGCGTTCGGGGGCACCGTCGAGACGGATCGTGGGCACGCCCCACTGCCGCAGCTGCACCTTGCCGCGCTGCGCTCGTCCCGCCGCCAGCGGGTCGCGCACCAGTTCGGGCGACGCCATCGGCCCCGACGAGAACGACGGCAGCAGCAACGCCCGTGTGGTCGTTTTGCGCGGTTCCTGCCCGAGCGCGGCGGCCAGCGACTCGGCCGACGCCGCGAACGGATGTGGCGCGTCGCGACGCGTGCTCTCGCTGCGTGCGGGCAGCCCGGAGTCTTCGGCCCACAGTGCGAGAACACCGTCGGTCGTGCACAGGCCATGCAGTACGAGCACCTCTGAAGCCTATGTGCTCACATTGGCGCCATGGTCGAAGACTCCCCTGTCGTGCTGGACGGTCAGTCCCTCAGCGCCGACGAGGTGGTGCGCGTCGCGCGGTACCACTCGCCGGTGGCCCTGCACGCTGATGGCCTCGCACGCCTCGAAGCGTCGTGGGGTGCCAGCCAGCGCCTTGTGGTGCGACGACAGGTGTACGGCCGCACGACCGGCGTCGGCGCGAACCGCGACCAGATCATCAGCACGGAGGGCTGGGCCGAGCACGGCCTGCGCCTGCTGCGCAGCCACGCGGGCGGGCTCGGCGGCATGCTCCCCGAGGAGCAGGTGCGCGCCATGATGGTCGTGCGACTCAACCAACTCCTCGCGGGCGGCGCCGGCGTGCGCAGAGCCGTGGCCGACGCACTCCTCGCCGCGCTGAACAGCAGCTGCTACCCCGGCGTCCACGAGTACGGCGCCATCGGCACGGGCGACCTCACCGCACTCGCCGAAACCGGCCTGACCCTGCTCGGCGAGCGCTACTGGCTCGGCTCCACGCAGACCCCGGACCCGATCGAACTCGACTCGGGCGACGCGCTGGCGTTGATCAGCAGCAACGCCCTCACCATCGGCATGGCGGGCCTGGCCTGGCAGGACGCGCACCAGCTCCTCAAGGCCACGCACGTCGTCGCGGCGCTGTCGTTCCTCGCCGTGGACGGAGCCGTCGAGGCCTACGACGAACGCGTCCACCTGGGCCGCCCGCACCCGGGACAGGTGGCCGTGGCCGCCGAGATGCGCCGCCTGATCGGCGAACCACCACGCCCGCCGGCGCGCATCCAGGACCCGTTCGGCTACCGCTGCTTCCCGCAGATCCACGGCCCGGCCGTCGACGCCGCCACCGACCTGGCCCGCGTGCTCGACGTCGAGTTCAACGCCGCCGCCGAGAACCCGCTGATCGTCTCCGACCACTTCGGACCGGAGGACGACGCCGCCTACCACCACGGCGCCTTCCACAGCGCGTACCTGGGCCAGGCACTCGACCGGCTCCGGCTCTCGATGCTGCACACCGGCCACATCTCGACCGCCCGCCTCGCCACGCTCGTCGAGCCGAGCTTCACCGGCCTGCGCCCGTTCCTCGCCGAGGGCGTGCCCGGCAGTTCGGGCGTGATGATCCTCGAGTACAGCGCCAACTCCGCGCTGGCCGAGGTCCGCACCCTCGCCGAACCCGCGAGCATCGGCAACGCCGTCGTGTCGCGCGGCCAGGAGGAGAACTCGAGCTTCGCCTTCCAGTCCGCCTCCCAGGCCCTGCGCTCGCTGAGCGCGTTCCGCCTCGTCCTCGCGTGCGAAGTCGTGGCCGCCGTCCGCGCCCTGCGGCTACGCGGCATCACGCCTCAGACCGCGTCGCTGCGCGCCGCCTTCGAGACCGCCGAGTCGAAGCTCAACCCGGACATGTCCGACCGCCAGCTCAGCCCGGACGTCGAGGTCGCCTCGGCACTGCTGGACGACTTCGCCTCCTGCTGAGATGCGGGCTTGATCTCCACCGAACTGGAGCTTTTACGGTGGGACGCGACCGGTTGATCCAGGTGGGGGATGTGGTGGCGGTGCGTGCTGTCCGTGTGCACGAGTTCGGTGGTCCCGAGGTGCTCCGCGTGGAAGAGGTTCCCGCGCCGGTGGCAGGTCCGGGACAGGTGGTGGTGGGCGTGGAGGTCGCCGACGTGATCTTCCTCGACACGCTGCTGCGCAACGGCTGGGGCGGCGAGTTCTTCCCGCTGACCCTTCCCTACGTGCCAGGCGGAGGCGGCGCGGGCCACGTGCTCTCGGTCGGCGAAGGCGTGGACCCGGCGTGGCTGGGCCGGCACGTCATCAGCCGCGGATCGGGCGGCTACGCGGAGCAGATGGTCTTCCCCGCAGAGGAGATCGTCGCAGTACCCGACGGCCTGACCTCGGCCGAGGCTGCGGCCCTGGTGCACGACGGCGTCACCGCACTCATGCTCGCCCGCCGCGTGGAGATCAAGAAGGACGAGTGGGTCCTGGTGGCCGCCGCGACGGGCGGCGCGGGTTCGCTGCTCGTACAACTCCTGCGCGACGCAGGCGCACGAGTCGTCGCCGCGGCCCGCGGTGAACGCAAGCTCGCGCTGAGCCGTGAACTGGGCGCGGACCTGGCCGTCGACTACTCGCTGGACGGCTGGCAGGACCAGGTCCGCGAGGCAACGGGCGGCGTCGGCGTGGCCTTCGACGGCGCGGGAGGACCACTCGGCAGGGCCGTGTTCGAGACGGTGGCCGACGGCGGCCGCTTCGTCACCTACGGCACCTCGGACGGCTTCGCCGACATCGATCCGGACCTGGCGGCCCGCCGGCAGGTGCACGTGGACAACGTGCTGTCGGCCGGGCCACCCGACCCGGCGACCGTGCGTGAACTCCTCACGGACGCGCTCGCCCTCACCGCGCAGGGCCGGCTCCGGCCGGTGATCGGCGCGACTTACCCGTTGGCGGAGGCCGAGAAGGCTCACCGCTCGCTCGAGGAACGCGCCACCCTCGGCAAGTCACTGCTGTTGGTCTGACCACTCAAGCGGCCAGGGTTGGGCTCGGTCGTGGGCGGCTGGTCTGGGGTAGGCGGATGCGTGGCGGCGGCAGCCGGGAGAGCCGGCGGTCGCCGAGAAAGGGGTGGCGGCTGCAGCCGAGGTGGCGGTGCGGCCGCAGCCGGCGGTGGGATGGCGACAGCAGCAGTGGCGAGGTAACCGGTGGCGGGGTGGCAGGCCGGTGGCGGGGTGGCAGGCCAGTGGCGGGGTGGCAGGCCAGTGGCGGGGTGGCAGGCCAGTGGCGGGGTGGCAGGCCAGTGGCGGGGTGGCAGGCCAGTGGCGGGGGCACCGGCAACCGCAACGGCTGGCAAGCCGGTGGCGAGGTGGCTGCAGCCCTTCAGGGGTGACGGGGTGCGGCCAACCGCAGTGGTGGGTGGCGGGTTGCGGTTGCGGTTGGCGGTGGCGGGGTGGCGCGAGCCGTCCGGTGACAGGGTGGCGATGGCAGAGACGGTAGAGCGGCGGCAGGAGTGACGTCGGCAAGTAGGCAGTCGGTGGCGGCGGTACCTGGAGTGGCAGCAGGCCGTGAGTGGCACCACCACCCGCGCAGCCACCACCAGGCAGCCACCACCGGGCAGTTGCCGCCACCGGGCAGTTGCCGCCACCGGGCAGTTGCCGCCACCGGGCAGTTGCCGCCACCGGGCAGTTGCCGCCACCGGGCAGTCGCCGGTGCCGGGTTGCGCCGCCGTCCCTGGTGCGGCGCGACCCGGCGGGGAGCGGCGTCAGCCTCCTGCCACCGACGGCAGGATCTGGATCTCGGCGCCTGACGGGAGTGGGGTGGCCGGGCCTGCCAGGCGGCGGCACTCCTCGCCGTTGACGTAGAAGTTCACGTAGCGGCGCAGGGCGGCGCGTTCGTCGCGCAGGCGGCGGTCCAGTTGCGGGTAGGTGTCGGCCAGGACGTCCAGGGCTGCTCCCAGGGTGGCCGGGTCCGGGACTTCCACGTCCAGGTGGGCGGCGCCGTCGGTGGCGGCGCGGAGGACGCCTGGGATCAGGACCTTCACCTTCACGTCGGGACCACCGCCGCTCGGACCGACATCACGTCCGGGAGGTGGGCTGCCACGCGGTGCCAGGTCTCGCCCTCGTCCGGGCTGGCGTAGACCTCGCCCGAGCGGGAGCCGAAGTAGACGCCGGGGACTTCGGCGTCGTCGGTGCACATGGCGTCGCGCATCACCGCTGTCCAGAAGTCGTCGGGCAGGCCTTCGCCCAGGGCCTGCCAGGTGGCGCCGGCGTCTTGGGAGCGGTAGACGCGGCACTTGCCTTCCGGTGGGAAGCGGCGGCCGTCCGCCTCGATCGGGAACGTGAAGATCGTGTCCGGGTCGTGGGGGTGGACGACCATGGCGAAGCCGAAGTCGGTGGGCAGGCCGTCGGCGATCGACTGCCAGGTGTCGCCTCCGTCGTCGCTGCGGTAGACGCCGTGGTGGTTCTGGGCGTAGAAGCGCGAAGGCACCGCGGGGTGCTGGGCCACCTTGTGGACGCACTGGCCGAACTCCGGCCACGGGTCCGGGAAGAAGTACGCCTTGATGCCCTTGTTGCGGGCTTCCCAGGACTTGCCGCCGTCGGCGGTGCGGTAGACGCCGCCGGTCGACATCGCCACCAGCAGCCGGTCCGGGTCCACCGGGTCGGGCACGATCGTGTGGACGGCCTGGCCGCCGAAGCCCGCCTCCCACTCCGGGCGGTGCGGGTGGTTCCAGAGGCCCTCGACGAACTCGAACGAGCGGCCTCCGTCGGAGGACTTGAACAGCGCCGACGGCTGGGTACCCGCCCAGACCACGCCCGGCTGCGCGGCCGGTGCGGGCTGGAGCTGCCAGACGCGTTCGAGGGCCGCGTCGTCCACCGGGAACGCGATCGGCGGCGTGGACGACTCCTCCCAGGTGGCGCCCAGGTCGTCCGAGATGGACACTCCCGGGCCGAAGTGCGGTGAGGACACACCCGCCATCAGACGAAGGCCCGAACGCGAGTCGAACGCGACCGCGTACACCTCCTGCATCGCGTGGTGCGGCCCGTCGACCTGCCACGAGATCCGATCCTCACTGCGGGCGAGCCACAGCCCCTTGCGCGTACCGATCGCCACAACCACCGTCATCGCAACGCAGCCTCCCAGCCTGGAGATGTGATGCGGAGCACGTTACGCCGGGGGTCTGACAATTTCTGAGGGCGAGGGAAACCCCACGTAGACCCACAAGTTACTCACTGGTAGCGTCCGAAAGAAGAGACGCAAGGAGGCGCCAGTGCTGCTCGACCCGAACCACTACGACCCCGCCCACCTCGACGACGAGACGCGGCGCCTGCTCAGGGCGACCGTCGACTGGTTCGAGGCCCGCGGCAAGCGGCAGCTCATCGCGGACGCGCAGGACAAGGTCTGGTACACCGAGTTCCTCGACTTCGTGAAGCGCGAGAAGCTCTTCGCCACCTTCTGCACGCCCGCGAGCGTCGACGGCACCAAGCGTTGGGACGCCGCCCGCAACGCCGCGTTCAGCGAGGTGCTCGGCTTCTACGGCCTGCAGTACTGGTACGCCTGGCAGGTCACGGTCCTCGGACTCGGTCCGATCTGGATGAGCGGCAACGAGAAGGCCAAGCAGAAGGCGGCGGCCCTCCTCGACAGCGGCGCGGTCTTCGCGTTCGGCCTCTCCGAGAAGGAGCACGGCGCCGACGTCTACAGCACCGACATGATCGTCACGAAGACGGAGACCGGCTACACCGCCACCGGCAGCAAGTACTACATCGGCAACGGCAACGTCGCCGGCATGGTCAGCGTCTTCGGCAAGCTCGCGGGCTCCGACGAGTACGTCTTCTTCGCCGTCGACAGCCAGCACGAGAACTTCGAGCTGGTCAAGAACGTCGTCGACAGCCAGATGTTCGTGAGCGAGTTCCGCCTCAACGCCTACCCCCTCACCGACGCCGACGTCCTGCACCGCGGCCCCGACGCGTTCTCCGCCGCGCTCAACACCGTCAACGTCGGCAAGTTCAACCTCTGCACGGCCAGCATCGGCATCTGCGAGCACTCGTTCTACGAGGCGATCACCCACGCCCACAACCGGATCCTCTACGGCAACCCGGTCACGAACTTCCCGCACGTGCGCCAGAACTTCGTCGACGCCTACGCACGCCTCACCGCCATGAAGCTCTTCGCGGACCGCAGCGTCGACTACTTCCGCAGCGCCGGCGAGAACGACCGCCGCTACCTGCTCTTCAACCCCATCACCAAGATGAAGGTGACGAGCGAGGGCGAGAACGTCATCGACCTGCTCTGGGACGTCATCGCCGCCAAGGGTTTCGAGAAGGACACCTACTTCACCCGCGCCACGGCCGACATCCGCGCGCTGCCCAAGCTCGAAGGCACAGTGCACGTGAACCTGGCCCTGGTGCTCAAGTTCATGCCGAACTACCTCTTCAACCCCAAGGCCTACGACGAGGTCCCGACGCGTCACGACGCGACGGACGACGACTTCTTCTGGCACCAGGGTCCCGCGCGTGGCCTCGGCAAGATCCAGTTCCACGACTGGGAGCCGATCTACACCGAGCACGCTCACCTGCCCAACGTGGCGCTGTTCCACGAGCAGGCCAAGGCCATCAGGACGCTGCTGACCACGGCGGCGCCGGACGAGGCCCAGCAGAAGGACCTCGACTTCCTGCTCAACCTCGGCCACCTCTTCACCCTGGTCGTCTACGGCCAGCTGGTCCTCGAGCAGGCGAAGATCACGGGCACCGACCAGCACGTGCTCGACCAGATCTTCGACGTCCTGGTCCGCGACTTCGCCGGCTACGCGACCGCCCTGCACGGCAAGGCCAGCAGCACCGAGGCCCAGCAGCAGTGGGCGGTGCAGCAGATCCGCAAGCCGCACGTCGACCAGGCCCGTTTCGACGCCGTCTGGCAGCAGGTGGAAGCGCTCTCCGGCCGCTACGAGATGCGCCCCTAGGTCTGGTAGCGCTCCAACGCCGCGATCATGAGTTCGAGGCCGAACTCGAACTCGTGATCGTGGTCGTAGGTCCCGAGCTCACCGATCACCTCGGCGGACAACGGGAACGCCGACACGTCGACGTCCGCATAGGACGACAGCGCGATCCCGCCGAGCTCCGGCGAGGTCGCGACCTCCCTCATCAGGGTGCCCAGCAGGTACGACACCATCGCCCGCATCATCCCGACGGCGATCTTGCCCCGGAACCCCGCGCGGTCGAAGTTCATCAGCGCCGCCTCGATCGTCCGGAACCCCGCCTCGCTGCTCAGCCGGCGCGTCGCCAGCATCACGAACGCGCGGGGGTGCCGGCGCGCCAGCTCCCGCACGGCACGGGCGTGCGCCCGGATGTGATCACGCCAGTCGTCGCTGTCGACGTGGTACGGCCGCGCGTCCGCCATGATCCGTTCAGCGGCCAGGTCCACCAGCACGGCCTTGTTCGGCACGTGGTTGTACAGCGACATCGTGCCCGCGCCCAGCTCGGCGGCCAGCCGCCGCATCGAGACGGCCTCGACGCCCTCGCATTCGATCAACCGCACGGCCGCATCCACGATGCGGTCGCGGGTCAGCGGTTCACGTGACGACGACACTGGCGGAGACCGCACGACGTGGAGTAGCTTCCCTGCGACGTACGGCGTACGTAGGAGGGTCGGCCGGTATGACCGAGTCCAAGGCGCTCAGAGCGCTGCGTGAAGCGATCGTCTTGGAGCACATGGAGTCGCAGAACGACCACGACTTCGACACCTCTCTGAACACGTTTCCGCACCCCCGGTACGAGATCATGGCGTCCGGCCAGGTCTTCGAAGGCGTGGACGCGGTTCGCGGCTACTGGCAACGCACCCGCGCGGCGTTCCCCGACCAGCGGAACAAGATCATCGACGTCCACCACGCCGACGACGCCGTGATCGTGGAGTTCGAACTGCAGGGCACGCACCTGGGCAGCCTCATCGGCGAAGAAGTTACCGGACGGTCGTTCAAGGTCAGGATGGCCGGTTTCTTCCTGTTCGACAAGGACGTCCTCGTCTGCGAGCGGATCTACGGCGACACGGCGACCGTCATGGGCCAGCTCGGCATGCTCGACGTCCCCGAGAAGTTCTAGAACACGACACGAACCTCCCCGACGACCTGCCCGCCGCCGAGCACCGGCACGGACAGGGACTCCTTCGCGGTCGACACGTCGAACCCCATGGCCGCCAGCGCGGTGAGCCCGATCGCCGTCGTGGCACGGGGATTGCCGTCGAGCACCTTCACCGCGACCGCGTGCCCGGCGGCGGTCGCCAGCACCAGCACACCCTCCGCGCCGCCCTTGGCCACCACGCCCGTCAGCTGCTGCATGACCACGGTGTTCACGTGCCCGGTCCCGCCGACGTACTCGGGAAACCCGCGCATGGCATCGGCGACGGGTGTGCGCACCAACCCCTGCATCGCCTGCGCCAAGCCGTGCAACGACAACGCGTACACGGGCGCACCACAGCCATCGATCGCCGTGTGCACAACGGACTCTCCGGACAACTCCTCCACCGTCCGCATCACCAGCCGCTGCAACGGATGCGAAGGTTCCAGGTAGGTCTGCGTCGGCCACCTCGCCGCCACGCACGCCGCGAGCATCGCCGCGTGCTTGCCGGAACAGTTCATCCGCACCCGAGAAGGTTCCGTCAGCCGTTGGCGCGTCTCCTCGTCCTCCGGCCAGGACGGCGGGCAGCGCAGCAACCCGATCGGCAGCCCGCCGAGCAGCTGCATCACCAGCTCGACGTGCCGGTTCTCCCCCGTGTGCGACCCTGCCGCGATCGCCAGCGCGGGCCCGGCCAGCGGCGCTCCGGCGGACAGGCACGCCAGCGCCTGGAACGGCTTCATGCACGACCGCGGCAGCACCGGGTCCTCCACCGCGCCAACGGAAACACCCACGGCTCCGGACGGCAGCAGGCCGACGACGCTGCCGTGGTGCAGGCTCTCCACGAACCCCGACCGGGTCACCTCAGCGAGCAGTGCGGGCACGAGCAGCCTCCAGCCGGTGGGCCAGCCTGGACAGCGCCAGGTTGACCACGAGGTAGACGAACGCGACGACGATGAAGGTCTGGATCAGCAGGCCGTTGTAGTTCGCGAGCACCCGTCCGTTGAACAACAACTCCGTGTAGGACACGACATATCCCAGCGAGGTGTCCTTCAACAGGCTGACGGCCTGGGTCACGAGCAACGGCGTCATGTGCCGCACGGCCTGTGGCAGCACCACGAACCGCGTCACCACACCGTCCGGCATGCCCAGCGACAACCCCGCCTCGCGCTGACCGGGATCGACCGCCGAGACCCCTGCCCGGAAGATCACCGCGTAGGACGCCGCGTGCGACAACGCGAGCGGCACCACGAGCTTCCAGAACAGCGGCAGGTTCATCCCGAACGACGGCAGCACGAACAGCATCACGTACACGAGCAGCAGCACTGGAACCGTGCGCATGACCTCGGCGTAGCCGCGAGTGAACCGGTTGGGCCGCAACGCGAGCAGCAACCCACCCGCCATCGCCAGCACCCCCGTCGCGCACGCCGCCACCACCGTCGACCACAGGCCCCCGAGCAGATAACGCCACACGGGCCAGGTCAGATACGGCCTCCACCGAACCGGCTCCAGCTGCCCACCGGCCGCGAACTGCCGCAACCCCAGCGCGACGAGCCCGACGAGCACCAGCCCGGACACCACGGAGACCCAGAAGACCCGGCGGCGGAACCGGGGACCAGGAACGTCGAACATCAGGCCAGCCGCCGTTCCAGCACGCGCGCCCCGAACCCGATTCCGGCGGCCATCACCAGATAACAGAGCCCGACGCCGGTGAAGACCAGCAACGGCTGCGCGAGCTCCAGGTTGATCCGTTGCGCCGCACGGGTCATGTCCACTACTCCGACCACACCAGCGAGAGCCGTCGCCATCGTCAGCGCGATCGCGATGTTCGCCAACGGCTGCACGACGTTCTTCAAGGCCTGCGGCAGGATCACGTGCCGCAACGACTGCCGGAACGACAGCCCCAGCGCCCGCGCGGCCTCCCCCTGCCCGGACGCCACCGAGTTCACGCCCGACCGCAACGCCTCCGCCACGAAGGCCGCCTCGTAGAGCGCGATCGCCGTGAACGCCGTCCAGAACAACGGCATCTTCACGCCCACCTCCGGCAGCCCGAACACGAACAGCACCAGCCAGGCGAGCAGCGGGACGTTCCGCCACACCTCCACGTAGACCGCGCCGGCCGCGCGCAACAGCGGTACCGGCACGATCCTCGTGACGGCCACCAGCACCCCGGCGAGCAGCGCGCCGGCGAACGACAGCAGGGTCAGGGCGACGGTGTTCAGAAAGCCTTCGAGGACCAGGCTCATGAGGCGATCGCGGGTGGCGCCGGCGCGTCGCCGGTGACCACGGTGCCGATCGTCTGCTTCCAGACCTCCTGCCACAGCCCCGACTTGCCGAGCTCGCGCAGCCAGTCGTTCACGAACGCCGTGAACTCGGCGTCCCCGTGCTTGATGCCGATGCCGTACGGGTCCTCGGTGAACGGCTCGCCGACGAGCTGCAGCTCGCTGTCCTTGGAGGCGTCGGCGACCAGAATCGCCTGGTCCTGCACGTAGGCCTCGCCGCGGCCCTGCTTCAGCGCCGTCAGGCACTCGGGATCGGAGCCGAACTCGACGATCTTCGCGGTGGGCGCCGCGTCCTGGACTGCCTTCACGCCGGGCGTGTTCGCGCCGACGATGACGGTCCTGCCGGCCAGGTCGGCGGGTGCGGAGATGCCGGACGTGCCCTTGCGCACCGCGATCGACTGCCCCGACTGGTAGTACGGCCCGGCGAACGAGACGCGCTCCTCACGCGCGGGCGTGATCGTGTAGGTCTGGATGATCACGTCGACGGTGCCGTTGGCCAGCAACGGTTCGCGCGTCTCCGACGTCGCGGAGAGCAGCTCCGTCGAGGGTTTGCCGACGATGTAGTGGGCGAGCAGCTTGCCCAGGTAGGCGTCGAAACCCGTGAGCTCGCCGCTGATCGGGTCGAGCTGGGACAGCAGCGGTGCGTCCTGGGAGCCGCCGATCAGCAGCTCGCCCCGCTTCCTGATGCGGTCTACCGCCGAGCCAGGTGTCACCTGACCTGCGTAAACGGGTGCCTTGGCGAGCAGGGCGTCGATCTTGCCACCGCCTGGCACCGCCTCCGAGCCACCGGAGCACCCGGCCACGAAGAGCAACAGAGCGGCTACGAACAGTCTCCCCATGCGGCGAAGCTACTGAGCGCGGTGAATCGGGCACAAGATACGACAAAGCCGCTTGTCCAATAGTGGACAGGCGGCTTGTCTAGATCAGATGTGCTGACCAGTCAGACTCAGACGGCGCGAACGCCCTGGGCCTGCGGGCCCTTCTGGCCCTGACCGATCTCGAACTCGACCCGCTGGTTCTCCTCGAGAGCCTTGTAGCCGTTCATCTGGATCTCGGAGTAGTGGACGAACACGTCGGCGCCACCGTTGTCGGGGGAGATGAAGCCGAAGCCCTTCTCCGCGTTGAACCACTTGACGGTGCCCTGTACTGCCATCTTGCTACTTCTCCTCTAACAGGTGCCGGATCGCGCTCGCGACCACCGGGTCAAGTCACGGCGGCGTCTTCTCCGGAACCTGGAGAACCCGCTCGCTCGCAACCTCGTTCCGCGAGCGGGGCGATCCACGAACACGAAACGTACGACCGCAGACAGTCAACCACGGCTCCCCGCCCTCAGTCGAGACATCGATTTCGCTGCTACCGTGAGATGCCAAATGAGTTCGCGGAGGTGCTCGTGTCGGAGCAGACGGCGATGTCGATCAAGGTCACCGTCGCACCCCACATCTCCGGCGGACTCGCCGCGCTGGCCGGAAAACACCTCCGCGCCGCGCCTGCCGAGGCCGCTCCGAAGGACCGCGGCAGGGGCCGCACGACGATCTCCAACAAGCTGGTCGGAGACGTCCACGGCACTGTGTTCCAGATCGGCACCGTGAAGAACATGAACATGCCCGAGGGCCGGTAACCTGGAGGGTCGTTGACCCAGGGGGCCGTGGCTTGACCGGCAGCGAACGACTGCTCTTCTTCTTCATCGGTTTGGTGACCACATTCGTGTTCATCCGCATCAGCGTGCGCATGATCAGGGCGAAGGTCCGCTGGTGGCCGGGAAACATCGTGCACGGCGACACGCACGTGCATCACGTCGTGTTCGGCACCGTGCTGCTGCTCCTGTCCAGCGTCACGGGCCTCGTGATCCCCGACGACCTGCACGGCGCCAGACTGGCCGCGGCGGCCGGTCTCGGGGTGGGCGCGGCGCTGGTGCTGGACGAGTTCGCGCTGATTCTTCACCTGAGGGACGTGTACTGGACGAAGGCGGGCCGGCTGTCCGTGGACGCGGTGTTCCTCGCCGTCGGTCTCACCGGGACGTTCCTGCTCGGCGCACGCCCGTTCGGCTACGACGAGGTGCTGCAGCTCAACCCGGAGACGACGCCCGCGTCCACGTTCACGCTCCGGCTGATCATCATCTCCGTGAACCTGTGCTTCGCGATCGTGGCGCTGCTCAAGGGCAAGATCTGGACCGGCCTGCTCGGCCTGCTCGTACCGGTGGTGCCCGCTGTGGGCGCCGTGCGGCTCGCACGGCCCGGCTCACCGTGGGCACGCTGGCGCTACCTGGAGGGCTCGCGCAAGCTGACCCGCGCGTACCGCCGGGAAGCCAGGATCCGGCAGCCGATCATCAAGGCGAAGATCGCCGTGCAGGAGTTCATCTCGGGACGTCACGACCTGCCTGATCAAGACAGGCCGTGACGCGTCTCCAGTGGTGTGGCCGGGCCTCCAGTGGTGTGGCCGGGTCGCGCCACTAGCCTCCGAGGATGTCCTGCTGGGCGCAGGCCTGGGCGAGCGCACCGGCGCACAGCTCCGCCGGCTTGACGATGCCCTCCGTGACGAGCGTCCGGACGGTGTCCTTCTTGATCAGCGTCGCACCGAGCAGCACCGACTTGATGTCGCGCCGGGCGACGGGATCCCGCAGGTTGCCGGTGGCGAGGTCATCGGCACCCTCCAGGTCACCTCGGGCGATGGCGATCGCCAGCCTGGCGGCGGCCTCGGCCTCGTCGCGCACCGGCTTGTAGACGGTGACGCACTGGTCGCCCCCGAGCACGGCCCGCAGACCGTCCACAGTGGCGTCCTGGCCGGTGACCGGGACCCTGAGGTTCTTCTTCTTGAGCACGGCGATGACCGCGCCGGCCAGGCCGTCGTTGGCCGCGACCACGCCGTCGACCTTGCCGCCGTTCTCGTTCAGGATCTGCTCGAACAGCTGCCCGCCGAGGTCGTTGTTCCAGTCGGCGACCGGTTGCGACTTCACGAGCTTGAGCGCGCCGCTGTCGTACTTCGAGGACAGCCGTGACTTCTGACCCTGCGTGAACAACGTCGCGTTGTGGTCGGTCGGAGCGCCTTCGATCTCGATGATCTGGGCGCCCGGCTTGTCACCGAGGCAGGCCAGCAGGCCGTCCGCCTGCAGCTGGCCGACGTTCACGCTGTCGAAGCCCACGTGGTACTCCGCCTGGCCGCCGAGCGTGACCCGGTCGTAGTCGATGACCGGGATGTTCGCGGCCTTCGCCTTCTTCTGGACCGCGAGTCCTCCCGCCGCCGACAACGGCGTGATCATGAGGACCTTCACCTTGCGGCGGATCATCTCGTCGGCGATCTGCGCGAACTTCGCCTCGTCGCCCTCGGCGTTCTCCATGAACGGCTCGATGTCCGCATAGTTGAACGCCTGTGTGAGCAGAGGGCGATCCTGCTCTTCCCAACGCGTGGATGTCGTTCGGTCGGGAAGGATTACCCCGACGATTGGTTTGGGACCACGCGTAGGCAGCGTCGGAGACCCCTGACCTGCGTCACCACAGGCTGAGAGGAGAAAGAGCAGGCACGCCGACGATGCCATTACCCGTCTTCGCATAATCGCGAAGTCCATCCCTTGAATCTTGTTAAGTCAAGATTTCTTCTCATAACATCACGCTCCGCTTCCGATCGGCTACAGTTCGATTCCGTACGAAAGGCGCTGATGCGCAGCGCATTTTCGTGTCAGTGTGTCCAACTTGGGCGGCAATCGGGGGCCGCACCATGTTGTTGGATCCAGCCCTGACCGGGTGTGAGGAGACAGCTAGGTGAGAACGCGCAGAACCGTGATGGCGGTGGCGGCAACGGTGTCGCTGATCGCCGCGGGCACTTCGGCGGCGGGGGCCGCTCCGGCCACCACAGGGCCGACCACGGAGTACACCGTCCTTCTGGAAGAACCCGGAAACCGCGACTTCGCGATCGACGCCGTGGAAGCGGCGGGCGGCGAGGTCGTGCGGAGCAACGACGCCGTCGGCCTGCTGACGGTCAAGGCGCCCGCGAACGGCTTCGCGGAGAAGGTTTCCGCTTCGAGCGCGATCGTCGGTGCCGCTCGGACCAAGCCGATCGGGCACGCGCCCGCGGCGAAGGCCGAGAAGACCAAGCGGGACAACGTCGAGAAGGAGAACAAGGGCGAGAAGCCGAACAAGGCTCCCGCCCAGCAGGGAACGACGGCCGGCATGGACCCGCTCGACGGGGACCTGTGGGGCCTGAACCTCGTTCGCTCGAACATCGCGCGGGCCAAGCAGGCCGGCGACAAGCGCGTGTACGTCGGTGTCCTCGACACCGGTGTGGACGGTTCCCACCCGGACATCGCGCCGAACTTCAACAACGAGCTCTCGCGCAACTTCACGATCGACATCCCCAACGACTCCGACGGTGGCGTCTTCGACGGCCCGTGTGAGTTCCGCGGTTGTGTCGACCCGGCGAACTGGGACGACGGCGGCCACGGCACGCACGTCGCCGGCACCATCGGTGCCGCTGCCAACGGTTTCGGCATCTCCGGTGTCGCACCGGGCGTGTCGCTCGTCAACATCCGCGGCGGCCAGGACGCGGGCTCGTTCTTCCTGCAGCCCGTCGTCGACGCCATCACCTACGGCGCCGACATCGGCCTGGACGTCATCAACATGTCGTTCTACGTCGACCCGTGGTACATGAACTGCGCCAACGACCCCACGGCCTCGGCCGAGGAGCAGCTGGAGCAGCGCACGATCATCGCGACCGTGCAGCGCGCGCTGAACTACGCGCACCGCAAGGGCGTGACGCTGATCGGCGCCGGTGGCAACAACCACGAGGACCTGGGCAAGCCGCGCCAGGACACCGTGAGCCCGAACTACCCGCCGGGCCACAACCGCCCGCGTCCGGTCGACAACGCGACGTGCCTCAACCTCCCGACCGAGGGCAACCACGTCATCTCGGTGTCGGCTCTCGGCCCGTCGACGAACAAGGCCGACTACTCGAACTACGGCGTTGAGCAGACGGCGGTCTCGGCTCCCGGTGGTTACTTCCGCGACGGCCTCGGCACGCCGTGGTACCGCACCAACGAGAACCTGATCCTGTCGACCTACCCGCGCAACGTCGCTCTCGCCGAAGGCGCGATCGACGAGGCCGGCAACATCACCGAGGCCGGTCTGGCCGCGGGCGTGAAGAAGGCCGTGCAGGGCGACAAGGTCGGCTACTACCAGTACCTGCAGGGCACCTCGATGGCCGCCCCGCACGCCGCTGGTGTCGCCGCGCTGATCGTCAGCCAGTACGGCAAGAAGGACAAGAAGAACCCCGGCCTGACCCTCGACCCCGACAAGGTCGAGAAGGTGCTCTACAAGACCGCGACGCAGCGCGCCTGCCCGAACCCGCGCACCGTGTCGTACGTCAACGTGGGGCGCTCGCCCGAGTTCGACGCCACCTGTGAGGGTGACGCGAAGTTCAACGGCTTCTACGGTCACGGCATCGTGGACGCCTACGGCGCTGTCACCCGTGGTGGTCAGTTCCTGTAAGTCGTTGTAACGCAACAAAAGGCCCCCGGTGTCTTGCCGGGGGCCTCTTGCGTGCGACGAAAGTGGACTCTCTCCCCAACCTTCGTCTGAACGTTCCGGTCCGCCTTGACCGTGCCGTAGCGGCATGGTTTCAACTGGGTCCTGTCAGCAACCGGGGAGGAGGACGTCGTGGCGTGGAGCACCAGTCAATTGGCCGATCTCGCCGGCACGACGTTGCGCACGATCCGGCACTACCACGACGTGGGCCTGCTCGCAGAGCCGGAACGCCGCGCCAACGGCTACAAGAGCTACGGCGTGCCCCATCTCGTGCGGGTGCTGAGGATCAAGCGCCTCACCGATCTCGGGTTGTCGCTCACGCAGATCGCGGAACTGGGTGACGGGGACGAGCATCCGCGCGAGGCGTTGCGGGAGCTCGACACCGAACTGGCCGCGCAGATCGAACGCCTGCAACGGATCAGGGCCGAGCTGGCACTGGTCCGGCGCCAGGAGGTGCCGACCGACCTGCCGCCGGACGTCGCGGCGATGATCGAGAACGCGAACCTGTCACCGCAGGACCGCTCGTTCACCGTCGTGCTGGCCCAGCTGCTCTCGCCGGAGACGCTGGCCAGGTACGCCGAGACGCTGAAGGGCTACTCGCGGGATCCGGCGGTGGTGGCGTTCGACAACCTGCCGGAGGACGCGGACGAGGAAACCCGGCAGCGGGTGGCGGACGCCATGCGCGAGATGCCGTACATGGCTCAGATCCGCGCCGTGTTCCCGGATCCGGCTGGTCTGTGGAGCGACGCCCCGCGAGGTGTGGAGCACGCGCGGCGGACTGTCGTGAAGGTCTTGGTCGAGCTCTACAACAAGGCGCAGCTGGACGTTCTCGTCCGCATGAACGACTGACGTTCCATTGGTTCGACGCGCCGGGAGCGCGTCGTCGGGGAGGTATTTGCTAATGCGAAAAACGATGTCACTGGCAGCGGTCGTGACCGCTGCCGCGGCACTGGTGGCGGTACCGGGGGTGGCGTCCGCCGCCACGCCGAAGCCCGAGGTGCAGTGGGTCGCCTGTCCCACCGACGTGGCGCTGCCCGGTCTGGAGTGCGGAAAGCTCCGGCTGCCGCTCGACTACCGCAAGCCGGAGGGCCGCAGGACCGAGGTGATGATCACCCGGCTGGCCAGCAAGAACCCCGCGCAGCGCAAGGGGATCCTGCTGACCAACCCCGGCGGGCCGAGCGAGGGCCTGACGTTCCCGGCCGTGCTGAAGGCGGTCGGACTGCCGCAGGACGTGCAGGACGCGTACGACATCATCGGCATGGACCCGCGTGGTATCGGCTACAGCTCACCGTCCACATGCGACCTCACCGAGGAGCAGATGGCCGACGGCAGCGTGCCTCCGTACGCCAACAACTCCGCCGAGGTGCGCCAGCGCGCCGACGAGGTCAAGAAGATCGCCGAGCAGTGCCTCAAGTCGTCCTCGGCCGGCGAACTGCCGTACAACACGACCGCGAACATCGCGCGTGACCTGGACTCGGTCCGCGCGGCGCTGGGCGAGAAGAAGGCGTCGTTCCTCGGGTACTCGTACGGCTCGTACCTGGGTTCGGTGTACGCCACGCTGTTCCCGAAGACCGCCGAGCGCGTCGTGATCGACAGCAACCTGCCGAAGACAGGCTGGGACGTCGAGGGCGGCAGGCTGATGGGCCGCGGCGTCGAGGACACGTTCCCGGACTTCGCGAAGTGGGCGGCGGCGCACCCCGAGTACAACCTGGGCACGACGCCGCAACAGGTGCGAGCCAAGTTCTTCGACCTGGCCGCGCGGCTCGACGAGAAGCCCTCGGTGGAGGGCGTCGACGGCAGGCTGTTCCGCTTCGGCAACTTCACGGCCCTCTACTCCACCGGTGACGAGGCCTTCTCCAAGCTCGCCGCCTCCTGGAAGGCGTTCGACACCGGCCAGCCGCAGCCGCCGCAGGAGTACCCGGAGGTCCCGCGCGTCCAGGCCCTGCTGGCAGGCCGCCTGAACGTGATCTGCGGTGACTCCACCTGGCCGTCGTCGGTCTCCACGTACGAGCGCAACGTGGCGATCGACCGCGTCCGCAACCCGATGTTCGGCGCGGCCGCGGCGAACATCCAGCCGTGCGCCTTCTTCCCGAAGCCGGTGGAGAAGCAGGTTCTGCCGTCCGACCGAGGGCCGCGCAACGTGCTGCTGGTGCAGAACGAGCGCGATCCCGCGACGCCGCTGGCCGGCGCCCAGTCGACGCGCCGCGCGTTCGGCGACAGGGCCGCGATGATCGCGATCGACCAGGGCGGGCACGGCGCCTACCTCTTCGGCAAGAACAAGTGCGCCAACGACAAGGTCACCGAGTACCTGCTCGGCGGTCAGCGTCCGAACGACCAGAAGTGCGCCGCTGAGAACGGCTGATGACAGGTGGGGGCCCGGCTCGCGAGCCGGGCCCTTGCCGGTTCCTCAACGAAACGTCTGCGCGCCAGGCGTTTCCGCCGGAATGCCTCGACTGGCGAGGTATGCCCGTTTCGCGAATTAGTAAAGACTCTTGCCAATAAAGGTATGGACCCCTTACCGTTGCCTCCACGCCGCCCGGGACCCACCATCCCTGCCCCGGAGGGAACTTCGTGAAAACCACTGGTCGCATCGCGGCCGCACTGCTGACGTGCGCCGCTCTCTTCACCACCACCGTCGGCACCGCATCGGCGGCCAACCTCGACGAACCGCGCCTCAAGGACATCGCGATGCAGATCGTTTCCAGCGCGGAGAACTCGTCCACGAACTGGCGCGCCCAGTTCGGCTACATCGAGGACATCGACGACGGCCGCGGCTACACCGCAGGCATCATCGGTTTCTGCAGCGGTACGGGTGACATGCTCGACCTGGTCGAGCTCTACAAGGCCAAGAAGCCCGGCAACGTGCTGGAGAAGTACCTCCCCGCACTGCGCAGGGTGAACGGCACCGACTCGCACTCGGGCCTCGACCCCAACTACACCAGGGACTGGAAGACCGCGGCCAAGGACTCCGTCTTCAAGGCAGCGCAGGAGTCCGAACGCGACCGCGTGTACTTCAACCCGGCGGTGAAGCAGGGCAAGGCAGACGGCGTGCGCGCCCTGGGCCAGTTCGCTTACTACGACGCGATCGTCGTGCACGGTGACGGCGGCGACAAGACCAGCTTCAGCAACATCCGCAAGCGTGCGCTCGGCAAGGCGAAGCCGCCGTCGCAGGGTGGCAACGAGACCACGTGGCTCAACGCCTTCATGGACGCCCGCGTGTGGGCCATGAAGCAGGAAGCGGCGCACGAGGACGTGTCGCGCATCGAGACCGCGCAACGTGTGTGGCTCAAGGCAGGCAACTTCGACCTGAAGTCGCCGCTGAAGTGGAAGGTCTACGGCGACAGCTTCACGATCAGCTAGAGCCGCCGTTTCACACATGAGAAGTGGAGGACGCCCTGACCAGGGGCGTCCTCCACCTTCGTAAATTTGTAAACATTCTTGCCGATGAAGGTCCGGACCCCTTACCGTTGCTGCACCGCCGCCCGGGACACCCCGGGAGGAACGCGTGAAGATCTCAGGCCGCATCGCGGCCGCAGTTCTGACCTGCGTCGCGCTCGCCACCGCGACAACGGGCACCGCTCAGGCCGCTGACCTGAACGACCCGCGCATGAAGGACATCGCGATGCAGATCGTGTCCAGCGCGGAGAACTCGTCCACGAACTGGCGCGCCCAGTTCGGCTACATCGAGGACATCAACGACGGCCGCGGCTACACCGCAGGCATCATCGGCTTCTGCAGCGGCACGGGAGACATGCTCGACCTCGTCGAGCTGTACAAGCAGCGCAAACCCGGCAACGTGCTGGAGAAGTACCTCCCCGCACTGCGCAGGGTGAACGGCACGGACTCGCACGCCGGTCTGGATCCCAACTACACCAGGGACTGGAAGACCGCGGCCAAGGACTCCGTCTTCAAGGCGGCACAGGAGTCCGAACGCGACCGCGTGTACTTCAACCCGGCACTGCGCCAAGCGAAAGCCGACGGCGTGCGCGCCCTGGGCCAGTTCGCCTACTACGACGCGATCGTCATGCACGGCGACGGCTGGGGCAGCCTGGACTTCTCCGGCATCCGCAAACGCGCGCTGGCCAAGGCGAAGCCCCCGTCGCAGGGTGGCAACGAGACCACGTGGCTCAACGCCTTCATGGACGCCCGCGTGTGGACCATGAAGCAGGAGCCCGCGCACGAGGACACCACCCGCGTCGACACCGCACAGCGCGTGTGGCTCAGGGCCGGCAACCTCGACCTGAACACACCGCTGAAGTGGAAGGTCTACGGCCAAAGCTTCGAGATCAAGTAACCACTCGAACGAAGGAAGGGGCGTCCCCTCAACGGGGGGCGCCCCTTCCTCCTCATCGTCCTACAGCTGGGTCCAGTCCAGCACCGGCGCCGCGAAGTCCCGGATCGATGCCAGCAGCCCGAGCCGTGCGGCCTTCACCTTCTCGTCCTCGGCCATCACGAGCACCTCGTCGAAGAACGTGTTGATCGGCCCGGTCAGCCCCTCCGCGGCAGCGAAGAACGCCGCCAGCCCCACGACGTCCCGCGGCACCCCGTCGAACGCCTTGTGCAGCGCCACCTCGGCGGGTTCCGACAGCACCGAAGCGTCGTACGAGCCCTCGACGGCGGCGGGCACGATCCGCCGCACCCGCTGCAAAGCCGCGGCCAGCGCGTCGAACGACTCGTTGCCCGCCAACGACTCCAGCTGGGCCAGCGTCTCGTCGGCCAGCACCGGCGAGTCGGCCAGCGGCAGCACCGCCTGCACGAAACGGTGCTCGTGGCCCGCGTCGAGCAGCGCCTGTTCGTACCGGCGCACCGCGAACTCGCGCGCGGTCTCCAGAGCCTCCGCGGAAACGTCGAGTCCTTCAGCGGCAAGGGAAAGCGCCACCGGCAGTGTGATCGCCCGCAGGTCTGGGAACGCCCGCAGGACGGTCACCGCGCCGAGGGCCGCTCGGCGCAGGCCGAACGGGTCGGACGAACCGGTCGGCTGCGCGCCGATGCCGAACAGGCCCGCCAGCAGGTCGAAGCGGTCCGCCAGCGACAGCAGCGCACCCGGCACCGACGACGGCAGCGCGTCACCTGCCGAGCGCGGGAGTTCCATCTCCCACAGCGCCAGGGCGACCTCGGGCGTCTCCCCCGCCCGCGCCGCGTACTCCCGCGCCATCACGCCGGCCAGCGACGACAGCTCGATCACCATCTGCGAGCCGAGGTCGAACTTGGCCAGCGCGCCCGCGCGGTCCAGCGTCTCGCGGTCGACGTCGACCACCGCAGCGAACCGGCCGGCCAGCGCGGCGATCCGCGAGGCGCGGTCGGCCATCGAGCCGAGCTTGTCCGCGAACGTCAGCTTCGCGAGGCCGGACTTCATCTCGTCCAGCGGCGTCTTGAGGTCCGCCCGCCAGAAGAACGCCGCGTCCTCGTACCGCGCGCGCAGCACGGCCTCGTTGCCCGCCCGCACCAGGTCCGCGTCCACGGCACCGTTCGCCACGGCCACGAAGTGCGGCAGCAGCGTGCCGTCGGCCGACCGCACCGGCAGGTAGCGCTGGTGCTTGCGCATCACGGTGGTGAGGATCTGCCCGGGCAGTTCCAGGTACCGCTCCTCGAACGAGCCGAGGATCGGCGTCGGCCACTCGACGAGGTTCGTCACCTCGTCCAGCAGGCCGTCGACCTCGACGACACCGCCGACCGACGCCGCCAGCTCCTGCGCTGCGGCGACGATCGAGGCGGAGCGCACCGACGAGTCGGCCTGGATGCCGTGCGACTCCAGGAACTCCAGGTAACCGTCCGCCGTGGACACCTCGACGACCGGGGTGTCGGCCGTCCGGTGCACGCGCGTCGAGGTACCCGAGGCGAGCGACGACACCGCGACCGGCACCGGGGTCTCCCCCAGCAACGCGAGCAGCCAGCGGATCGGCCTGGTGAACGACAGCTTCGGGTCGTTCCACTTCATGTTCTTCTCGGCACGCAGGTCCGACACGACCTCGGCCAGCAGCCCGCTCAGCACCTCGACGGCGCCGCGGCCGGCATCGGACTTGGTCAGCGCCACGAACTCGACGCCGTTCTCGACCACGCGCCCCAACGCCGACACCTCGACGCCCTGGCCGCGCGCGAAGCCCTGCACGGCCTTCGTCGGGTTGCCCTCGCCGTCGAAGGCCGCGGAGACACGAGGACCGCGCACGGTGCGTTCGGCGTCCGGCTCGCGCGGCGACACCGCGGGCACCAGCACGACGATCCGGCGCGGCGTGCCGTGCACGGTCACCTCGCCGCAGGACAACCTGGTCGCTGCGAGCTTCGTCGTCACCGCGGCGCGCACCGCGTCAACGGTCCGGAGCACCTCGTGCGGCGGCAGTTCCTCGGTGCCGATCTCGAACAGCAGCGTGGCCGGCGCGACGACGTCCGCGAAGGACGAGGGCTTCTCGGCGGCGGCCGGGAGCTCGGCCACACCGAGCGGATGCCCGAGCTCGGACCGGCGCTCGGCCCACAGGGCGGCGACCTCGCGCGCCAGCCCGCGCATCCGGCCGAACGCACGGGCGCGCTCGGTCGTGGAGATCGAGCCCCGCGCGTCCAGCACGTTGAAGATGTGGGAGCACTTCAGCACGAAGCTGTGCGCCGGCACGGGCAGGCGGGCGTCGAGCATGCGCCGGGCCTCGGCCGCGAACTCCTCGAAGAGGCGCTTGTTCGCCTCCACGTCCGCGTCGTCGAGGTAGTACCGCGACATCTCGTACTCGGCCTGGCCGAACGCCTCGCCGTAGGAGATGCCGGGCGCGTAGGCGATCTTCTTGAAGTGGTCGACGCCCTGCAGCGCCATCATGATCCGCTCGATGCCGTAGGTGATCTCCACCGACACCGGGTCCAGCGTCATGCCGCCGGCCTGCTGGAAGTACGTGAACTGGGTGATCTCCAGGCCGTCGAGCCAGACCTCCCAGCCGAGGCCCCAGGCGCCCAGGGCGGGCGAGGCCCAGTTGTCCTCGACGAACCGGACGTCGTGCCCGCGCACGTCGATGCCCAGCGCCTCCAGCGAGCCGAGGTAGAGCTCCTGCGGGTCGCCCGGATCGGGCTTGAGGATCACCTGGAACTGGGTGTGCGTCTGCAGCCGGTTCGGGTTCTCGCCGTAGCGGGCGTCGTCGGGCCGCACGGACGGCTCCACGTAGGCGACGCGCCACGGCTCGGGACCCAGCACCCGCAGCACGGTGGCCGGGTTCAGCGTTCCCGCCCCGACCTCGGTGTTGAACGGCTGCACCACGATGCAGCCTCGGTCGGTCCAGTACTTGGTCAGCGCGAGCAGCGCGTCCTGCATCGTCAACACGGCGACGAGTCTACGAAACAGACAAAACCCCTGGTCAAGGGGCCTTGATCGGGTGGTCTCCGCCACTGTGTCACCCTGTGCACAACCGAGTGGCGCCCCCGCACGTCTACTTGGTGTACCCGAATGTGCTGAGAGGAGTGGGTGTGGACAACCGGCCGCCGCGGCCGGGAGACCCGAACGGGAATCCCAGGCGACCTTCCGCCACCCCGCGTCCCCAGACGGGCCAGCCCCGCCGTCCGCAGGTGCCGCCCCGCTCCGCCGAGCCGCCGCGCAGGCAGCCCGGAGGAGCCGAACCCCCACGCCGGGAGCCTCCGAAGCGTGCCGAGCCGCCTCGTCGCGAGCCGCCGGGCCGTGCCGAGCCTCCCCGTCGTGAGCCGGCCGGCCGCGGTGAACCGCCCCGCCGCGAGACCCCCAGCCGGGAGATCCCGCGCCGCGAGACGGCAAGCCGCAGCGAACCCCCGCGCCGGGAGCCCGCGCGCGGCCGCGAACCGGACCGCGCCTCGTCGTCCGCGCCGCGCCCGCGTCCGATCGCCGACCGACCCACGGTCCGCACCACGCCCGCCAAAGCGGAGGCCGCCGCACCCGCGCCCCGGCCCCGGCCGAGGCCCAGGCCCGCACCGGCTCGCCGGCCGAGCAAGGCCGAGCGCGGCGCGTCCACCGGCGCCAAGATCTTCATCAGCATGGTGTCCGCGACGATCCTGCTGGTCACCGGCATCGCGTGGCAGAACCTGACGTCGCTGACGGACGGCCTGACCAAGCAGGACCTGAACCTGGCCGACGCGGGCGAGAAGCCCGCCGACGGCGCGATCGACATCCTGCTGGTCGGCATGGACAGCCGCACCGACTCCAAGGGCAACCCGCTGCCGCAGAACATCCTCAACGAACTGCAGGCGGGCGGCAGCGACGACGGCGGCTTCAACACCGACACGCTGATCCTGCTGCACATCCCGAACGACAGCGGCAAGGCCTACGCCGTGTCGTTCCCGCGCGACTCCTACGTGAAGATCGCGGGCGGGTTCGGGCGACACAAGATCAACTCCGCCTACGGCTTCGCCAAGAACCAGGCCGCCGAGAAGCTGCAGGGCAGCGGCAAGCCCGCGCCCGAGGTCGAGATGGAGTCGCGCAAGGCGGGCGCGAAGAACCTCATCGAGACCATCCAGACCCTGACCGGCGTGACGATCGACCACTACGCCGAGGTCAACCTGGTCGGCTTCTACGACATCACCAAGGCCATCGGCGGCATCGACGTCTGCCTCAACAACAAGGTGCGCGACAGCTTCTCCGGCGCGAACTTCCCCGCGGGCCCGCAGACCATCGAGGGCAAGAACGCGCTCGCGTTCGTCCGCCAGCGCCACGGCCTGCCGATGGGCGACCTCGACCGCGTCGTGCGCCAGCAGGTCTTCATGGCGGGCCTCGCCAAGAAGATGCTGTCGGCCGGCGTGCTCACCGACAGCACCAAGCGCAGCGAGATGATCAAGGCCGTCAGCGGCGCGATCGTGCTCGACGAAGGCTGGGACATCACCAAGTTCGCCCTGCAGATGAAGGACATGACGGGCGGCAACATGACGTTCCAGACGATCCCGACGGGCAACCCCGACCTGCAGACGCCGGAGGACGGCTCCGCGGTCGAGGTGATCGAGTCCGAGGTGCGGACGTTCGTCAAGAACCTCGGCAAGGCCCCGGCGTCGTCGAGCCCGGCGGACCCGAAGTTCGACAAGGCCTCGGTGACCGTCGACGTCCGCAACGCCTCCGGTCAGCCCGGCCTCGCGGGCGAGGTGCTCCAGTCGCTCGTCGCGAAGGGCTTCACGGGCGGCCAGGCGGGCAACGCCGAGGCCATGGCGAAGTCGGTCGTCCGCTACGGCAAGGGTGGCGAGGCGGGCGCGAACGCGGTCCAGGAGGCCCTCGGCGGGCTGAAGGTCGAACAGGACGTGAACGTGCCGGCCGGCGCCGTCCGCGTCTTCCTCGGATCGGACTACTCGGGTCCCGGCGCGCAGGGTTTCGCCGGTTCCGGAGTACTCGCCCTGGACGGTGCGCGTCAGCAACCGGCTGACCCCGCGGCCCCTCCGCCCATCTCCGCAGACGGCGTGCGCTGCGTGAACTGATACTCAGAGTAGAGATGTATCCCCCATTCGGGGGTTCTCCTAGCAAGTTGCGTAAGCGGCGAAGCACTGGCGCCTTCCATCACCGTGAGACCCGCTCACGGGGTGGAGGACCAGGGTGCAAACTGCGAACGGCCAAATCGACACAGTGGCGTACCAGCGCGTGCTCGGTGATGAGATCCGCAGCCTTCGCAAGCAGCGCGGATGGACCCGCAAGGAGCTGAACAAGCGGCTGCAGACCGAGATCTCGCTGCAGACGCTGGCGACCTACGAGCTCGGCACCCGGCAGTGCTCCGTCGTGCGTCTCGTGGAGATTTGTCACGCCCTCGACGTCCCGGCGCACGAAGTCCTCGCCCGCGTGCACGAGCGCTTCTTCGGCGACACCCCCGCCGGACATCTGACGCTGAGCCTCACCGCGATCGCCGCGACCGACAACCCGCGGGTGCTGCCGCTCAAACGGTGGGCGGCCGGACGGCTGCACGCGCTGCCGCCAGGTGCCTCACCCGACGTGCACCTCGACCTGCCCGCGCTCGAGAACATGGCGCAGCTGTGTCAGTTGCCGACGGTGGAACTCATCCGCATCCTGCGTGCGCTGAGTCGCTAGTTGTACCGAACCTCGTTCACACCAACGCAACGACCGTCCGAAAGGGCCGAACAGCTTCGCCGGTAGCATCGCCGGGGTGAACGATTCCCCCGCCCGCCTCCCCCTGCGCACCGCAGCCGCCGTGAAGCTGGGCAACCTGAGCTCCACGCTGTCCCAGAAGATGGGTCTCGGCGCCGGCGGCATGATCGGCGGCCGGGTTGCGCTGAAGCTCGACCCGCAGGCGCTCAACCGCCTCACCCAGGGCCGCAGGGTCGCCGTCGTGACGGGCACCAACGGCAAGACCACCAGCACGATGATGCTGGCGCGGGCCGTGGGCGCGCTCGGCGAGGTCGCCACGAACCACAGCGGCGCGAACATGCCCGACGGCCACGTCACGGCACTCTCGAAGCAGCCGGACGCGCCGTACGCCGTGCTGGAGTGCGACGAGGCCTACTTCCCGGCCGTCGCGGGCGCCAGCAACCCGTCCGTCGCGGTGATCCTGAACCTCTCGCGCGACCAGCTCGACCGGGTCGGCGAGGTCCGCACCATCGAGCGGTCGCTGCGCGACGCCGTCAACAAGCTGCAGAACTGCACGATCATCGCGAACTGCGACGACGTGATGGTGACGAGCGCGGCCTGGAACGCGCCGAAGGTCGTCTGGGTCGCCACCGGCACCGGCTGGCACCACGACTCGGCGAGCTGCCCGCGCTGCGGCAACCCGATCCGCTGGCAGGGCGAGCACTGGCACTGCACGGGCTGCGACCTCGCACGGCCGCACCCGAACTGGATCACCGCCGACGAAGCGATGATCACGCCGGAGCACCAGAAGCTCGAGCTGCGCCTCACGCTGCCGGGCAAGTTCAACCAGGCCAACGCCGTCATGGCGTCCGCCGCCGCCCACGCGATGGGCGTCACCGCCGAGGAGGCGGTGCGTCGTCTGCGCGGCGTCTCCAACGTCAGCGGCCGCTACCGCACGATCCAGCGCAACGGCCGCAGCGCGCGCCTGTTGCTCAGCAAGAACCCGGCGGGCTGGAGCGAGACCCTCACGGTCGTCAAGGAGGCCAACCACCCGGCCGTCCTGGTGATCAACGCCCAGGAGGCCGACGGCCGCGACCTGAGCTGGCTGTGGGACGTCCCGTTCGAGCGCCTCCAGGGCCGCACGGTCATCGCGTCCGGCGAACGGGCGACCGATCTCGCCGTCCGCCTGACCTACGCCGAGGTCCAGCACACGATCGTGCCCGACCCGCTGAAGGCCATCGACCAGATGCCGCAGGGGGCGGTCGAGGTCATCGCCAACTACACCGCGTTCCGCGACTTGAATGCCAGGGCTGCCGCTGATGAGTGAGTCGACAATCCAGATCGCGCTCGTGCTGCCGGATCTCCTCGGCACGTACGGCGACTTCGGCAACGCCGTGGTCCTCGAGAAGCGCATGACGTGGCGCGGTATCAAAGCCGAGATCGTGCCGATCAACTACGGCCAGCCGGTGCCGGACTCGTGCGACATCTACGTCGTCGGCGGAGGTGAGGACACCGCGCAGACGCTGGCGGTCAAGCACCTGCGCGAGCACCCCGGCCTGCAGCGCGCCGTCACGAAGAACGCCGTGGTGCTGGGCGTCTGCGCCGGCATCCAGATCTTCGGCGAGAGCTTCACCCGTGCCGACAACGTCACGCACCCCGGCATGGGCCTGATCGACTCGACCTCGCACGCCGGCGGCAGCCGCGCGATCGGCGAGGTCATCGCCGAGCCCGCCGGTGGCCTCTTCGAGGGTGTGCTGACCGGGTTCGAGAACCACCAGGGCCGCACCGTGCTCGGCCCGGCCGCCCGTCCCCTGGCACACGTCAAGGTCGGCACCGGCAACGACGGCAGCGTCGAGGGCGCCGTCCAGGGCCGGATCCTCTGCACCTACCTGCACGGCCCCGTGCTGCCGCGCAACCCGCAGATCGCGGACCTGCTGATCGAGTGGGCGACGGGTGTGAAGCCCGCACCGCTGGACCTGCCCGCCGTCAGCGCTATGCGGGCTGAGCGGGTGAAGGCAGCGAGCTGACCGGCACCAGCCGGTCCGCGACACCCGGCCAGATCACGGCCATCACGTAGTCGGTTGCGAGCGCGGGCCCCACCGCGGGCCTGCGCTCCATCCACACCGCGAGGCGTTCCGTCGCGCCGACGACGATCTCGGCGAACGCCTCCGCCTCCAGCGGGTCGATCTCCGGCGTGAACGACGCCAGCACTGCCCCGATCATGTCCGTCTGCTGCTGACGGATGCCTTCCACCTCTTCCTGCGCCGACGGCACGGCCACGGCCGCCTCCTGCCGCAGCAACGCCCACGACCTGCGGTGCTCGTCGATGAACTCGAAGAACGCGAGCAGGCCGAGCCGCAGGAACTCCTCCGGGCTCCCGGCACCCGCGATCGCCGCCGCCGTCTTCTCCCGCAGCTCTGTGCGCGCACGGTGGATGCAGCCGATGAGCAGGCCTTCCTTCGAGCCGAAGTACTCGTAGAGCATCGGCTTCGAGACGCCCACGCGTTCGGCGATCTCGTCCATCGAGGTGGCGAGATAGCCCTGCTCGGCGAAGATCTCCTCAGCGACGGCGAGCATCTGGGCCATGCGCTGGGCCTTGGGCATGCGGCGCCGTGGAGCTGTCACAAATGGAGTCTACCGCTCGTAACTTACTCGGGGTAACCTACTGCGAAGTAGCTACCGCAAGCGGAGGGACTTCCCCATGCACCGAGAGACGAAAGTGCTCGTCATCGGCACCGGCTTCTCCGGCCTCGGCATGGCCATCGAGCTGAAGCGTCGCGGTGAGCACGACTTCGTGGTGCTGGAGAAGGCGGCCGACCTCGGCGGCACCTGGCGGGACAACTCCTACCCGGGCTGCGCGTGTGACGTGCCGTCGCACATGTACTCGTTCTCGTTCGAGATGAACCCGAAGTGGTCGCGGATGTTCGCGCGGCAGGGCGAGATCTTCGACTACCTGCAGCGCGTCGCCGAGAAGTACCGGCTGCGGCCGCACATCCGCTTCAACACCAAGGTCTCCGGCGCGCAGTGGGACGACGAGGCCAAGCGCTGGAACGTCACGACCGAGCAAGGCGACACTTACACGGCACAGGCACTGGTCGCGGGCGTCGGAGCGTTGCACATCCCGAACGTCCCGGAGCTGCCGGGCATCGAGAACTTCAGCGGCAAGGCGTTCCACTCGGCGCAGTGGGACCACGACTACGACCTGACGGGCAAGCGCGTCGCCGTCATCGGCACGGGCGCGTCCGCGATCCAGTTCGTGCCGAAGATCGCCGGCCAGGTCGCGTCGATGAAGATCTTCCAGCGCACGCCGCCGTGGATCATGCCCAAGGCAGACCGCGAGATCAACGGCTGGGAGCAGAAGCTGTTCCGCGCCCTGCCCTTCACGCAACGGGCCTACCGCAACTTCGTGTACTGGACGCGCGAGTCGTCGGCGCTGGGCTTCGCGGTCAACCCGAAGATCATGCAGTTCGCGCAGGGCATCGCGTTGCGGCACATGAAGAAGCAGGTGCCGGACCCGGCGTTGCGCAAGAAGCTGAAGCCCGACTACACCATGGGCTGCAAGCGCGTGCTGATCTCCAACGACTTCTACCCCGCGCTGGGCAACCCGAACGTCGACCTGGTGACGGACAAGGTCTCCGAGGTCCGCGAGAAGTCCATCGTGGACAGTTCGGGCGTCGAGCACGAGGTCGACGTCATCATCTACGGCACCGGGTTCCACGTCGTCGACTCGTTCGACTACCTGGACATCCAGGGCAAGGGCGGCGTCGACCTCGCGAAGCAGTGGCGCCAGGAGGGCATCGAGACCTACTACGGCATCACGGTCTCGGGCTTCCCCAACCTGTTCTTCCTGCTGGGCCCCAACACCGGACTCGGGCACAACTCGGTCGTGTTCATGATCGAGTCGCAGATCCGGTACATCTCGCAGTGCCTCCAGCTCCTCGAAAAACACCGCGCAGAGGAGCTGGACGTGCGAGTGGAGGCCCAGCAGGAGTTCAATGAGGAACTCCAGCAGAAGCTCACCAAGGGTGTGTGGACCCAGGGCGGCTGCAAGAGCTGGTACCTCGACGCGCAGGGCGTGAACCGCACCGTGTGGCCGGGATTCACCTGGCGGTACTGGATGCGGACCAAGCGCGTGCGCGCCGAGGACTACGTGCTCACGACGGCTGCACGATGACCTTGAGGGCGGTCCGCTCGTCCATCGCCTGGTAGCCCAGCGCGACGTCGTCGAGCGTGACCGTCCGGTCGAAGACGGGACCGGGGTCGATTCGCCCGGCGAGCACGTCGGCCAGCAGCTCCGGCAGGTACGCCCGCACGGGCGCGACGCCGCCGCCGATGGCGATGTTGCGGCCGAACAGCTTGCCCAGCGGAAGCCCCGGCATCTCGTGCGGCACACCGACGTAGCCGATCCGGCCGCCGTCGCGCACGATGCCCATCGCGGTCTCCCACGACTGCTCGGTGCCGACGCACTCCAGCACCGCGGACGCGCCGAGCCCGCCGGTCATCTCCTTGATCCGCTCGACCGCGGCCTCACCGCGTTCGGCGACCTGGTCCGTGGCACCGAAGAGCCTCGCGATCTTGGCTCGGTCCTCGTGGCGGCCCATCGCGATGATCCGCTCGGCGCCGAGCCGCTTGGCCGCGAGCACACCGCACAGCCCGACCGCGCCGTCACCGACGACCGCGACCGTGCTGCCGGGACCGACACCCGCGCCGATGGCGGCGTGGTGACCGGTGCCCATGACGTCGCTCAGGCTGAGGAACGCGGGCAGCAACGCCGCCGGCGCGTCCGCGGGCACCCGGACCAGCGTGCCGTCGGCCTGCGGCACGCGCACGGCCTCGCCCTGCCCGCCGTCGCTGCCCTTGCTGCCCCAGAAACCGCCGCTGCGGCAGGACGTCTGCAGCCCGGCCTGGCAGTACGCGCACGTGCCGTCGCTCCACACGAACGGCGCGATGACGCGGTCGCCGACCTGGACGCTGCGGACCTCGCTGCCGACCTCCTCGACGATGCCGAGGAACTCGTGCCCGATCCGCTGCCCGTCGGCGCGCTTGGCCACGCCCCGGTACGCCCACAGGTCGCTGCCGCAGATGCACGCGAGCTCGACCCGGACGACGACGTCGGTGGCCTCCTGGACGGCCGCGTCCGGCACCTCCTCGACTCGGATGTCTCGGGTGCCGTAGATCGTCGTAGCCCGCACCGGGCGCCTCCTCTGCCTCGTTGCCCAACCGTTACATCGTGCTCCTGTCCCCGCGTTTCCGCCGAATCGAGACGCTGTGGAATTGCTTACTCGTGCTTAGTATCGGGCGGTGATCACTGCCGAAGGCCTCGTACGGGCGCGCGGAATCCGTTACGCGACAGCCGACCGCTTCGCCGCGCCGTCCCCGGTCGCCTGGGACGGGGTGATCGACGACTCACGGCGCGGCCCCGCCTGCCCGCAGCCCCCGTCGGCGCTGGCGTCGGTGGTCGGCAGCTCGGTCGAGGGCCTGTCGTTCGACGAGCACTGCCAGGTGCTCTCGGTGACCGCTCCGGCCGGCGCGTCCGGTCTGCCGGTGATGGTCTGGTTCCACGGCGGCGCGTACGTGACGGGCAGCGGCGAGTCCACGAAGTACGAGGCCGGGCTGCTGGCCTCGGAAGGCGTCGTGGTCGTCAACGTCAGCTACCGCCTCGGCGTCTTCGGTTACCTGCGTGACAACCTCGGCCTGCTCGACCAGTTCGTGGCGCTGCGGTGGGTGCGGGACAACGTCGCGGCGTTCGGCGGTGATCCCGCGAACGTCACGGTCTTCGGGCAGTCCGCGGGCGGCGACTCGGTGTACGCGCTGATGCTCACCGACACGGAGGGCCTGTTCCACCGCGCGATCATGCAGAGCGCGCCGATGGGCACCCGCAGCCCCGAACGCGAGGAGATGACGGCGGCCTTGCGCGCGGCGATCTCCGTCGACGCCTCCACCTCGGTGGACGACGTGCTGGCGGCCCAGGTCGCGGCCGTCGCCGCCGTCGGTCCCCGGTTCGTCCCGTCGGGCGGTATGCCGTTCGCACCGGAGGTCGGCGCCGATCTCACCGCGGCCGCGTCGCGCGTCGAACTGCTCGTCGGGCACACGGCCGACGACGGCAGCCCGTACGTGCCGGACCCGGCGCACTGGGAGGCCGTGACCGAGCTGATCTTCGCCGGCGGTGCGCGTCAGCTGGTGCAGGACTGGACGGCGGCGGGCGGCCGGGTCGCCACCTACCTGTTCGGGTGGGCGCCGGCCGGAGCCCCGCTGGGCTCGTGCCACTGCATGGAACTGCCGTTCCTGTTCGACCCGGAGGGCTGGCTCGGTGCGGGCATGCTCGCCGGGCAGGAACCGGATCCCGTGCTGGCCAAGACGATGCGGGGCGTCTGGACGGCGTTCGCGCGAAACGGGCTGGACGCGCTGCCGTCCCGGTCGCTTGAATTCGGCGGGTGACCGACCGCGAGCGTTTGCGCACCACCTTCGGCGAAGACGCGGCCCGGTACCACCGGGCACGTCCCACCTATCCCCAGCAGCTGTTCGAACGCCTGTCCGGCCCGCGCATCCTGGAGATCGGCCCCGGCACCGGCCAGGCGACGCTGCCGCTGACGGCGCTGGGCGAGGTGACGGCGGTCGAGCTGAGCCCCGATCTGGCGGCCGTCGCCCGTGCCCACGCTCCCGCCGCCCAGGTGGTCGTGGCGGACTTCGACGTCTGGCCGCTGCCGGACCCGTTCGACCTGGTGGTGTCGGCCACGGCGTTCCACTGGCTCGACCCCGCCACCCGGATGGCCCGCTGTGCCGCGGCTCTGCGGCCGGGCGGTTCGCTGGCCGTGATCTCGACGCACCACGTCGCGGGCGGTACCGAGCAGTTCTTCGTGGACGTGCAGGAGTGCTACGAGCGCTGGGATTCCAGCACGCCACCGGGCCTGCGGCTCTCTCCCGCGTCGGCGATCCCCTGCGAGTTCGACGACAGCGCGTACTTCGGCGAGCCCGAGTTCCACCGGTACGAGTGGGAGCAGGGCTACGACACCGAGGCGTACGCAGACCTGCTTCTCACGTACTCGAACCACATCGCGCTGCCGGACCGCGACCCGTTGCTCGCGGACGTCCGTCAGCTGATCGACACGCGCTACGACGGCCGGATCGTGAAGCGGTACCTGACCCAGCTCGCTCTCGCGGTCAGGGTTTCCGGGCCCGGCCGGCCATGACCACCGCCGCGCCACCGCCACCCACGAGCACGAGCCCGGCCAGGCCCAGCGGCAGCAGGTCGAAGCCGGTGAACGCCAGTTCCTCCGCGACCTCGCGAGCCGGAGCCGCCTGAGGTGCCGGCGGGGCTCCGCCCTGCTGGACCGCCGGCGGGACCGCGGTGGTGGTCGGCGGGGTGGTCACCGGGGTGGTGGTCACCGGAGGCGTTTCCGCGGGTGTGCAGCCCGTGTGGGCCGGGTTGCCGCGGCCCACGCCGTGGTTCGAGTCGCACTCGTAGCCGGAGTTGGCGTCCGAGCCACCCGGCTGCTGGCCACGGGGGTTCTTGTTGTCGGCCTTGCCGACGCAGCCGGCGCACGGCTTGCCGTTCGCCTCGCCCGTGCCGTTCCCGTTCTGCGACGGCGAGCCGTCACGGGTCGAGTCGTACGGACCGGAGACGTTCGCGCCGTTGCCGCTGAAGTCCGCGTTCGACGGCGGTTGCGGCACGGAGGTGTCCTGCGCGGACTGTCCAGGCGGGACGTTCGGGTTGTTCGTGATCCCGCTGCCCTTGCCGTTGCCGGGGTCGGCGAGCGCCAGACCCGGCGCCAGCGCCAGCGCGGCGGCCACCGCGAGGGCAGGGAGTAGACGCGTTGCCTTCATGCACGGGATATCAGACGGCCTGTGACCGTCGTTACACCAGGTCACAGGCCATCCTCATCGGACTACGCACAGGTGGCGCGAGGCGTCACCCGGTGGTGCCGGCGGGCGGGACCGGGCCGTCCTTCGAGACGCGGTAGATCACCGTGGCGTGCGACGGGACCGAGGCCGAGATCGCATCGGACGTGGTGTGCGCCGACTTCGTCCAGAGGTCCTTCAGGACCGCCGGACCGGACGTGCCGATCTCCGCCAGCGAGGTCGAGATGGTCTGCGTGGACTCGGACTTGTTGAACAGTGCCACGGCCTTGTCGCCGTTCGCCAGCGGCTTCACGATCACGTCGACGCCGGACCTGCCGGTGGTGCGGATCCGCTTGCCCTGCACGCCCAGCCGGTCCTGGTCGACCGCGATGACGTCCTTGTTCTCCAGGATCGTGAACGTGTCGGCGGAGGCCTTGCGCAGGTCCGAGCCGATGAGCAGCGGCGCGGCCATGATCGCCCACAGCGAGAAGTGGCTGCGGTACTGCACGGCGCTCATCTTGCCGTTGCCGACTTCGAGCATGTCCGGGTCGTTCCAGTGGCCGGGCCCCGCGTAGGAGTCCAGCACCACGTTCTCCTCGTAGATCTCCATCGTGCGCGGCCAGGTTTCCACGATGTCGCCGGTGGTGCGCCAGAGGTGCCCGGTGTCGGAGGCCCACTCCCACGGCTTGCTCTGGCCCCACTCGCACAACGAGAACACGATCGGACGGCCGGTCTTCTTCAGCGCGTCGCGCATCTTGCGGTAACGCTGTTTCGCGTCGACGCCCTGGTTGTTGCAGTTGTCGTACTTCAGGTAGTCGACACCCCAGGACGCGAACTGCTCCGCGTCGGACTCCTCGTGCCCGAGGCCGCCGGGGAAGCCGTTGTCCTTCTCGCAGGTCGCGGTGCCGGCCGAGGTGTAGATGCCGAACTTGAGGCCCTTGGAGTGCACGTAGTCCGCGACGGCCTTGATGCCGTTGGGGAACCGGGTGCGGTTCGGGACGAGCTTGCCGGCGGCGTCACGGGTCTTCTCGGCCCAGCAGTCGTCGATGTTGACGTACTCGTAGCCCGCGTCCTTCAGGCCCTTCGACGCGAAGATGTCGGCGATGCCCTTGACCATCGCCTCGTTGAACTCGGTGCCGCAGGCGGTGGTGTTCCAGTTGTTGAAGCCCATCGGCGGGGTCAGGGCGAGGCCGTCCGGCAGCGCCCTGGCTGCGGGGGCGACCAGGACCGCACCGGCCATTGTGGACAGCACGGCCAGCGAGACCACCCGCTTGACACCTCCCGGGGTCCGTCCGGACCGGTCGCGATCTTCAGGTTTCCGACAGGAAGTCCGCGGATCTCGGACCGGGAACTCCTCCCGGACACGTTCCGGCGTGCCGTCACAGGCCAAGACACCCGATGTCCTGGCCTCTTTGCAGATCGCCGCACTTGGCCGACCCGGCGACATCGCAGCCGTGAACTTCCCGAGAAGACGTGTTTTGCCGAAGAACATTGCCAGCTCCTCCCACGCGCATGCCAACTGCTCGAGGTCAGCCGCGCGGCGAGGTAGCCTGGTCCAGACCTTCGAAAGGTAGGAGTTCTGGGCCACATCGCGCTGGACCGACCAACCTCAACACGATGCAACAACCGGGTGCTGCTCGCCCTGCGAGCCGGGCAGGACGCCTAGGATGTGCCGCCAAAGGGGCGGGGAGGACACGCATCAGCCGTGGCCTTGTACGAGGAGGTGGCATGGCTGTGTCGACAGCGGCGTTCAACGAGGGCAGGGTCCCCCAGCGGGGCCGTCCTCGCGATGCCAGCAGGGACGACGCGTTACGTCAGGCAGCGCTCGAGGTGATGGCCGAGGTCGGGTACCGGGCCCTCACGATGGACGCGGTGGCGGCCCGCGCGCGAGCGGGCAAGGCGACGATCTACCGGCGGTGGGAGTCGAAGCTCGATCTCGTGATCGACACGTGCACCCAGCTCGCCACGCAGAACCTCGCGGCACCGGACACCGGCTCGCTGGCCGGAGACCTGCGCGAGTTCCTCTCGTCGTTCGCCGCGTTCCTCTCCGGACCGATCGGCAAGGCCGCTCAGGCACTCGTGGGCGAACTGCCGCACGAGCCCGAGCTGGCTGCGGCGTTCCGGGAGACGTTCCTGATCTCGCAGCGCGACGTGCTGCGCGGCATCCTGGACCGGGCCGCCGAACGGGGCGAGCTCAAGGCCGACGCACCGCGCGGCATGGCGGTCGAGATCGCGGGCGCCGCCCTGATCTACCGGCTGATGCTGACCGGGGACCCGCTCGACGAGCCGTTCGTGGAGAAGGTCGTCGAGCAGGTGCTCCTGCCGTTGGTGCGGGTTTCCTAGCGGAAGAGCTTGCGTACCAGCGCGAAGCCGACCACGGCGCCGACCGCGATCAGGGTGTACTTGACCTTGGGCTGGCTCAGCACGTCGAGCACGGACGACTTGCCCTGCTCGACGAGCTTCTGCGGGTTGGCGCGCTCGCTGAGCTCGTCCAGGGTGGCGGCCAGCGCGGTACGAGCCTGCTCGATCTCGCGCTGGATGGTGTCGGGATCGCGAGCCACATGTCCTCCTAGCAGCGGTTCTGCCCGCAACCGTAGTGGACGGCCAGGAGTGCGGCTTCGCGCGACCCGGGAGAGCGTGTACATGGAATGCCTATAGGCTTCCACCCGAGGGGTCGTAGCCCAATTGGCAGAGGCACTGGGTTTAGGTCCCAGCCAGTGGGGGTTCGAGTCCCCCCGACCTCACCATCTTCCTGGGTCAAGTGTGCTCACGGAGCACGTTCGCCCAGGTCAGATCGCGTGTCCTGCGGGGGCGCCCCGCACCCCGGGTCAGCACTTTTCAGTGGTTCGCCGCAGGGGCTGCCCCGCGGCGGACCACCTTCGGATTAGGCCCGGACGCCTCCCCGGCGAACTGCTCCGCGAGCCGTTCCCTGCCGTAGAGCCGGACCGACTCGAACTGCTCGAACCGGCCGGCCCCGCTGAACGTGAGCAGCGACTTGGCCACGAGCGCGGACAGCAGCACCAGCACTCGGTCCGAGGGCAGGTCGCAGGCCTGGACCGCGACGTCGAGCCCGAAGCCGCCTGGCCGCTGCGAGATGCACCGGAACACGTGCTGCTCGTCGGCGCTCAGGCGGTCGTAGCTCCACCCGATCGCGGCGCGCAGGCTCTGGTGGCGTTCCGCGGCGGTGCGGTTGCCCCGGTTGAGCAGCTCCAGCCGGTCGTCGAGCCGCGCCAGGACCTCCCTGACGGGCAACAGGGTCACCAGCCTGGCCGCGAGCTCGATCGCCAGCGGGAGGCGGTCCAGGCGCGCGCACAGAGCCGCCAGCGCGTCCCCGTCGCCGAGCCGCAGGCCCACCTGGTTCGCGCGGGCGCGGTCGGCGAACAGCTCCACCGCGTCCGTGATCGACAACGGCTGCACCGCGAAGAGGACCTCGCCCGGCACCCGCAACGGTTCGCGGCTGGTCGCGATGACAGTGAGGCCGGGGCAGCCGAGCAGCAACGGTTCCAGCAGCGCGGCGCACTCCGCCGCGACGCGTTCGCAGTTGTCCAGCACCAGCAGCGTCTCGCGGCCCGCCAGCGCGCGCACCAGCGTGCTCAGCACGGGCTCGCCGACCGGCTCACCGAGCGCCGCCGCACAGGCGCGCGCCACGTCGTTCGCCGGGGCGAGCTCGACCCACGTCGCCCGGCTTCCAGCGAACTCCTTGACCAGCCTGCTCTTCCCGACGCCCGCCGGTCCGACGAGCGTGAGCACGCGCGTGCCGGCGAACCCGCCGAGCCGGACCAGTTCGGCGTCGCGACCGACGAAACTGTCCAGTGCCGTAACGGGTTCGTGCACGCGCTGCCGGTATGCCCGCTGACGGCACGCGTTCGAGCAGTACCGGGCGTGTCTGCGCCGGGAAGTGGCGGTCGAGGTGCCGCAGAACGCACACGTCCCCACCTGGTCAGCCATCGAACCCGATCGTAGTCAAACGATTACACGCCAGAAAGGCCTTTCCGGAACGATGTGGACCAATGGCACACCGCGCGAGACGCCGGCGTTCCGCTTTGTCGCCCACCGCCCGCCGGATCCTCTGTGGATGACCTGGCACGGTCCGTGCTCGGCGTGAGGACTCTCACCCTGTGCGTTCCGGACGGTGGCGATGGCGCGCAGAACGACCGCGCTTCCCGCGCGGGCACAAGGATTCGGCACCCCTAGTGGTCATCCCCCAGATCGGGGGTGGGGTTTTCCCCACCCCGATCTTGCGGTTCACCCCAATGTCCCCGCGCCACGCCGTCCGTAGCTTGGATGACATGAACTTGGTCGACTGGGTCACCGACCTGATGCACACGGCCGGCGCACCCGGAGCGGCTTTGGCGATCGCGCTGGAGAACCTGTTCCCGCCGCTGCCGAGCGAGGTCTTCCTGCCCCTGGCCGGCTTCACCGCGGCCCAGGGCAAGATGTCGCTGCTCGACGCCATCCTCTGGACCACGCTCGGCTCGGTCGTCGGCGCGCTGTTGCTGTACTGGGTCGGCGCCGCGCTGGGCCGCGACCGGGTCCGCCGCATCGCCTCCCGCATGCCCCTGGTCCGAGTGTCCGATGTGGACAGGACAGAGGCCTGGTTCCTGCGCAACGGCTACCGGGCGGTCTTCTTCGGCCGCATGATCCCGGTCTTCCGCAGTCTGATCTCGATCCCGGCCGGCGTCGAACGCATGCGGTTGACACCGTTCCTCGCCTACACCGCCGCAGGCAGCCTCCTGTGGAACACGGCGCTGATCCTGGCGGGCTACCTGCTGGGCGACAACTGGCACCTCGTCGAGCAGTACGTGGGCATCGGCTCGAAGGTGGTCCTGGGCCTGGCGGTGGTGGCCGTGCTGGTCTTCGTGGTGACCCGCCTTTCGAAGAGGCGGGTCAGCTCGCGACCTTGAGGCTGTCCAGGTAGCCCATCAGCTCACGGACGGCGCTGCGCCCGGCCCGGTTCGCCCCGATCGTGCTGGCCGAGGGCCCGTACCCCACGAGGTGGATGCGCGGGTCGGACACCACACGGGTCCCGTCCACCTGGATCCCGCCGCCGGAGGCACGCAGGTGCAACGGCGCGAGGTGGTCCAGGTCGTGCCGGAAGCCGGTGGCCCACAGGATGATGTCGGCGTCGAAGCGTTCCCCGGACGCCCACTCGACGCCGGTCGGAGTGACGCGCTCGAACATCGGCTTGCGGTCCAGCACCCCGGAGGCGATGGCGGCGCGCGTCTGGTCGGTCAGCGCCAGGCCGGTGACGCTGACGACGCTGCGCGGGATCAGGCCGGCCCGGACGCGTTCCTCGACCATGCCGACCACCCAGCGGCCGTAGTCCTCGGTGAACGGGCCCTCCCGCCACACCGGTTCGTGGCGCGTGACCCAGCGGGTCTCCGCGGCGAAGGGAGCGAGTTCCATCAGCAGCTGCGTGGCCGACGCGCCGCCGCCCACGACCACGACGCGCTTGCCCGCGAAGTCGGCGGGGCCCTGGTAGTCGGCGGTGTGCAGCTGGCGGCCCTGGAACGTCTCCTGGCCCGGGTAGTACGGCCAGAACGGTCGGCGCCACGTGCCGGTCGCGTTGATCAGGCCGCGGGTGGTCCAGACGCCGCCGGTGGTCTCGACCTTGAGCAGCGCACCGTCGTTCACCACCCGGGTGACGTTCACCGGACGCACGACGGGCAGGTCGAAGAGCTGTTCGTAGCGGGCGAAGTAGGACGGGATGGCCTCGTTGGCGACCTCGTCGGGTGAGGGTTGCTCGAACGGCATGCCGGGCAGCTCGTGGATGCCGTGCACGGTCCGCATCCGCAGGCTCGGCCAGCGGTGCAGCCAGGCGCCGCCGGGAGCGTCGTTCGCGTCCAGCACCACGTGGCCGACTCCGCGGCGCCGCAGGAAGTACGAGGCGGACAGGCCCGCCTGTCCCGCGCCGATCACCACCACATCCGTCACATCTCGGTCAACGGCAGGAGGCAGTCGATTCTTCTCACCTGTGATCCACAAAACATCGCGCAAAAGGTCCGGGTGACCGCTAGCTTCCGGGAGCGTGCACATAACTCTGACGATGGCGTTGCTCGCGGCACCCGTTTCCGCTGCTGCGCCCGTGCCCGCGCCGACGGCCTCCTACGCGGTCTACGACCGGATCACGCACCAGGTGACCGGCCGGGACGTGCACAAACCGATCAGATCCGCCTCGCTGGTGAAGATCCTGATCGCGATCGAACAGCTGGAGACGCGGGGCGACGACCCGCGCATCGAACCCATGCTGCGGGTCAGCGACGACAACGCGGCGAGCGAGCTGTGGGTGGAGAACGGGTGGGAGCAGCTCGTCGTGCGCACGGCCGAGCGGTTGAAGCTCGAAGACACGCGGCCGCCGGAGAAGCGCGGCATGTGGGGTTACACGGCCGTGAGCGCCTCGGACGTCGTGAAGATCTACCGGTACGTGCTGGAGGAAGCGAAGCCGAAGGTGCGGCACACGATCATGGGGCACCTGCAGCGGGCCGAGAAGTGCGCGTCGGACGGGTTCGACCAGTCGTTCGGGCTGCCGTCCGCCACGTGGAAGCCCGCGTTCAAGCAGGGCTGGTCGGGGTTCGGCGACCCGACGAAGCCGTGCGTCGACAGGCCGCGTCCGCGCGTGCAGTGGGACCTCGACACGAAGTCCCCGGCCCTGCACACGTCCGGGACGTGCTGGTTCAGCATCGTCGCGGTGCTGACGCTGCATCCGGAGGGCACCACGTACGAGAAGGCCGCGAAACGAGTTACCCGGCTCACGGAAGAAGTCACGAAGTATCGGTGTTGATCGATGCATGAGCCGTCTCACTGAGATCCCGCTGTCCGTTCTCGACCTCGCCCCCATCACGTCGGGGTCGGACGCGACGACCGCGCTGCGGAACTCGCGGGAGCTCGCTCAGCAGGCCGAACGCCTCGGCTACCACCGCTACTGGTTCGCCGAGCACCACAACATGCCGGGCATCGCCTCGTCGGCGCCCGCCGTGCTGATCGGGCACATCGCGGACGCGACCGAGACGATCCGCGTCGGTTCGGGCGGCGTCATGCTGCCCAACCACGCGCCGCTGGTGGTGGCCGAGCAGTTCGGCATGCTCGAGGCGCTGCACCCCGGCCGCATCGACCTCGGCATCGGCCGCGCGCCCGGCACCGACCAGAAGACGGCGCGGGCGTTGCGGCGCACCGAGGCAGGTCTGTCCGCGGAGAACTTCCCGCAGGAGCTGACCGAGCTGATCAAGTACTTCGAGGGCACCGCCGAGCTCAACGCCGTGCCCGCCGCGGGCAACAAGCCGCCGATCTGGCTGCTCGGCTCGTCCGGCTACAGCGCGCAGGCAGCGGGCATGCTGGGCCTGCCGTTCGCGTTCGCCCACCACTTCAGCGCGCAGAACACGCTGCCCGCGCTGGATCTGTACCGGCGGCACTTCCGGCCGTCCGAGGTGCTCGACGAGCCCTACGCGATGGTGTGCGCCTCGGTGGTCGTCGCCGACACCGACGAGCACGCCCGCTACATCGCGGGCCCGGGAGCGCTCTCCTTCGTGCGGCTGCGCCAGGGCCGCCCGGCTCCGCTGGCCACCCCGCAGGAGGCCGCGGACTACCCGTACACCGAGATCGACGAGCTGGTGATCGAGGACCGCATGTCCAGCCAGATCATCGGGTCCCCCTCAACGGTCCGCTCCGGGCTGGACGAGTTGATGGAGTCGACGGCGGCCGACGAACTGATGGTGACGACCATCGTGCACGGGCACGATGACCGTCTGCGTTCGTTCGAACTCCTCAGCGAGGTGGCCGAACGGACGCCGTCGCTGGGCCGTTCAGCCGCACATACGTGAGTCGGTCAGGCGTGACCTTCACGTTTTGTACGACTAACACTGGTCTGAACGGGTGATAAACGGCTCCGCTTGTAGCGCGTGGCACACAGTCGGCGATGATCGGTGTGAGCGCGCACGCCCCCCGACGCGCTCCCTAGCGTGACCCGCGGCCTCGGCCGCAAGGACGGCGTGGGGCCGGCGCACTCTGTGGCGCCGCCCACGCCGCCCATTACGAGTCGGCCACGTCCCGGCACCAGGTCCGCTTCAGAGGCCTCTTTCGTTCGCACTTCCCTCTTCGGCACCGTCACAGTTGACGTGAGTCGCTCACACCCACCGCCGGGGTGGGAAAGGGGAGTTCGTGAAGTTCGCCAAATCGGCCGCGGGCCTGTGCCTGATGCTGGCCGTGGCGGGATGTGCGGGCCCCAGTGTCGCCGTCACCCCCGACGAGAACCTGACGGTCGAGCAGCGAGCCGAGACGCCGAGCGCGTCCGGCGCCGCCGGGTACGGCACGCAGCGCGTGTGGGCCTCGGGCCTGTCCGTCGTGGTCTCCGCCCCCCGCTCCCTCGCACCGTCCGAGACGGCGATCCCGAAGGCCAGGCGCACCGCCGTCTTCACGATCACCGTCTACAACGGCTCCAAGGCCCCCTACCTGCCCTCTCAGCTCTCCGTGCGCGCAACGGCGGACGGTGAGCCCGCCGCCGAGCTCGTCGACTCCGTGCAGGGCCTCAACGGCCTCGCCGCCGCCGTCGCCGAACTCCCGCCGGGCCGCGACACCCAGCTCCAGCTGGCGTTCGCGGTGCCCGAGGCGCCGGTGCGCATGCAGCTGACCATCCAGCCGGGCGGGCAGGGCCAGGACGCGCCCACCGTCTTCGAGGGCCAGGCCTAGTCTTTCGGGCATGACCAGTCGTCTCGAACCTGGTGACACCGCGCCCGCGTTCACGCTGCCCGACAGCGAGGGCAAGCCGGTGTCCCTGTCCGACTACCTCGGCAAGTCCGTGGTCGTGTACTTCTACCCGGCCGCGAGCACTCCGGGCTGCACCAAGCAGGCCTGCGACTTCCGCGACAACCTCGGCGCCCTCGCCGACTCCGGCTACGAGGTCGTCGGCATCTCGCCCGACAAGCAGGAGAAGCTCGCGAAGTTCCGCGACGCCGAGGGCCTGACGTTCCCGCTCCTCGGCGACCCGGACAAGAAGGTCCTGACCGAGTGGGGTGCCTTCGGCGAGAAGCAGAACTACGGTCGCACCGTCCAGGGCGTCATCCGCTCGACGTTCCTCGTCGGTCCCGACGGCAAGATCGTCAAGGCCATGTACAACGTCCGCGCCACCGGCCACGTGGCCAAGCTCCTGCGCGAACTCCCCGCCTGATTCCCACTCCGAACGTGAGGCCGTCGTCGCTTCCACTGCGACGGCGGCCCTTTTTCAGGTATGTTGGGTCTGAGGGCGTGCAACAAAGCCGCCCCTGTTTCGGTGAGGGTGATACACCGTGTGTCGTTTGACGGCACCTAACGGCCCCGACATCCCGTCTGATTTCATCTTGCGAGTCCACTTCCCCACGCGCGGCGGCTGACCAGGGCTTTTCGCCCACTGTCAACCGTTGTCTTCAACACGCATGCCTAGCGCTGCGTGCATTTCGTGCTGGGAAAATTCAATGCTCAAGTGGATGTTGCTCGCCCTCGCCGTGGGCGCGGAGGTTTTCGCGACCCTGTGCCTCAAATACTCGGACGGCTTCACCAAACCGTGGCCCACGGCGGGCCTCGGCGCCGGCTTCCTGACCGCCCTCTACCTCGAATCGCTCGTGATCAGAATGGGCGTGCCGGTGGCCATCACCTACGCGATCTGGGCAGGCGCCGGCATCGCCCTGGTGGCGATCACGAGCCGGGTCCTGTTCGCCGACCCGCTGAACCTCGCCATGCTCGCCGGCATGGCGCTGATCGCCGCGGGCGTCTGCGTCGTGTCGGTGGCGGCCCACGCGCAGGCCGCCACGGTGTGACCGTGGCGGCGGAGCTAGGCCAGCTTGCGCAGGTACGGGACCAGGAGCTTCAGGGCGCGGCCCCGGTGGGACTCCGCGTCCTTCTCCTCCGCCGTCATCTCGGCTGAGGTGATCTCGTACCCCTCGGGCACGAAGATCGGGTCGTAGCCGAAGCCGTTGGTGCCACGACGGGCCCGCAGCAACGTGCCGCGCCACTCGCCGCGCACGACGACCTCTTCGCCGCCGGGCACCACGAGGGCGACCACCGAGACGAAGGCCGCGCCGCGGCGCTCGTCCGGCACGTCGCCGAGCTGGGCCAGCAGCAGGTCCAGGTTGGCGTCGTCGTCGCCGTGGCGGCCCGACCAGCGGGCGGACAGCACGCCGGGCATGCCGTTCAGCTCGTCCACGGCGAGGCCCGAGTCGTCCGCGATGGAGACCAGGCCGGTGGCCAAGGCGGCGTCGCGGGCCTTGGCCACGGCGTTGCCCTCGAAGTCGGGTGCGGTCTCGGGGGCCTCCGGGAACTCCGGCACGTCCGACAGGGACAGCACCTCGATGCCGGACAGGTCCTCGGCGACGACGATGCGCTGGAGTTCGCGGAGCTTCTTCGCGTTGCGGGAAGCCAGGAGGAGCTTCATCGCTTGCTCGCCTTGGGCTCCGGCAGGATGCCGGGGTACGGCTGGGCGAGAGCGGCGGCCTGGAGGCGGTTCAGCTCGGCGCAGCCCTGCAGGGCGATGTCGAGCATGCGGTCCAAAGTGGACCGGGCGAACGTCGCGCCCTCGCCGGTGCCCTGGACCTCGATCAGCGTGCCCGCATCGGTGGCGACGACGTTCATGTCGACCTCCGCGCGCGAGTCCTCCTCGTACGGCAGGTCGAGACGCACGCGGCCGTCGACGACGCCGACCGACACCGCGGACACCGCGCACGACAGCGGTGACGGGTCGGCCAGGCGGCCTGCCGCGCCCAGGTACGTCACCGCGTCGGCCAGCGCGACGTACGCGCCGGTGATCGCGGCCGTGCGGGTGCCGCCGTCGGCCTGGATGACGTCGCAGTCGATGACGATGGTGTTCTCACCCAACGCCGCCAGGTCGATGCAGGCACGCAGGGAACGGCCGATGAGGCGCGAGATCTCGTGCGTGCGGCCGCCGATGCGGCCCTTCACGGACTCGCGGTCGCTGCGGCTGTGCGTGGCCGACGGGAGCATCGCGTACTCGGCGGTCACCCAGCCGAGGCCGGAGCCCTGGCGCCACCGGGGGACACCTTCGGTGACACTCGCGGCGCACAGCACGCGGGTGTTCCCGAACTCGATCAGGACCGAGCCCGCGGGCCAGGTCTGATATCCACGCGTGATCCGGATGTCACGCAACACGTCGTCGTTTCGGCCATCGCTTCGCACCACGGCGCATACCCTAATGAACCCTGCGGAACGCCATGGCGTAGGGAGAGACATGCTGACGATCGACGGTATTCCGCTTCACCCCTTGCTGGTGCACGCGGTGGTCGTGCTGTTGCCTCTCGCGGCGCTCAGTTCGGTCGCGATCGCGCTGGTCCCGGCGTGGCGGCGCCGGTACGCGTGGCCAGTTCTCGGGGTCACGCTGGCAGGCGTCGCGGCGGTCCCGATGGCCAAGCAGGCCGGCGAGGACCTGCAGACGGCGCTGCAGAACAACGGGGTGCAGAACCCCGTCATCCAGACGCACGCGGACCTCGGCACCACGCTGCTGCCCATCGCGCTCGGGTTCGGCGTCGCGGTCATCGCGCTGCTGGTCGCGGGCCGGCTCGCGGACCGCGAACGCCAGGCGGAGGCACCCACCACGAAGACGTGGCGGGTGCTCTCAGTCGTGGTGTCCGTGCTGGTCGTGCTGCTCGCGATCGGAACGACGGTGCAGACCGTGCGCGCCGGTCACAGCGGTTCGGAAGCCGTCTGGAGCGGCGTCGGGAGCTGAAGCGGCGACGTCGCCGACTGCTTCAACGTCCGCGTGACCGTGCAGAACTGCTCCACGGCGCGCCGGACGACGGTTTCCAGCGCCTCCGGGTCGTCCACTGCGGACAGGTCGTACGAGAGCGTCACCGGGATGGAGATCACCTCGTTGCCGCTCTCCGACTGGACCGCGTCCGCCTCCGCTGTCAGCTCCTCGCCGCCGGTTCTGCGCAGGATCAACGTCTCCGACGTCACCATGGCGCAGCCGGCGGCGGCCGCGACCAGCAGTTCGACCGGGCTGAACGAGCCCTCCTGACCCTTGCGGCCGATCCGCACCGACGCACCACGCCCGTTGGAAGCGACGAACTCGTGCTCGCCGACGCGCTCCAGGTTGATCATGTCCGCTCCCCCACCTCGTACCGGCCGCCCTGCACGACCAGCTCACCGGGCCCGCCGAACGCCGACCGGGCCTCCTCCAGCACGTCCTCACGCGACGTCCACGGCGGTACGTGCGTGATCAGCAGCCGCCCGGCCCCCGCCCGCGCGGCCAGCTCCCCCGCCTCGCGCCCGGACAGGTGCAGATCCGGCTGCCGGTCGGGGGCGTGCGTCCAGCTCGCCTCGCTCAGCAGCACGTCGGCGCCGGACGCCAGCGAGTCCAGCGCGGCACAGGGCCCGCTGTCCCCGGTGTACGCCAGCGTCACCCCGCCGCACGAGATCCGGAACCCGTAGGCCTCGCAAGGATGTGCGACCACGGCGGAGTCCACGGTGAACGGTCCGATCTCCACCCGCGAACCCAGGCCGTGGAAGGAGAAGACGTCGCTCATGTCCAGCGACGACCGCTCGGCCTCGTTGGGCGCGTAGGCGGCGGCGAACCGCGAGTGCGCGTCGGCGGGCGCGTGGACGGGCAACGTCCCGGAGGGCGGAACGGGGTGGTATTTCCTTGCCACGTACAGGGAAGACACGTCGATGCAGTGGTCCGGGTGCAGGTGCGAGAGCACCAGCGCGTCCATCGAGAACAGCGGCCGCTCCTCCTGGAACCGCGACAGCACCCCGTTGCCGAACTCCAGCGCCAGCGTGAACCCGTCGGCCTCCAGCAGATATCCCGACGCCGCCGCGCCAGGTCCGGGAATGCTGCCGGAGCAGCCGAGGACGGTCAGCAGCACATCAGCCCCACTGTTCGAAGGTCGGCAGGAAGCGGGCCGCGAGCTTCGCGAACCGCTCGGGCGGGCCGGTGCACGTCACCCGGTGCAGGGCCGGCCCGGAGGTGGCGAACTCGTCGCGCTCGGTCAGCAGCCGCACGACGTCCTTCACCGTCTCCTCGGCGCTCGACACCAGCGTCACGTGCTGACCCATGACGATCTGGATCACGCCCGTCAGCAACGGGTAGTGCGTGCAGCCCAGCACGACCGTGTCGACCTCGGCGCGCTGCAACGGTTCCAGGTAGGCCTGCGCCAGCCCGAGCACCTGCCGGCCGGAGGTGATGCCGCGCTCCACGAAGTCGACGAACCGCGGGCACGCCGCCGCCGTCACCGTCACGTCGCGGGCGGCCTGGAACGAGTCCTGGTAGGCGTGCGAGTTGATCGTGCCGACCGTCGCGATCACGCCGACGCGGCCGCTGCGGGTCGTCGTCACCGCGCGCCGCACCGCTGGGAGGATCACCTCGACCACCGGCACGTCGTAGCGCTCACGAGCGTCGCGGAAGCAGGCGGCGGACGCGGTGTTGCACGCGATCACCAGCATCTTCGCGCCCTCGTCCACGAGCCGGTCGCAGATCTCCAGGGCGTGCTTGCGCGCCTGCGCGATCGGTAGCGGCCCGTAGGGACCATGAGCCGTGTCGCCGATGTAGTGGATCGACTCGCCCGGCAACTGGTCCATGATCGCGCGGGCGACGGTGAGGCCGCCGACGCCCGAGTCCATGATCCCGATCGTCACGCCGTGAATGTAGCCGGTGTTGTAGTGCGCCGATTGTCGCGAGAAACACCCCACGCAGCCAGAACGCCGCCGATTGCGCCGAACAGGTGGCCTTCCCACGACACGCCGGGCTGACCGGGCAGCACACCCCACAGCGCGGCGCCGTACAGCATGAACACGCCGACGGCGATCACCATCTGCAGCCACGAGCGCGCGAAGATCCCGCGCACCAGCAGGAACGCGAGGAAGCCGAACACCAGCCCGGACGCGCCGATGTGGCTGCCGGCACTGCCCAGCACCCACACGCCCAGCGCGGACGACAACCAGATGACCGCGGTGACCTGGAAGAACTGCTTGAGCCCTCCCGAGTTCGCGAGGAACCCCAGCAGCAGCAACGGAACCGCGTTGCCGGTGAGGTGGCTCCAGTCGCCGTGGATCAACGGCATCCACAGCAGGTTGTCCCACTCGCTGAAGTCACGCGGCCGCACGCCGTCGTCCTCCAGCGAGCCGCCGGTCGCCACGTCGAAGGCCTCGACGACGTAGAGGAAGCCGACGAACCCCGCGACGACGAGCAACGACAGCACTGGATGCGGCGGTATTACCCGTTTCGCGAGCGCGGTGCGGTCCACGTGTCCAGGGTACGTGGCAACTAGGGTGGTTGGGTGTCGATCGAAGTAGCGGTACGTGCCTCCGCCCAGCTGGGCGAGGGGCCGACGTGGGACCACAGCAGCTCCACGTTGCTGTGGGTGGACATCCTCGCCTCCGAGGTGCACCGGTACGCACCCGCGCGGGACGACGACGCGGTGCTCGTGGTGCCCCAGCACGTGGGCGCCGCCAAGCCCCGCGCGCAGGGCGGCATCGTCTGCAACCTGCGCGACGGCATCGCGCTGGTCGACCGCGACGGCTCCAAGAGCTGGCTCGTCTACTGGGCCCGCGAGGGTGTGCGCGGCAACGACGCGGGCATCGACCCGTCGGGCCGCCTGTGGGCCGGCACGATGCGCTACGACCAGGCCGCCGACGAGGGCTGGCTCGCCAGGATCACCGGCGACGGCTCCGCGAAGGTCATGGTGGACAAGGTGAACACGAGCAACGGCGTCGGCTGGAGCCCGGACGGCACGCTCATGTACTTCATCGACACGCCGACCCGCCGCATCGACGTCCTCGACTTCGACAACGCCACCGGCACCGTCGCGAACCGCCGTCCGCTCACCCACGTGGGCAACACCGAAGGCTGGCCGGACGGGCTCACCGTCGACGCCGACGGGTGCGTGTGGGTCGCGCTGTGGGGTGGCCACGCAGTGCGCCGCTACACGCCGGCAGGTGAGCTCGACCGCGAGATCGAGGTACCGGTCGACAACCCGACCGCGTGCTGCTTCGGCGGTGCCGACTTCACCGACCTCTACGTGACGTCCGCCCGCGTCGGGCTGTCCGACGAGGCGCTGATGGACCGGCAGCTCAACGGTTCCGTGCTGGTGCTGCCCGGCGTCGGCCAGGGCGTGCCGAGCGTGGCGTTCAACGGCTGAGGCGCGCTGCCGCAGGGGTCCCCCCGAGCTGGGAACCCCTGCGTCACAACCTACTCGGCACCACCGACAAGATCGGCGGATCGCTCACGCCCAGAGGTGGCCGTCGAGCTTGGCGGCCGCCTCGTCCAGGGTTCCGGCGTAGGCGCCGGTGGACAGGTACTTCCAGCCCGCGTCCGCGACCACGAACACGATGTCCGCCGGCTTCCCCGCGACCTGGGCCTTCTGCGCCACGGCCAGCGCGGCGTGCAGGATCGCCCCCGTCGAGATGCCGGCGAAGATGCCCTCGGTCTCCAGCAGCTGCCGGGTGCGGCGCAACGCGTCGTAGGACCCGACCGAGTACCGCCCGGTCAGCACCGACTCGTCGTACAGCTCCGGCACGAAGCCCTCGTCGAGGTTGCGCAGGCCGTAGACCAGCTCGCCGTACCGGGGTTCGGCGGCGATGATCTGCACGTCCGGCTTGGCCTCGCGCAGGTACCGCCCGACGCCGACGAGCGTGCCCGTCGTGCCGAGACCGGCGACGAAGTGCGTGATCTCCGGGAGGTCCTTCAGGATCTCCGGCCCCGTGCCGCGGAAGTGCGCCTCCGCGTTCGCCGGGTTCCCGTACTGGTAGAGCATGACCCAGTCCGGGTTCTGCTTGGCGATCTCCTTCGCCGTGGCGACGGCCTGGTTCGACCCGCCGGCGGCAGGCGAGAACACGATGCGCGCGCCGTACGCCTGCAGCAGCTGCTTGCGCTCGGTCGAGGTGTTCTCGGGCATCACGCACACCAGGCCGTAGCCCTTGAGCTTCGCGGCCATGGCGAGCGAGATGCCGGTGTTGCCGGACGTCGGCTCCAGGATCGTCGCGCCGGGACGCAGCACGCCGTCCCGCTCCGCCGCCTCGATCATGGCCAGCGCGGGCCGGTCCTTGATCGAGCCGGTCGGGTTGCGGTCCTCGAGCTTCGCCCAGATGCGCACGTCCTCGGACGGCGACAGGCGCGGCAGGCCCACCAGCGGCGTCCCGCCGAGCGCGTCCAGGAGCGAGTCGTAACGGGCCATGGGAAAGATCAGCCGCCCGCGACTGCCGGGAGGATGGTGACGTTGTCGCCGTCCTTCACCTCGGCCGCGAGGCCACCGGAGAAGCGCACGTCCTCGTCGTTGACGTAGACGTTGACGAACCGGTGCAGCGTGCCCTCCTTGACCAGGCGGGCCTTGAGGCCGCCGTGGTTGTTCTCCAGGTCGTCGATGACCTCGGCGAGCGTCGTACCGGCAGCGGACACCGACTTCTCGCCCCCGGTGTGGGTGCGCAGGATGGTCGGGATCGACACGGTGACTGCCATGGTGGTTCTACCTCCGGGAAACGGGTGCAACTCAGGATTCGACGATCTTGACCGGTTCCTCGGTCACGACACCGTCGACGATGCGGTACGACCGCAGCTCGTGCTCGATCGGGTCACGCGTGGAGACCAGCACGTAGTGCGCCTCCGGCTCGCCCGCGAACGAGATGTCGGTGCGGGACGGGTACGCCTCCGTCGCGGTGTGCGAGTGGTAGATGACCACCGGCACCTCGTCGTTAGCGTCCATCTCGCGCCACACCTTGAGCTGCTCGGCCGCGTCGAACCGGTAGAACGTGGGCGACCGCTCCGCGTTCTCCATCTCCATGAAGCGCTCAGGGCTGTCGGACCCGTACGGCCCGGCGATCACCCCGCACGCCTCGTCGGGATGGTCGCGGCGCGCGTGGGCCACCATCGCGTCCACCAGGTCACGGCGAATCACCAGCACGTGCTCAATCCTACGGGCTGGCAAAAGTTGTCTCGGTATGCGAGATACCCGCGCTCCGCTGGTTGCTTTAGCACTGGCTTATATTAGCCGTGGCTACTACAGTGACCGCCGTGCACGCGTTCGACGTACTCGCAGACCCGGTGCGCCGGCGGATCCTGGAGCTGCTCGCGAGTGGCGAGCGGGCGGCGGGAGACGTCGGCGAGGTGGTCCAGGCCGAGTTCGGGATCACCCAGTCCGCCGTGTCGCAGCACCTGAAGGTGTTGCGCTCGTCCGGGTTCGTCGAGGTCAGACCTGAGGGCACGCGACGGCTCTACGCCGTGGCGCCCGACCCGTTGCGGGAGGTCGACGCGTGGCTGGACCACTTCCGGCGGTTCTGGGAACCGCATCTCGACGCGCTGGCGACCGAGCTGGCACGCGGCAAGCGTGAGCGCAGGCTGGAGGCAGAAGATGACTGATCGCGCGTACGAGGACGGCAAGCTCGTCATCCGGCGGCACTACAAGGCAGAACGCGAGGACGTCTGGGACGCCATCACCACGCCGGAACGCCTGGTCAGGTGGTTCCTGCCGATCAGCGGCGACCTCCGCCCGGGCGGCCGCTACCAGCTGGAAGGCAACGCGGGCGGCGAGGTCGTCCGCTGCGAGAGGCCCAGTGAGATCGGCCTGACCTGGGAGATGGGCGGCGGCGTGACCGAGGTCGTCGTGCGGCTCGAACCGGACGGCGACTCGACGGTGCTCACGCTGTCGCACTCCCCCGTGCCAGGAGAGCTCATCCCGAACGCGTCACCGACGATGTGGGGGCTCGGCGCGGGCTGGGAGATGGGCCTGCACGCACTGGAGGAGTTCCTCTCGGGAGACCTGCCGGAAGGCGCCGCGAAGGACTGGATCGCGACGGCGTCGCAGGAGGACCTGATGGCCGCGGGAATGCGGGCGCAGCAGATCAGCGACGTGTGGACGGAGGTGCTCGGATGAGGTTCACCAAGGAGGTCGTGCTCGACAAGCCGATCGAGACCGTGCGGGTGATCACGTCCGACCCGGCCCACCTGCACAGGTGGCAGCCGGACCTGGTCAGCATCACCCAGCACAGCGAGACGCCGGGCGCGGCCGGTTCCACGGCGACGCTGAAGTACCGCAAGTTCACGCTGGAGGAGACGGTGCTGTCCGCGACCGCCGACGAGCGGATCTCCCGCTACCGGACGACCGGGATGGTGCACACGATCACCAACCGGTACTCGGCGATCGACGAGCAGCACACGCTCCTCGTGTGCGACAACGAGTTCGAACTGTCCGGGCTGCTCAAGCTCGGCCGCAGGGTGCTCGAGAAGTCGCTGCGCGAGCAGGTCGAACGCAACGTCGAGAACTTCAAGGCGTTCATCGACGCCGACTGAGCACCACCACGAGGTAGAGGGCCAGCAACGCCACCCCGCGCCGCCGTTGCCCCTGGTCGAGCCCGCGCCACGCGGCCAGCTCCGCCCAGGCGGCGAGCGGCGTGACGGCGACACCCAGCTTCATCAGCACTTTTCCCAGCCCCGGTGGCACCAGGAACGCTGCGGCGAACAGCCCCGCGGGCGCGACCACCGCCAGTTCCCTGCCGGGGATCTCGCGCGCCGCACCGGGCGGCGCGAGCTCGGACACGACACCTGCTGCCTGATCGATCACATCGGCCATGCCGGGTGGTTACCCAACTCAGAGGTCGCGGAACGCCGTCACGCCGTTCACAGAAGTCGCCTCGCGCACACCGGACACCACGGCCTCCGCGAACATCTCGGCCGCCGCCGTGCACAACGCGTCCAGCGCGAACGCGCGCGGCCCCGCGAGCGGCACGGCCCCCGTGGCCAGCGCGAACACCGTGTCACCGTCGAACATCGAGTGAGCGGGCCGCACGGCGCGGGCCAGGCCGTCCTGCGCGGCCATCGCGAGCCGCTGGCACTCCGCCTTGGACAGCTCGGCGTCCACCGCGACCACGCCGATCGTCGTGTTGAGGCCTTCGGGCTTGCGTTCGGGCAGCTCCACCGCCGCCGTGCCGAGCGAGGGCAGCCACGGCAGGCCGGACGCGCGGTCGACGACCTCACCGGACGCGTTGACCACGGCCAGGGCGCCGATGCGGTGCGCGCCGACCGTCGCCGAGGCGACGCCGACACCACCCTTGAGCGAACCGACCCGCGCACCGGCACCCGCGCCGACGCAGCCCAGTTCGAACTCAGGGGCAGCCGCCTCGCAGGCCGCGTAGCCGAACGTGGCGTCCGGCCTGTTACCCCACTCGGACATCGGCAGGTCGAAGATCACCGCGCCGGGCACGATCGGCACGACGTGGTGCGGCCGGGCGCCCACCTGGAAGCCGATCGACCGTTCCGAGAGCCAGCGCATGACGCCGTCCGCGGCCGCGAGCCCGTAGGCCGAGCCACCGGAAAGACAGATCGCGTGCACCTGCTGGACCAGGTTCGCCGGGTCCAGCAGATCGGTCTCGCGGGTGCCGGGCGCGCCACCGCGTCCGTCGACGGCTCCGACCGCTCCGGCCGGCACCAGCACGACGGTCGTGCCCGTCGCCCAGCCGGGTTCGAGGCGGTGGTGGTGGCCGACGAGGACGCCGGGGATCACGGCATCATCGCTTCGACGAGCGTGTCCTGCACCCAGGTGAGCCAGTGGTAGACACCGAGGTGCGGCGATCTCGGGTCCTCCGGCGGCAGTTCCTCCGGCATGTCCTCGGTGACGTCCAGCGCTGTCCCCAGGGCCAGACGCACGTCGTTGAGCGACGCCATCCAGGCCTCGGCCTCCGCGATGGTCAGCCGGATCTCACCGCCGTCGGGTGAGCAGGTGCGCAGCACGGTCTCGGCCGCACCTGTCTTGTGGTCCAGAAGCTCCGGCTCGTGCAACGAGCGCAGCGCCGCCGCCGAGTTGACCTCGTCCGGGTCGGGCGCGTCGTCGTCGAGGCGGTGGAAGTCGGGCAGCAGCCTGCCCAGGATGGGGTCGTCGGGAGCCTCCGACGAGCCAGTCCTGATGCCGGTCAGCTCCGCGAGCTCGTCCTGGGGCGCCTCCTCGGCGCGGGCCAGCAGCATGTCCTGGATCTGGCTGACCAGACCGCGCACGACCGCGGCCTCCTGCCGATCCAGCCTGCCGACGACGACGTCGCCGTCGCGGATCCACCTCTTCACGAGGCCCGCTGCATGGTCGCCCAGAGCCCTGCCGCGTGGAGTTTCGCCACGTCGGCCTCCACCTTGTCCTTGGTCCCCGATGTCACGATCGCCTTGCCCTTGTGGTGCACGTCGAGCATCAGCTTGGTCGCATGGTCCCTGCTGAACCCGAACAGCTTCTGGAACACGTACGTCACGTAGGACATGAGGTTTACCGGGTCGTTCCAGACCACGGTCTGCCAGGGTCGGTCCTCGGCGGCGACTTCCTCACCGACGGCCTCCGGCTGCGTCCGTTCCTGTTCGACGGGCGTGGTCATACCGCCAATGGTGTCATGTTCGGCGCAGTGACGGAGACCGCGTGCGGGTAAACCGGATGCGACCTTAGGGTTGGTGACCATGAACTCGACGGCGTTGCTCACCGACCATTACGAGCTCACGATGCTCGCGGCCGCGCTGCGTGACGGCACTGGTGACCGTCCGTGCGTGTTCGAGCTGTTCGCGCGGAGGCTCCCGAACGAACGGCGCTACGGCGTGGTCGCCGGCACGAACAGGCTCCTCGACGCGATCGCGGCCTTCCGCTTCGGCGAGGAGGAGATCGAGCAGCTGCGCCGCAACGCCGTGGTCGACGATTCCACCTTGGAATGGCTCGCGAACTACCGGTTCACCGGCGAGATCGACGGCTACCCCGAGGGCGAGCTGTACTTCCCCGGTTCGCCGGTGCTGACGGTGCGCGCGTCGTTCGCCGAGGGCGTCGTGCTGGAGACGCTCGCGCTCTCGATCCTCAACCACGACAGCGCCATCGCGTCCGCCGCCGCCCGCATGGTGACCGCCGCGAACGGCCGCAGGATGATCGAGATGGGCTCGCGCCGCACGCACGAGGAGGCCGCCGTGGCGTGCGCCCGCGCGGCGTACCTGGCGGGCTTCACCGCGACGTCCAACCTGGAGGCCGGGCGCCGGCACGGCATCCCGACTGCCGGCACGTGCGCGCACGCGTTCACGTTGCTGCACGACTCCGAGGAGGAGGCGTTTCGCAGCCAGGTCGAGGCGCTGGGCGCCGGGACGACGTTGCTGGTCGACACCTACGACATCACCGAGGGCATCAAGACCGCGGTCGCCGTCGCCGGGCCCGATCTCGGCGCGATCCGGATCGACTCGGGCGACCTGGGCGTGCTGGCCCGCCAGGCCCGCGACCAGCTCGACTCGCTGGGCGCCCGCAACACCCGCATCGTCGTGTCCGGTGACCTGGACGAGTACTCGATCGCCGCCCTGCGCGCCGAGCCCGTGGACGCGTACGGCGTCGGCACGTCGGTCGTGGTCGGGTCCGGCGCGCCGACCGCGGGCATGGTCTACAAGCTGGTCGAGGTCGACGGCAGGCACGTCGAGAAGCGCAGCACGTCCAAGACGTCGCGCGGCGGCTGGAAGAAGGCGTTGCGGCGGCACAAGGACACGGGCACGGCGCTGGAGGAGGTCGTGTTCCAGGCGTCCTCCGAGCCCGAGCTCGGCCCGCACGACCGGCTCGTGCAGATCCCGCTGATGCGGGCCGGCCAGGTCACCGACGAGGTGCCCACACTGGAGCAGAGCCGCGAACGCCTGCGCGCGGCTCTGGTGAGCGTGCCGTGGGAGGGCCTCAAGCTCTCGCGCGGCGAGCCCGCGATCCCGACGATCTACGTGGAGAACTGACATGACCAAGGCACTGATCGTCGTCGACGTGCAGAACGACTTCTGCGAGGGTGGCTCGCTGGCCGTCGCCGGTGGTGCGGCGGTGGCCGCGGCCATCTCGCAGCACATCGCGACCTCGGCGTACGACCACGTCGTGGCGACGCGGGACTACCACGTCGACCCCGGCGCCCACTTCTCCCTCACGCCGGACTTCATCGACTCGTGGCCGGTGCACTGCGTGGCGGGATCGCCCGGAGCGTCGTTCCACCCGGAACTCGACGTGTCGGGGATCGAGCAGGTCTTCTCGAAGGGCCGCTTCGCCGCCGCCTACTCGGGCTTCGAGGCGGAGAACGACCTCGCGGGCTGGCTGACGGACAGGGGCGTGACCGAGGTGGACGTCGTGGGCATCGCGACCGACCACTGCGTCCGCGCCACCGCCCTCGACGCCCACCGCAACGGCTTCCGCACGACGGTGCTCGTCGACCTGACGGCGGCGGTCGCCGCGACGACCCGCGACGCCGCCGTTGAGGAGCTGCTCGCCGCGGGTGTCGCTGTCTCCTAGGGGGTCGGCGAACAGGCCACCGTGCCGACGGTGATGCTGCCGGTGTAGCCGGACGACGGCTCGAACGTGATCTTCAGCAGGGTCATGCTGAGGCTGCCGTCGTTCGGCACCGGGAACACGGTGTCGGTGAACTTGGCCTTGGCGAGCACGGTTCCGTTGCTCGCCTTGACGTCGTGCACGTAGCCGGACGGGATCTCCTGCGGCAGGCCGGTCCAGCCGGACATGCCCTTGAGCTCCCAGCCCGCCGACGTGCCCTTATCGGTGGCGTCGCAGTTGACCGACCACTCGGCGATCTTGAGCCGTGGTCCCTTGTTCCCGCCGGACAGCCCGGCGAGGGCGGACAGGTCGAAGGCCACGCCCTTCGCCGCGGACTTGGTCCTGGTCAGGAACTCGTCCGGGTTCACCACCTCGGTCGTGCAGGTGGAGCTGGTCTCACCGATCTTGAGCCCGGTCCGGCTCACCGCCGGGCTGGAGCCGGTGACGGTGCCCGCCACGTCCGGGTTCACGTCGCACACCGCGAGCGGCGCCACCTTGAACGTCTGGCTCGCCTTCGCGAAGTCCGCGGATCCCGCCGACGCGGTGCCGGGCGGGTTGGCCGCGAGCGCGGTGCCCGCGGTCGCGAACGTCAACGCGACCACAGCGCCGGCGATCGAACTCTTGCGCATTTTTCGCATTGCCTTTGTTCCCACCGCCCGATAATGGTTGTGATGGGTGGCGCTGATAAATGCCCAGCCCTTCATGTCACCCATTCGTGTAGGCAATTACCTGGTCGAGCGACAGGCGTCGTTCGTCAGCGAACTCCGGCGAGCGTGGCGAACGGCTCGCGGCGCGGCAGTGCGGTCGGCAGGCCCGCAAGCCTTTCCAGCGCGGAACACACGCGCACGGCGGCACGGCCGTCTCCGAACGGGTTGCGCCCCAGGGGAAGCCGGAGCCGGGAGCCGAGCACCCAGCCCGCCTCGGCGAGGATGCGGGTGGTGTCGGTGCCGACGAGCCAGGCGCACCCGGCGTCGACGGCGAGCATGCGTTCGGTGGTCTCGCGCAGCACCAGGACGGGCACGCCGAACGTCGGCGCCTCCTCCTGGATGCCACCGGAGTCGGTCAGCACGAGGGACGCCCGCTTCAGCACGCGCACCATGTCCGGGTAGTCCAGCGGGTCGGTGATGACGACGCGCTCGTGGCCGCCCAGCAGTGACACGACCTGTTCGCGCACACCGGGGTTCGGGTGCGCGGGGATCAGCACGTGCAGGTCGGGGTGCCGGTCGGCGATGGAGCGCACGGCGTTGAGCACGCGCATGAGCGGGCGGCCCCACGACTCGCGGCGGTGCACGGTGACGAGCATGAGCCGGCCACCGGTGGCGTCCAGGGTGCGTTCCAGGGCGACGAGGTCCGGGCTGGACGCGGGCAGGTTCGCGGACGCGACGCGCTGCACGGCGTCCACGACGGTGTTGCCGGTGACGACGATGTGGCTGTCCGGCAACGACTCGGAGTTCAGCGCGTTCGCGGCGTCGTCGGTCGGCGCGAGGTGCAGCGAGGTGATGCGGGAGATCATCTGCCGATTCCCCTCCTCGGGGAACGGGCCGTACAGGTCACCGGTCCGCAGACCGGCTTCGAGGTGCGCCACGGGGATGCCGCGCCAGAACGAGGCCAGCGCCGCGGCCAGGGTGGTCGTGGTGTCGCCCTGCACGAGGGTGACCGCCGGGTCGCGCTCCTCCAGCACGGCGTCGAACTCGGGCAGCAGCCGGGAGACCAGCTCGGCCTGCGTTCCGGTGTCGCGGGGGACGTCCAGCCGCAGGTCCGGCACCAGGTCGAACGCCGCGAGCGCCTGCTCGACCATGCCGGCGTGCTGTCCGCTGTGGACGATCGTGGGGCGCAGGCCGGGGTGCCCCTTCAGGGCGATGGCGACCGGGGCGATCTTCAGGGCTTCCGGCCGCGTGCCGGCCACCAGCAGAACCTCTTTGCTCACCGTTGTCCTCTTCTCGGGGGAAGGCGGGGAGGTCCGTCCGGGAGCGGGGGCAACCCCGGACGGACCACTTCAGCCGGCTCGATTCGGTCTGGTCTGGACGGGGACCGCGCGACGCCTCCTCCGCGCCGAGTGCACGAGGAACGCACCCGCGACGAGGAGGACGATTCCCGCGACGATCCACCACGTCACGTCCGCGCCGGTGACCGCGAGGGCACCCACGCCCGTGCCGACGCCTATGCCGGTACCGGGGACCTTGTACATCTGCCGCTCCTCGATCAGGCCGTGCCGAGCGACGCGCGACGGCGCAGCGCCACGAAGGCGACCGGAGCGGAGACGACACCGAGCAGGCCGAGGCCGATCCACAGCCCCGCTCCCGACGCCATCGGGATGGGCAGGCCGGCGGGGCCGCACGTGGCGGACGAGATGATCACGTCGCCGGTGCCGATGGAGCCGAGCACGCCCTGCAGCAGCTTGATGTGGATCGCGTTCACGGTGAGGCTGCCGTCGTTGTTCCTGATCTGCTCGTTGAAGATCACTTCGGCGATCTTGATGCCCGCGAGCTGCACGTCGAGCTTGGTGTTGACCGCGGGGTCGGCGTTGACCTGGCCGAGCTTGCCGAGGTTCACGCCCGCGAGCTTGGCCTTGCCGGCGAGACCCTTCTGGGTCGCCGTGCACTCCGCCTCCACCAGCTCGGCGGAGATCTTGCCGGTGACCTTGGAGAGCAGGTCGACCCGGACGTCCGCGGTGCTCGCCCGCGAGTACACGCCGCCGGACTTCTCGTCCCGCGACGCGGAAGCGTTGATGACACCGGTCTTCAGAATCCCGGTGAGGTCGACGCCTGCGAACGTGTTCTGGGTGGGCCCGTTCGCATTGGCTGCGGCGAACGGCTCCGCGTTGACCGCGGGGTTGCCGAGCAGCGTCACGTTGAGCTTCGCGCCGTAGGCCGAGGCGTCCCCCGGAGCGGCGGAAGCGGGTGCGGCACCGACCAGGAGTGCGGCAATCGCGATGACTCCAGCCAGTCCCGTCATTCGGACACGCATGAATCTCCTTCCCTTGATTCCTCCGGCCCCAAGGCGCGTTGATACCGATGTGGTTTCACGCTTTCCGGGGGCAATTACCGGCATCGGCTTTCTTTCGAGGGAACTGAGGGTTACTCCCCGTATCGGGCGACGGGACCACTCGACTCGCCCAATCGGCGCCACCCATCGTGGCTTTTTTGATCAATTTCCGGTTACGGCGTCACCCGATCCGGGGGTGAGGGATGACGTTGCGTCTACCGATGGAACGTCAAGTAGCCCGTCTGGGCGCTCCCTCATCGGTTGAAAGGATCTTCGGGTGACGCTTGCCGTGCGCCGCACCGCATTCCCGAGCCGGGTGACGGTGGTCGTCCTGCTCGCCGTAGCGGCAGGACTCGTGTTCGCACATCGCCTGTACCGCACGGCGGAGATCTCGCTGTCCGGCGCGGTCCTGAGCGTCATCAGCTCCTACGGCGTGGACGTGGTCCCGGAGCGCCAGACCGTCTACTTCGGACTGGGCTCGGACACCCCGCTGGGCCTGCGGATGACGCCGGAGTGCACGTCCGCGTTCCTGGTGCTGCCGCTGATCGTCGTCGGCGCCGTGATGATCGCGTTGCGCCCGCGCATCCAGAGCCGCGTGCTGTTCGCGCTGGGCGTCGCCGCGCTCGCGGTCGTCGTCGTGAACCAGTTCCGCGTGCTGACGCTGGTGGGCCTCGTGGACTGGCTGGGCGTCGACACCGGGTACTACTGGGGTCACACCCTGCTCGGGTCGATGGTGAGCGTGTTCGGTGGCGCGGCGGCGTTGGTCGCGTTCGTCTGGCTGGCCACGCGGAAGTGAGCCTCGACCTCGTTCTCGGGTTCACGCAGGCGCTCGCCCTGACGATGAGCGTCGCCTTCGTGACGTACGTGTTCGTGATCGTGGTCCCGTACCTGCGGCGCAAACCCGCGCCCGTCGGCGAGCCGGGCTCGTTGGAGTGGCACTTCTTCGTGCCGTGCCGCGACGAGGAGGCCGTCATCGGCGACACGATCCGGTACCTGCGCGGGACTTTCCCCATCGCGCACGTGTGGGTCATCGACGACGACTCGGACGACCGCACCGCCGGAGTCGTCCGGATGTTGAAGCGCAACGGCGGTGTGCGGGACCCGCAGATCCACCTCGTGCAGCGCCAGCGCCCGTACGCCCGCACCGGCAAGGGCAACGCGCTGAACGACGCCTACCGCACGTTGAAGATGTGGATGGGCCGCCGCGCGGACGCCGATCGCGCGATCGTCGTGGTGGTCGACGCGGACGGGCGGCCGGCGCCGAACTGCCTCGAAGTCTGTGCGGCGCAACACCTCTTCGGCAACCCGCGGATCGGCGCCGTGCAGGTGGACGTGCGGATGATCAACGCGGGCCAGCGGCAGCCGGGGGTGTCGCGGTGGCGCCGGGCGTTCGGCGCCGGGCTCGTGCGGATGCAGGACCTGGAGTTCCGCACGGCCATCGCGGCGATCCAGATGTCCCGCGGCGCCACCGGCACGATCTCCATGGGCGGCAACGGGCAGTTCACCCGTCTGTCCGCTTTGGACTCCATCGCCGGGCCGACCGGAAGCCCGTGGCGCGGGTCGTTGCTGGAGGACTTCGAGCTCGGCGTGCACCTGCTGACGGCGGGCTGGCACACAGGCTTCTCGTTGGACACTCACGTGAACCAGGAGGCGCTCTACTCGTTGCGGCGGTTCCTGGCGCAACGCACGCGGTGGGGCCAGGGCACCATGCAGTGCATGCGCTATCTGCGGCGCATCTGGGACTCCGACCACCTGACCACGCTGGGCGCGGCCGAGATGATGTACTACCTCGCGCAACCGTGGATGCAGTTGCTGGGCACGCTGATCTACCCGATTCCGATGGCGATGATGGCGTACCGGTTCGCGGTGTCGCCCTCTGACGTCGTGACGTGGTTCTTCGACGGCGCCTGGATCTTGTTCACCGTGTACGGCGCGTTCGGGTTGCTGCCGTTCGTCCTGTGGGGACCGGTGTACCGCGCACGCTGTGAACCCGTCGGCTTCTGGAAGTCCGTTGCGTACGGGTTCGGCTACGCGCTGTACATCTACACCTTCTACATCACGTCGTGGCGGGCGTTGATCCGTTTGGTGCGCGGCAACAACGGTTGGACCAAAACGCGTCGCAACGAGGAGCGGGTGGCGGGCAAGGTCGCCCTCGACGTCTGATCCGCATGTGTGACCGGTCACTTTGTGGAGATCGAACAAAGACGTTCTCGAGCCCGCGTGGTTAACCTCGGTTCACTCGATTCCGTCTGGGAGGGAACCGTGACTCTCGCACTCGCGCCTCGTCGCACCGTGCTCGCCGACTTCGTGCCGGGCGCCGTGGCCCGTGACCTCGCGCTCGTCGTCGCCGGTGCCGCCTTCACCGGTCTCGCCGCTCAGGTGGCGCTGCCGATTCCCGGCAGCCCGGTTCCGCTGACGGGCCAGACGTTCGCCGCCCTGCTCGTCGGCGCCTCGCTCGGCTGGCAGCGCGGAGCGACCTCGATGCTGCTGTACCTGATCGCCGGAGTCGCGGGCGTGCCGTGGTTCCAGGGCGGCTCGTCCGGTGTGCCGGTCTCGCTCGGCTACGTCGTCGGCTTCGTGTTCGCCGGTGCTCTCGTGGGCTACCTGGCCGGCCGAGGTGGCGACCGCACGCCGTTGCGGACCCTGGGCACGATGGCGCTGGGCAACCTCGCGATCTACTCGGTCGGCGTGCCGTGGCTGATGGCGATGACCGGGATGTCGCTCGGCAAGGCCCTGGCCGTGGGCGTGCTGCCGTTCCTGATCGGTGACGCGCTGAAGATCGCGCTCGCCGCCGGCGTGCTGCCGGGAGCCTGGGCACTCGTCCGCCGCCGGTAGCTTGGACCGGGTGGTGACACCTGGGGAATACCTCTCGTTCTTGGATGCGCGCCTGCCCGGTCTCGTGGCAGGCGCGCATGTTCATGGGTCGCGAGTGCTCGACGACGTCGTGCACGACTCCGACCTGGACATCGTGATCGAGCTTTCGGCGCCCGCCGACGTGCCCGCCTTCGAGGGAGCCGACGTCGCGGTCGTGCCGGCCGGTTCGCTGGAGAAGCCGGTGTTCGACGTGACGCCGCTGGCCGGCGAGATCACTCCCGTGCTGTGGCAACAACTGCGGACCGTCGGTCAGACCGTGCGCGGCACACGACCCACCTGTCCGGGCACTGCCGCTGACGTCGAGGCCTACTGCCGCGACAACCTCGTCAGCTACTGGAAGCTGGACTTCGACCGCCTCCGCGAGGTGCTGCCGTCCCTCGACCTCGGAGCGGCGATTCCGCGCGACTCGCTGCTGTGGGTCGGCCTCGGCCCGGCCCGGCTGTGGCACACGATCCGGACCGGTGAGATCGTCAGCAAGTCGCGCGCCGGCGAACTGGCCGCCGCCCGCTGGCCGGACCTGCCGATCCTGGACCTCGTGGCGTCCCGGCAGGGCGCGGACGTGCCGCTGACGGTCGCGCACGCCGCGGCCTCGCTCGAACTGTTCGACCGGATCATGGCCGACGTAACGACGTGAGGTCCGCGGCCGAGAAATCCGCGTGACCACGCATACCCCCGAAGAGCTGGGCTGCCTGGCCGGCGGCCCGGCCCGCGCGGCCGAGGTGGCCCTGGCCCGCCTGATCCAGGCCGGCCTGGTCAGGGTCTCGCGCGAGGGCGTGCTGAGCGCCGTCCACGTGCCCGGCGCACGCCCGGCGACCCCGCTGGAGGCGCAGATCCTGAGCGGCCTGCGCCACGGCCGCCACCTGAACGACGTCATCCACGGTGCGTTCAGCTCGGCCGAGGCGGCAGGCCTGCGCGCCCACCTGATCAATCGCAAGTTGCTACGGCGCCGCCGCTCCCTGCGACCCCGCCTGTACCCGTGGCTGTTCATGCTGGCGCCCCTGCTCGTCGTGGCGGGGTTCGTCAATCTGGTGTGGCCGGATCTCCCGCAGGAACTCCTGCCGCAGCTGGGCGAGTTCCCGTTCTGGTACTTCTTCGTGGCCGGAGGGCTCGCGTTCGTCCTCGGCTCGGTGCTGGCCGTGCGGGACCCGGGCCGGCTGCGCACCAGGGCCGGCTACGTCCTGATGAAACGGGCGCAGCGCCGGGTGAGCCCGCACGACCCGGTCCGCGCGGTCGCCGTGCACGGGCTGCGCGGGCGGATCGGCGGGCTTGCGATCGCCGGGATGTTCGGGCTCAGCGCGGTCGTGGTCGGGACGCTGCCCGGACGTGACACGACGGGCAGCAGCAGCTGCGGCGGTGGCTGTTCGTCGAGTTCGTGCGGCAGTGACGGCGGGGGTGACGGCGGAAGCAGCTGCGGCGGTGGGTGCGGCGGCGGTGGCGGCGACTGAGCGGGTCTGACGGGACTGTCGGACCCTCCGGGTACGGTCTGTCCCGTGCCTGAAGTTCCCCCCACCCTGAGCCTGCTCGAAACCGCCGTCCACGCCGTCGGTGGCGCGGAGCGTCCTGGTCAGGTGGAGATGGCCGAGGCCGTCGACCACTCGATCCGCACGGGCGAGCACCTCGCGGTGCAGGCGGGCACGGGTACCGGCAAGTCGCTGGCGTACCTGGTGCCGTCGATCCGGCACGCGGTGGCCGAGGACGAGACGGTGGTGGTCTCGACGGCCACCATCGCGTTGCAGCGGCAGCTGGTGGACCGGGATCTGCCTCGGCTCTCCAAGGCGCTCAAGAAGGACCTGGGGCGTGAGCCCACGTTCGCGATCCTCAAGGGCCGCAGGAACTACCTGTGCATGCACCGCGTGCACAACGGCGCGCCGGACGAGCCGGAGGAGGACGCGCTGTTCGACCCGTTCGCGGTGTCGAAGCTCGGGCGCGAGGTGAAGCGGCTGCACGAGTGGTCGTCGGACACCGAGACCGGGGATCGCGACGAGCTCGTGCCCGGTGTCAGCGAGCAGGCGTGGCGGCAGGTCAGCGTCACGGCTCGGGAGTGCCTCGGCGTGTCGAAGTGCCCGATCGGGTCCGACTGCTTCGCGGAACGGGCGCGGGCCGAGGCGGGCAAGGCGGACGTGGTGGTCACGAACCACGCGATGCTCGCCATCGACGCGCTGGAGGGCTACCAGGTCCTGCCCGACCACGACGTGGTGGTGATCGACGAGGCGCACGACCTGGTCGACCGCATCACCTCGGTGGCCACGGAGGAGCTGAGCGGGGCGTCCGTGGGCATGGCCGCGCGACGGTGCGGGCGGCTCATCGACCAGGACATCGCGGACCGGCTGGCCGAGGCGAGCGACGGGCTCGCGATGATCCTGGAGGACATGCCGTCCGGCCGGCTGGACGCGCTGCCCAGGGCTCTCGCGGGTGCGCTGGCGGCGACGCGCGACGCGGCGCACAACTGCATGTCGGCCATGGGGTCGGAGCGCAAGGAGGACCCGGACGGGGCGACGGCGCGCAAGCTCGCGCTGGCGTTGCTGGAAGAGGTCCACGACTGCGCGGTGCGGGTGCTGGAGGCGTTCGACGAGGAACGCGACGTCGTGTGGGTCTCGGGCGACTTCAACCAGAAAGCGCCCTCTCTGCGGGTGGCTCCGCTCGGTGTCGGCGGGTTGCTGCGGGAGCGGCTGTTCGCCAAGCGCACCACCGTTCTGACGTCCGCGACGCTGACCCTGGGCGGCGCCTTCGACACGATGGCGCGCCAGTGGGGCCTGCCGCCGTCGGAGAAGGTCCGCAAGATCGAGGGCGCGGCGACCGAGAAGGACATCGACGGTCCCAAGTGGAGCGGTCTCGACGTGGGCTCGCCGTTCCAGCACGGCACCAGCGGAATCCTCTACGTGGCAAGGCATCTGCCGGCGCCGGGCCGTGACGGCCTGCCGCCGGAGTACCTCGACGAGATCGAGGGCCTGGTGAACGCGGCGGGTGGCCGCGCGCTCGGCCTGTTCTCCTCGATGCGGGCGGCCAAGGCCGCCACCGAGGCGCTGCGGGACAAGCTCGAGTACCCGATCCTGTGCCAGGGCGACGACGCGACGGGCCTGCTGGTCAAGAAGTTCTCCGAGGACGAGCGCTCGTGCCTGTTCGGCACGCTGTCGCTGTGGCAGGGCGTCGACGTGCCGGGGCCCAGCCTCCAGCTCGTGATCATGGACCGCATCCCGTTCCCGCGCCCGGACGACCCGCTGGCCTCCGCCCGCCAGAAGGCGGTGAGCTCACGCGGCGGCAACGGCTTCCTGACCGTCGCCGCCACGCACGCCGCGCTGCTGATGGCTCAGGGCGCCGGCAGGTTGCTGCGCTCGATGTCGGACAAGGGCGTGGTGGCCGTCCTCGATCCGCGCATCGCGACCGCTCGCTACGGCGGCTTCATCAGGGCCTCACTCCCCCCGTTCTGGACGACCTACGACCCGGAAGTGGTGCGCGGCGCTCTCAAGCGCCTGGACGAGGCTCAGACCCCTTGATCCGCTCGACGAGCTCGTCGCGGTAGGCCTGGGCCTCCGCCAGTTCCGGTTCGGAGCCGTCGGCCCGGGCGAGCGCGCCTTCGAGGATCTTCAACCCCTGCCGCTCGTCCCCCTTCGCGTCCGCCTGTCGTGCCGCGTTCTCCATGGCCTTCGCGAGTTTGGTGCGCGCTTCGGGTTCCTGCACGGCCTTGCTGATCCGGATCCAGTTGCCACCCGGATCGACGACGGCGAACCCGGTGTAGCGGTCGTTGCGCAGCCGCGGCCGGGTCATCCGCGGAATGCCGGAGATGAGCACCTTCCCGTGCACGGCGCGCATTCCCGCCGCGAACGCCTCGTACAACGGACCGGTGTCCTCGACGATGACCGCGCACGTGCTGTGCGACTGCTCCGGAACGTGCCCGTCCAACCCGTAGAAGTGCAGGTTGATGTCTTCAAGCCGCAAGCAGACGTACGGGTTCGGGCGCGTCTGCTGGTAGGTGATGGAGAAGCCGAGCATCTCGTAGAAAGCCGACATCTCGTCGATGTCGACGCAGGGCAGGAGCGGGATTGTCAGTTCGTTCGCCACCGCCCGAAGCTAAGCCCGGCCCTGCCGAAACGACACGGAGCTATTTGCTCAAGCGAACGACAATCAACTACCTGCGTAGATCAAGCCGTTCAAGCAGCTCTTCGCGGAACTCCAGCGCCGAGGCCCGCTCCTCCTCCGAAGCGTGCACCTCCCGCGCCAGCGCCTCTTCGATGATCTTCAACGCCCGCCGCTCGGCCGCGTGCGACCCGGCCAGCGTCACCGCGCTGTTCAACGCCCGCGACAGCCCGTTGCGCCCGTTCTCCCGTTCCCGCACCGCGGGCACGACCCGGATCCAGTTGCCGCCGGGGTCGACGAACAGGAACCCGTCCCGCCGGGGCCGAGTCATCCGCGGAATGCCCGTGATCAGCACCTGCCCGTACACGCCGCGCATCCCCGCCGCGAACGCGTCGTGCAGCTCACGCGGGTCCTCGACCTGGATCAGGCACGAGCTGTACGACTGCTCGGCCTGGTAGCCGGGGATGCCGAAGAAGTGGAGGTTGATCTCCTCCCGCCGCACCGACAGGTACGCGTTCGGCCGGTGCTGCCGGTACGTGACCGTGAAGCCGAGCATCACGTAGAACTCGGCCACCTCGTCGATGGAGGCGCACGGCAGCAGCGGGATCGTCACCTCGTTGGCCACGTCGCCAAACTAGACCCGGAGATCAGCCGTCGACCAGCAATCCGCGTAACGGTCCTTGCAATCTTCCGGCACGGCGGGACACACCGGGCAGCGACGTCACCCGCGCCGGACGTTCCAGGGCCGGGCGCCACATCGTGTCCACCACCTCGTGCACAGGACCGGACACGTCCCCCTCCAGCCCGTCCAGGTGCTCCGCCCACAGCTTCAGCCGAGTCGCCCGCACGACCGCGGCGTCGTCGGTCACCACGTTGACCTCGGTGTCGTTGAACAACGAGTGCTCGTTCAGGTTCGCCGAGCCGACGGACATCCACTTGTCGTCCACAATGCACAGTTTGGCGTGCACGTAGACCGGCGCATCCCCGTGCGAGACAAGGGTTGCGGCGAGAACCCGCTTGCCGGGATCGGCGTCGAGCATCCGGCCGAGCTGTCCGCGGGTGGTGTCGGCGCCGTTGCTCGGCTTCTGCGGCAACACCAGCACCAGCCGGAAGTCCGGTGACGGCGGGTTCTTCAGCTTCTCCAGCAGCACCTCGGTGATCTCCGGCGACCACAGGAACTGGTTCTCCACGTACACGAACGACTCCGCCGCCCGCAGCGCCCGCAGGTACGAGTCGAGCAGGCTGAAGTCGCCGTGCGGCGAGAAGTCGTAGGTCTTCTCCGGAATCGTGCGGACGAGCTGCACCGACGACGACCCGGCCTCTGGCGGCACCTCGGGCGAGGGCAGCGTCTCCCCCGCGATCTCCAGCCAGCGCGCGGCGAAGTGCGAGGCCACCTCCGCGACGACCGGGCCCTCCAGCTTCGCGATGTGGTCGTGCCAGCCGAGGTCGCGCGGCGGGTGGTCCGGCGAGTCGTGGCGGTCTCCCTCCACCGCCGTCATGTCGAGGCCGCCGACGAACGCCACGTCGTCGACGATCACGATCTTCTCGTGGTGGCAGTGCAGGGTGCGTTCGCGCGCGTCGAGCTCGCAGCGGATCGCTCCGCACTCCAGGAAGGCCTTCTGCGCCGCGGCGGCCCGCTTCCGCGTCGGTTCGAAGAACGGCACGGGCGGGCCCGCCCACAACAGGACGCGCACCGGCACCCGTTCCGCTGCCGCCGACAGCAGTTCGCGCAACTGCGGCGCACCGGGTTCCCGGGTCAGCTGGAAATCGGGTGACGCGTGCCAGTTCGCGATGTGGATGTACTTCTGCGCACCCTCGATCGCCTTCGCGATGGCGGGGAACGCGTTGGCCCCGTCGACCAGGACCTCGATGTTGTTGCCGTGCTGCACAGGCCGGCGCGGGGTGAACCATCCCGCGCCGTCGCCTTCGAGCACGTCGCCCCATCCCAGGTTCCGCAATCTTCGCGTGTGATGGGAGCACAGCAAGTTCTCCAGCCCGTCTCCGAGCCGGGCGTCAAGAACGTCGAGTAAGCCCACGAAAGGCGGATTTACCCGTTTCAAGCGCTTCTAAACGGCGAGCACCGTCGTCGTGCCCGGCTCGACCTCCGTGAAACCCGCGTCCCGCACCGCCACGACGTCGCCGCGGTGGATCAGCGAGTCCCACTCCGCCACGGACGGCGTCCGCACGGCACACCGGTAGTCCAGGTCCGCCCACGCCTTGAGCTCGACCGCGGAGAGGTGCGGCGCCAGCAGCATCGACGCGTGGCCGACCTGGGCTGCGAGCTTGCCGGCGGACATCTCGACGCGCGGGTTCACGTAGAGCAGCCGCGCGCCCTCAGGCACGGGTCCGGGCTCGTCGACAGGCAGGTCGGAGCCGGAGATCTGCAGTTTGGCGACCTCCCGCGGCGTCTCGGACACCAGCACGGGCAGCAGCGAACGGACCGACGCGCCGTCGACCGTCACGGTCACCCCCGGTAGCTCCTGCACGGCGTCCCACTGCACGCCGCGGGCCCGCCGCGACACCTTGCGAATGCGCCCGGCCACCCACGCCCGCACGGCCTCGTGCCACTCGCCGTCGACATCGGCACGCGGGTCGAGGCACACCGCGACCGCCGAAGCGGCCGCGGCCTCCAGCAGCGCCGTCCTGGACGGCGGGTCGACGCGTTCGATGCGCAACACCATCGGCATCGCGCGGACTTCGGACTCTCCCAGATCAAATGCGGCTGCGTAGTTCGGCGAGGCGATCAGGTCGAGGATCATCACAGCCGGGTCAGCTCCAGGCCGTCCGCGGCGTCCGCGGCCTCCACCTCGGCCCGCGTCACACCGAGGATGAACAGCACCGCGTCCAGGAACGGGTGCGACAGCGCCGTGTCGGCCACCTCGCGCAGCGCGGGCTTGGCGTTGAACGCGATGCCGAGGCCCGCCGCGTTCAGCATGTCGATGTCGTTCGCGCCGTCACCGACCGCCACGCACTGCGCCAGCGACACACCGACCTCCTCGGCGAACCGCCGCAGCGCCACGGCCTTGCCCGGCCGGTCGACGATCTCCCCGACGACCTGCCCGGTCAGCTTGCCGTCCACGACCTCCAGCGTGTTCGCCGCGCAGAAGTCCAGCTGCAGCTCGTCCGCGAGACCCGTGATCACCGACGTGAACCCGCCGGACACCACGCCGCAGTAGAAGCCGAGGCGCTTCAGCGTCCGGATCGTCGTGCGCGCGCCGGCCGTGAGCTCAAGCGAGGACCCGACCTCCTCCAGCACCTTCTCGTCGAGGCCTTCCAGCAACGCCACCCGGCGCCGCAGCGACTCCGCGAAGTCGAGCTCGCCGCGCATCGCGGCCTCGGTGATCTCGCGCACCTGCTCCTCGCACCCGACGTGCGCGGCCAGCATCTCGATCACCTCGCCCTGGATCAGCGTGGAGTCGACGTCGAACACCACCAGGCGCTTGGCCCTGCGGGTCAGCCCGGCGCGTTCGACCGCGATGTCGAGGCCCACCCTGACCGACACGTCGGCGAGCGCCGACCGCAGCGCCGCGTCGTTCTCCATCGTGTCGTCCGCGACCGAAACGCGCAGCTCAAGGCCCGTGACGGGGTAGTCGGCGACACCGCGGATCGCGTCGATGTTCACGCCGAGCGACGCCAGCCGGCGCGCGACCTCGGTGAACGCCTTCGCGGTGACCGGGCGGCCCAGCACGATCAGCACGTGCGAGGACTCCAGGCGGGCGGTGCGCTTCGAGTCCGCGCCGATCTCGATCTCCACGTGCATGGAGACGGTGGCCATGGCCTGCTCGACCGACTCCTGCAGGCCCTCGGGGTCGTGTTCGGTCGTGACCAGCGCGCCGAGCACCAGCCTGCCCCTGATCACGACCTGTTCCACGTCGAGCACCTCGACGCCGTGCCGGGTCAGCACGGCGAACAGCACCGAGGAGACGCCGGGCTTGTCGGGGCCGGTCACGGTGATGAGCACGGGCGTTTTCACGTCGTCGTCTCCTCGTAGACGCGAAGAGCCCCGACCGCGTGGAAGCAGCCGGGGCTCGTCGTTGAACCTGTTACTCGCAGGTTACTTGTGGTCGTCGTCATCCTTCTCGGAGGCCGTACCCGACTTGATCGCGGACGCGGCCATCTCCGACAGCGCCGGCTTGGCGTCCTTGTGCTGGATCGTCTTGCCGGTGAAGGTCACGTGGCCCTCGTTCCGGATCCGCTCGATCATGTGCGGGTAGTGCAGCTCGAACGCCGGGCGCTCCGAACGGATCCGGGGCAGCTCGGTGAAGTTGTGCCGCGGCGGCGGGGACGAGGTGGCCCACTCGAGCGAGTTGCCGTAGCCCCACGGGTCGTCCGCCGTGACGACCTCACCGAAGCGGTAGCTGCGGAAGACGTTCCAGATGAACGGCAGCGTCGACGCGCCCAGGATGTAGGCACCGATCGTCGAGATCATGTTCAGCGTCGTGAAGCCGTCGGACGCGAGGTAGTCGGCGTACCGGCGCGGCATGCCCTCGTTGCCCAGCCAGTGCTGGACGAGGAACGTCGCGTGGAAGCCGAGGAACGTCGTCCAGAAGTGCAGCTTGCCGAGCGGCTCGTCCATGAAGCGGCCGGTGATCTTCGGGAACCAGAAGTAGATACCCGCGAAGGTCGCGAACACGATCGTGCCGTAGAGCACGTAGTGGAAGTGCGCGACGACGAAGTACGTGTCGGACACGTGGAAGTCGATCGCGGGCGCCGCCAGCAGGATACCGGACAGACCACCGAAGAGGAACGTCACGATGAAGCCGATGCTGAACAGCATGGGCGTCTCGAACGTCAGCTGCCCCTTCCACATCGTGCCGATCCAGTTGAAGAACTTCACACCGGTCGGGACCGCGATGAGGAACGTCATGAAGGCGAAGAACGGCAGCAGCACGGCGCCGGTCGCGTACATGTGGTGCGCCCACACGGCGACGGACAGGGCCGCGATGCCGAGCGTCGCGTAGACCAGGCCGTTGTAACCGAAGATCGGCTTGCGGCTGAACACCGGGAAGATCTCCGACACGATGCCGAAGAACGGCAAGGCGACGATGTAGACCTCCGGGTGCCCGAAGAACCAGAAGAGGTGCTGCCACAGGATCACGCCGCCGTTGGCGGGGTCGAACACGTGGGCACCGAGATGGCGGTCGGCCAGCAGGCCGAGCAGCGCGGCGGTGAGGATCGGGAACGCGAGCAGCACCAGCACCGACGTCACCAGGATGTTCCAGGTGAAGATCGGCATCCGGAACATCGTCATGCCGGGCGCGCGCAGGCAGACCACGGTGGTGATCATGTTCACCGCGCCGAGGATGGTGCCGAGACCACCGACCACCAGGCCGGAGATCCACAGGTCGGCACCCGCGCCGGGCGAGTGGATGGCGCTCGACAGCGGCGTGTACGCGAACCAGCCGAAGTCAGCCGCGCCACCGGGGGTGACGAAGCCCGCCATCACGATCAGGCCACCGAAGAGGTAGAGCCAGTACGAGAAGGCGTTGAGCCGCGGGAACGCCACGTCGGGCGAGCCGATCTGCAGCGGGAGCACGAAGTTCGCGAAGCCGAAGACGATCGGCGTCGCGTAGAGCAGCAGCATCACGGTGCCGTGCATCGTGAAGAGCTGGTTGAACTGCTCCTGGCTCAGGAACTGCATGCCGGGACGGGCCAGCTCGGTCCGCATCAGCATGGCCATCGCGCCGCCGACCATGAAGAAGGCGAACGAGGTGACCAGGTACATGATGCCGATTTGCTTGTGGTCCGTGGTGCGGAACATCCGCAGCAGGAAGGACCCCTTGACCGCAGTGCGCGTCGGGTAAGGACGCGTTGCGATCGGCTGCGGGGCTACGGCCGTCACGGTACCTCCAGGCCTTGGTGGGACCAGTAGTTCGGGAAACTCCCCGGATATTAGACGGAGCCGATCAGCTCCATTCGGGTGGGCCATGGCCGGTGGCCAGCGGCGTAGCGCACGTCACACGTATCCTGCCGCCGTGCTCCGATTGCTCGCTGTCGCTTCTGTCCTGTTGCTGGCCGCCTGTGGCTCTCCGGCCACGCACAACTCCGCGGACGTCTCGTTCGCCCGGGGAATGGTGCCGCACCACGAGCAGGCGCTGGAGATGTCCGGGCTCGTCGCGTCCCGGACGGAGAACCCCAGGGTGATCGATCTGGCGAAGCGCATCGCGGACGCCCAGAAGCCCGAGATCGACCGCATGAACGGCTGGCTTCGCGCGTGGAACGCGCCCGTGCAGGCGTCGTCGCACACCTCGCACGGCCACGCGGAGAACCACGGCATGGTCGAACTGGGCAACCTCGCCGACCTGGACGGCACCGAGTTCGACCGCCAGTGGCTGTCGCTGATGATCCAGCACCACAGGGGCGCCGTGGAGATGGCGCAGAAGCACCTGGGGGCCGGCACCGACCCGGAGACGCGCAAGCTCGCTCAGGAGGTCGTGAGCCACCAGGAGAAGGAGATCGCGGAAATGGAGTCGCTCCTCCCTCAGGGCTGATGCCAGCCTTCTGGCCGTGAGCGCTCTAGCAGCCGCCGTGTCTCTCGCGGCCTCGCACGGCGTGGTCTGTTCCGACCCCGTCGTGCTCAAACAGGGCAGCAACCTCCTCGTGCACCTGCGCCCGGCCCCGGTCGTGGCCCGGGTCGCCGCGCGCACGGCCCTGGTGAGGCCTTCAGTCGCGGATCACTTCGCCCGCGACCTGTCGGTGTCGTCGTTCCTGGCAGGACGCGGCGTGCCCGTCGTGACGCCCTCGGCGGAGCTCCCCGCCGGGCCTCACGTGTCCGATGGCTTCGTGCTCTCGTTCAGCACGTACGTCCCGCACGACCCCACGGCGCGACTGCCCAGGCAGGACGTCCTGAAGCTCCTGCCCGACCTGCACGCCGAACTGAGGCTCTACGAGGGCCGGCTGCCCACGCGCGGCCCGCTGGACGACGTGGACAACGTCCTGGCCTACCTGGACGTCCTGGGCGTACCTGACCTGGCCAGGTTCCGGAAGTGGCGCGACGACCTGCTCGCCGCCTGGCCCGCGCACCACAACGGCGTCCAGCCGCTGCACGGCGACTCACACCCCGGCAACCTGCTGATGACTCCGTCAGGCCCGGTCTGGAACGACTTCGAGGACACCTGGCACGGCCCGCTCGCCTGGGACCTGGCGTGTTCCGCGGACAAAGAAGAAGCCGCCCAACGCACCGTGGAGATCTACGGCGGCGGGGCGGCTCCTTCAGACGTGGAGTTCCACGCGGAGACACGACGCATGTTCGGCACGCTCTGGGGCGTGCTCATGCAGTGGTCTTAGACGCGACGCCTGCGCATCACGAGCACCATCGCGGCACCAGCGGCCACGAGCGCGGCACCAAGGCCGAGCATCCACGCGGACCCGAACCCGGTGGCAGCGAGGTCGTCCACCTCGGCGACGGGTACAGGCGCGACGGTGGTCGTCGTCGTGGGCGCGACCTCAGCGGAAGAAGACGACGTGGTCGGCTCGGAGCTAGAAGTGGACGTCGGCGTCGACGAGTGGGTCACGGTCGACTCGGACGTGGTGGTGGTCGTCGTGGTCGTCGTGGTCGTGGTCGTCGTGGTGCTGGTGGGCGGCTGCTCGACAGCGACACCGCAGCCGAACCACTGACCGATCTCCGGAAGGTTTCCGCCGTCGACGACCGGAGCGCGCAGTTCGTTCCACGGCGCTTCGCCGAGCTTGTCGGCCAGGTAGACGTTGAACACGTCCCCGGCCTTCACGAGCATGCCCGTGACCTCCACGTCCTCGGGCAACCCGGTGATGTTCAGGTGCTGCTGGTTGTCGCCGCCGGTGTAGACGAACTTCCCGGGCAGGACCACGTTCCCGCTGAGCCCGCCCACGGTGCAGGCCTCAGGGTGGTTGACGTCGATGAACTGGGAGAACGGCTGCGCGCGCGGGTCGTCCGTGGTCACCTCGTCGGCGAACGCACTGGTCGCCAGCACGAGCGAGGCCACAGCGGCCAGGGCGGCCGAAGCGAGCAGGCCGGAACGTCTCAGGGGCGTCAAACGCATCGGGTCACTCCGTGGGGGTCGGCGGATGCCGCGATCTAAGACGATCGACGTCCCCCGAACGGGTTAGGTGACGATCAACAGTGCACCCTGTGGCCGAGTTGTTATTGCTCCGTGAGGTGCAACCCCAAACGAAAAAGCCGCCCACGCGCCGTAGTGATCTACGGCGGCGGGGCGGCTCCTTCAAAGCGTGGTCTTAGGCGCGACGCCTGCGCATCACGAGCAGCACAGCGGCGCCACCGGCGACGAGCGCGGCACCGAGGCCGAGCAGCCAGGCGGACCCGAATCCGGTCGAGGCCAGGTCGTCCTCGTTGGCGACCGGCACAGGCGCGACCGTCGTGGTCGTGGTCGGCGCGACCTCACCGGAGGTGGTGGTCGTCGTCGTGGTGCTCGTGGTCGAGCTCGGGGACGACGACTGCGTGACCGTCGACGTGGAAGTCGTCGTGGCCGTGGTCGAGATCGTCGTCGTGGTCGTGTCCTTGATGCCGCAGCCGTACCAGTGGCTGATGGCCGGGACGTTGTCGTTCTTGTCGGGCGACCGCAGGTCGTTCCACGGCAACGCACCGAGCTTGGGGGCGAGGTAGACGTTGTAGGCGTCCCCGCCCTTCACCACGATGCCGGTGACCGTCACGCCCGTGGGGCCGGCGGTGATGTCCAGGTCCTGCTTGTCGACACCGCCGGTGAAGGTGAACTCGCCGGGCGCGATCGGGGTGCCGGTCAGCCCGCCGACGGTGCAGGCGTCCTTGTGTTCGATGTCGACGTTGCCCGCGTACGCGACCGCACGGTCGTCACCAGACACCGGAGCCGGCTTGTCGGGCTGCGCGAACGCGGTGGTCACCAGGGCGAGCGTGGCCACGGCAGCCACGGCGGTGGCACCGAGCAGGCCGGATCTTCTCAGAGGCGTCAGGCGCATCGGGTTACTCCGTGAGGGTTGTCGGATTCGGCGATCTAAGACGATCGACGTCCCCCGAACGGTCTAGATGACGATCAACTGCGGCCTTGTGGCCGAGTTGTTACACGTCTGTGAGGTCGCATCCCCAAACGACCAAATGCCAAAGGGGCCTGCCCGACGGCAGACCCCCTTTGAAAGCACACAGGCGCGGAACGACTCTCAGTCGTTCTGCGCCACCTCGGCGGGCTTGAGGAACACCGTGCCACCGTTCGGCATTCGCCGGAACCAGTCAACGGGAGTGACGGGCTGGCCGAGCACCGGACCCGCACCAGTGGGGAGGTGGGGAACGGGAACGCCGGCACCAAGGGGGATCTGGGGCCGACCGAGAGGCTGGTTCGGGGTGGTCATGGTTCCTTCTCGACGGATGGGGTCGGGGCCTGCGCGACAACTCCGGATAACCGGGATGCCCTCAACCACGACTCGTTACAACACGATGTCGAGCTTGTGATACCCGGTTCGCCTGAGTGTGACCTCGCACGATATTCATCGCCTATCGTGACGACGCACGCCGGAAAACGACTGGTGACGGCGTCGAACGCGTAGGGGTTTGTGGCACACCGGGTGAACCGGATGCGGAAGTCTACAACGCCCCGCAAGGAGCCTCACCTGCATCTTCGCCGCTTAGGACACGAAAGTGTGAGGGCCTGCCGTTCAGCCCGTACGCGCAGGACAACGGGCAGGACCACGATGGGCCGTGCGGCGGAACAACTGCTCCCGGCGGCCATCCTAGACGTGACCCGCTCGGCCAGAAATAGAAGAAATGAACACATTTCTCATTCGACGCGGAAATACCTGCGGCCGTTGCCGACGCCACCAACAAGATCATCGGGGCGGGCGGAGGTAGACCGTGCCGCCGTTCGGCATGCGCCGGAACCACTCGATCGGCACCACGGACCGCCTCTCCGGCACGCCCGCGCCGAGAGGCAGCCGTGGCAGCCGCACTCCCACAGCCGGAGGGAACTGCTGACGGACAACCCGGTTCGCGGTGGTCATGGTTCCTTCTCGGAAGATTTGAGTCAGTCACTCGCTTCGATGATCGAGAACACGTGCAACGACCCCAGAGCGGCTGTCAGGCGCCGCCGCGCCTCGGGCACGCCGGTCCGCCAGTGCTCGGCGGCGTTCCCGAGCAACGTCCCGAACGGTGCCGGCGCCCGGCAGCACTCGTTCAGCACCCAGCCGGCGTCGGGGTCGAGCCAGAAGATCTCCGGCCGTTCCCCCAGGCGACCCACCACGGCGCGACCGCTCTTCGCGCGCCGGTAGGCCACGTCCGGCAGCACTCGGAAGTTCCCGTCCTCGCGGATGCCGGTGGCGAGCAGGGACACATCAGCAGTGGACACCCCTTCGGCCGCACCGGCCACTCGGCCCGCGAGGGCGTGCAGCAACCATCGCGCGTCCGGCAGCAGGTCGTGCTCGTGCGCCAGCAACCAGTCGCCGATCTCCCCGGCCCGCTCCCGCGCCTTGGGCAGCAAGGAGTGCGGGCCGAGTTGTTCCGACTCGGACAACAGGAAGAACTGGCTCAGGCAGGTGTAGGCGTGCCAAGCCGCGAAGGTCTGCTCCAGGGGCCATCGGGCCTTGGACCAGGAGTTCTCGAAGTACTCCGCGTCTTCGGCGTGCGCGTCGAGGAACTCCCGCGTGATGGCGAAGTCGAAGAACTTCTCATGCGCACCCTCGTGCACGAGCGCCTCAGCCACCTCCATCGGGCCCACCGGCTCGTCGATCAGCACGATTCCAGGCACGTATCGCGACGACGCGGAGACCACTCCCCCGGACGTCTCCGTCTTGAGCACCGCGAGCATCGGCACGTGGGCCAGCAGGTCATCGGCCATCGCGGGTGCGAGTCGCCGGAACAGGTCGACCCCTTCAGCGACGATCTTCATCGCCGTCTCGAACCTCTCCCCGTCCGCCTCGGTGAGCGGCCGCGGCGCCTGACCGGGTGGGGCGATGATGCGCAACGGCGCTTCGAGCTGCTCGGCTGCCGCCGGATCGGACGCCACCGCGATGCCGGCGTCCCGCACGCCCATCGCGGCGACCTCGCGCAGCGCGTCCGGGTCCACACCGCCGTGCCCCGCCAGGGCACGACCGAGCTCGTAGCGCACGATGGGATGGTCGAGGAGGTTGTCTGATATCTCCGTGCCGGGCGCGAACAGTTCGACGGCGAGGCGGTAGAGCGCACGTCGCTCGTCGACCAGCACGTCCGCGGGCGCGAGCCGCGCGTGCAGTGCAGGTGCTGATGGAGAACCCAACATCGAAGACCCCGTGTTCACGTACCCGGCGGCGCGGAGCCGGCGCTTGACCACCGGAAGCTCCCTGTCGCGGGAAGATAGCGACCTGCGTCACCGGCGCGAAACCGGGATCCCCCAGACGACCGGTGCCCGGCCTGCGCCTGGGGACGCTGACCGGGCACCGGTTGGTTCTGTTCATCAGCCGAACATGATGCTGGTGACGTTCACGAAGCCGACGACGGCCAGTGCGATGACCGAGACGGCGATCATCGTGATCACGGTGCGCCAGCCGATCGCGGTGACGGCGACTGCGACGGCGGCGGCGATTCCGAGTGCACTCCCTGCGGACATCTCGTTCCTCCCGACTAGGCGAGCACGTGCTCCCAGGTGTGGGCGGTCCTAGGCGCCTCGCCTGACAAAAGGGTCTCGCGTTGTAGGTTGTCTGTCAACGGTCGCCGGGTTGCCAGACAAGTTGCAACCCGGAGGCAACACGCCTAAGCTGGACCAATGCCCGCCGACGACGTTCATCTCGGCGAGAGCTGGTCGCTCTCGCCTGATTCGCGACGGCCCCTCCCGGAGCTCATCGAGCAAAAGCTCCGCGAGCAGATCATCGGCGGCACCCTCAAAGCCGGCGACCGCCTCCCCACGGAGCCGGAACTCGCCCGCAAACTGGATGTCGCGAGGTCGTCGCTGCGCACCGCACTGCAACGGCTGCAACTCCAGGGCATCGTCGAGGTCCGCCGCGGGCTGGGCTGGTACGTCCGCCGCACGGACCTCGCCGCCGTCGAGGAGCACATCGAGGGAAGACTCGCCGCGAAGCAGTTCTCCCAGACCGACCTGCTGGAAGTCCGGATCGCGCTGGAGACCACCGCCGCGTCGCTGGCCGCGGTGCGCGCGGGCGACGGCGAACTGGACGAGTTGGCCAAGCTGAACCACCGCTACCAGCGAGCACAGGTCGAGGACGCGCAGGAGGTGATCGAGTCGGACGAGGAGTTCCACTCGGCACTGATCCGCGCGTCGCACAACGAACTGCTGGAGCAGATGTACCAGGTGCTCGTGCCGGGCCTGCAGGACTGCAAGCGCCACGCGCACCCGTCGCGGGAGGTGCACAACCGTTCCGCGAACGAGCACGAGCAGGTGATCTGGTTCCTCCGCCGCCACGACGAGGTGGGCGCGAAGAGCGCGATGACCACCCACCTGCTCGGGCTGTACAACGACGTGGCCACGGACGACACGCAGCCCAAAGCGACCCTCAGCACGTACGTCGGGGTGTCGGACAACCCGATCTGGGGCAAGTCGCGCTGATACGGCAGTGACCGAAAGGGGCTGGCGCTGACCTCTCCCCACTCCCACCATGTACGGACGGCCGGTGGAGTGAGGGGGCGGCGACCAGGTGGTGGCGGCGCGCAAGCACAAACAAGCGCTGGCCGTCGCGATCCTGTTGATCGCCGTCGCGGCCGCGGATCTGGCGGCGATACTGCTGTGGCAGCCCACTTCGCGAAGCGTGCTACACGACGCGTTGGTCGTGTTCTGGCCGTTGCCGGCGCTCGCTGGATTCCTGCTCGGCTCCTACGAGCTGTTCCTGCACAAGCGCCTCGTCGCGGAGTTCGGCCGGATCTCCGGACCCGGCATCGTCGAACACCTGCTTCCTTCCGAGGTGCTGCGCACGTTCCTCTCGTCCGTGTACGGCCCGAACGACGCGAACGACGACGTGGTGGCGGGTGTGCTCGGCGGTGACGGCATGCGCCCGCGCGGCGACGACCTGACGATCAGCACCAGCACCACTGTGAAGCTGGAACTGCAGGGCATCGACACCAAGACGTACCACCTGATGACGACGCAGCGGTACCAGTTCCGCAACCACGTCCCCACCGAACGCTTCGTCATCTTCGCCACCTCGAACGCGACGCTGCGGGACAGCATCAGCGCCGCCTGCCGCCACCCGTTGTTCGAGCTGTACTTCATCCCGGACCCGTCGCTGTTCCTCGACTCAGTCGACGACCTGCGCCACTCCACCCAGATCGCCATCGACTACCTCGACCACGAAGGACAGCGCCGCTCGGCGGAACCCAGCCAGATCCCGCCGGTCGAGGTGCGGTTCGACCAGTGGGCCAACTACCTGACGTTCTTCCGCGAGTCCACAGGTCCGCTGGGCAAGCTCAGCCCGGTCGACCACATGAGTGATCTGCGGATCCTCGAGTGCGACCTCAGCCGCATCGCGGACGACCACGTGGTGCGCGCGATCCGCGAGCTCACCGTGTGGTCGCGGACGTTGCAGCGCACCAACGACGGCTTCTGCTACTGGCAGTCGCCCTATCCGTCCTTTGTGGACACGATCAGCTTCGACGCGACCGGGCTGGCCGTCGAACAGTCTCCCAAGCACGAGTTCCGGGTCATGCCCTTCACCTTCCGATCGGCGACGGCGGCCGCGCGCTGGCTGGAGGCCGGTGAGCTCGAGGACCTGGACGTCCGGTCGTGGCTTCTGCCGGGGCACGGGGTGGCTCTGTTGTGGCGAGAGGCAACAGGCTGAGTCACCAGATCGCGGTGACGCCGTGTCCTTGAACGACCCACCGGTTGAGCCTGAGCGAGAGGTAGCCCTCGGCAGCGTCCAACATCAACGACTCGACACCACCGAGATGGGCCTGCACCCACACCTCCCTGTACCGCTCCCGCATCGTTTCCCGCACGTCCACGGTGAGGCCGCTGATGAACATCGGCCTGTCGGCGTACCAGTAGATGAAGTGCTCGTCGAGCTTCTGCGTCCAGCGGAAGTGGTGTCGCACGCGGATGAGATCTGTCTTCTCCTGGCTCAGATCGGCGGCGAAGAGCGCGATGTCGGACGCGGCTATTCCGACCGGCGGCGAGAGGTACCGGTGCAACTCGTTCGTCGGCACCTTGCGGAAGTCGACTCTTCTGGCTCCGCCGTTCGGTGGCGTCACGTAGCACTCAAGCTGCTTGCCGAACGCTTTGACGGCCTCGATGAACGGCGTCGACCTGGGCAGGGCGGTGACCTCGAACAGCTCAGGACAAGCAGCCGACAGCGCAGCCGATTGCGGCGGAGACGTCGTGGCTGCGATCAGGATCGGGCCGCGTCGCATCGTCACTTCGAAGCGGTTGCTGACGTGCACTGTCTCCCCGTCCACGCGGTCGACCCGCAGTGCGACCGAAACGTTGTCGTAAACCGGCCTCTGCGACAGGACCATCGCGACGAACGACGTCTTGTCGGCGGTGCGCGGCGCATGTCGGTCCAGTGCCTGTGCCACGAGCTCTTCGGGCGTCGTGCTGTCGAGAACGAGCTTCCTCGTGGATGGCGCGGTCACCGATTTGGCGTCCTCACGCATCTCGTCGATCTTCAGATCGACGCTGTGCAGCAACTCGCCCTGGCTCTTGTTCCGCGCCCACTCGAAGTAGATCGATACCAGCAGCACCAGAACGAGGTCCCTTGTGACGGGGCTGAGGCTTCGAGCGACCACCTCACCCGCCTCCGGGTTCAGCACCGCGGACACGATGATCTTCGGCGCCGACGTGTTGATCAGTGCGATCGCGGCGAGCACGCTGCCGAGGTAGATCAGCAAACGCGACCGCATCGCCGTCCTCAGTCCGCCGGCCGCGTGTATACGGTCGCGCCGCCGTTCGGCATACGCCGGAACCAATCGACCCGGGTCACCAGCTGACCGGGAGCAGGGGGCACAGGTGGCGGTGACTCAGGCACGGGCTGTTCAGGGTGGGAGCTCATGGTGTTCTCCTCCCTTGCCGGTCGTTCGACCCTATCCAAGGAGCCGCCATCCGGGCGACGACCAGGCGGGTGGCGTGGCGCTGCAAGCGAGCGCAAGAAATTGCGTACACTTGCGACATGACGCAACGGAGGCTGGCCGAGGTCGCGGCCAAGGTCGGGGTCAGCGAGGCCACCGTCAGCCGGGTGCTGAACGGCAAGCCGGGTGTCTCCGACGCCACGCGCAGTGCCGTCCTCACCGCGCTTGACGTGCTGGGTTACGAGAGGCCGACGCAGCTCAGGGGTGAACGCGCGCGGCTGGTCGGGCTGGTGCTGCCCGAGTTGCAGAACCCGATCTTCCCCGCGTTCGCGGACGTGGTCGGGAACGCGCTGGCGCAGCGGGGCTTCACGCCTGTTCTCTGCACGAGGACGGCCGGTGGGGTGACTGAGGCGGAGTACCTGGAGCTGCTGCTGGAGCAGCACGTCAGCGGGATCGTGTTCGCCGGCGGGCTGTACGCGCAGAAGGACGCGAGTCACGGCCACTACCAGCAGATGATGTCCCGCAAACTGCCTACGGTGCTGGTCAACGCGGCTATAGACGATCTGGCGTTTCCGCGGGTGTCGTGTGATGACGCGGTGGCCGTCGAGCAGGCGTACGGGCATCTGACGTCGCTGGGGCACAAGCGGATCGGGGCCGTGCTCGGGCCGCCGGACCACGTGCCCAGTCTGCGCAAGCTGCAGGCGATCGACAAGTGCGGCGGGGCCGATGTCGAGCACGCGATGTTCAGCCTCGAGGGCGGGCAGGCGGCGGCTACCAAGCTCGTGCAGCGCGGGGTCACGGCGATCATCTGCGCCAGTGACCCGCTGGCGCTTGGCGCGATCAGGGCCGTGCGGCGTGCGGGGCTGGACGTGCCCAAGGACGTGTCGATCATCGGGTACGACGATTCCGCCTTCATGACCTGCACTGATCCGCCGCTGACCACGGTTCGGCAGCCGATCGAGGCGATGGGGCGGGCGGCCGTCGAGCTGCTGGCCAACCAGATCTCCGGCAACGCGGTCGCGCCGGACGAGTTGCTGTTCGAGCCGGAGTTGGTGGTGCGGGCGTCCAGTGCGCCGGTGAGGTAACAAGCGCAGTCGTCTTCTTGCGAGTTTTCGTCTGGATATTGCGTTCAGATGTAACGGCGCCTTATGGTCGCCGTCACATCGACGCGCTCGCGAGAAGGGCGGCCCCACCATGAAGAAGTCCGCTGCCGTGCTGATTGGCGGTGTCCTGGCCCTAAGCTCAGTCGGCTGTGGGAGCGGTTCCACGACCGAGCCCGGCGGCAAGGTCCAGATCAACATCAACGGTCAGCCGCCGCAGACCCAGGCGTTCGACCGCAAGGTCTTCGACGAGGACGTCGCGGAGTTCGAGACAGCGAACCCCGACATCGACCTCGTGCCGCACGAGGGGTTCATGGACCCGAAGACGTTCAGCGCCAAGCTCGCCGGTGGTCAGCTGGAGGACGTCTTCTACGTCTACTTCACCGATCCCGCGGCGCTCATCGCCCGCAAGCAGGCCGCCGACCTCACGGACTACGTCAAGGACGTCCCGCACTACGGCGACCTGAAGCAGGAGCTCAAGGACGTCTTCACGGCCGGCGGCAAGGTCTACGGCCTGCCCACCGCCAACTACACGATGGGCCTGCTCTACAGCCGCACCAACTTCACCAAGGCGGGCCTGGACCCCGACTCGCCGCCGAAGACGTGGGACGAGGTCCGCGCCGCGGCCAAGAAGCTCAAGGACGCCGGCGTCACCGGGTTCGCCGAGTACAGCAAGAGCAACCAGGGCGGCTGGCACTTCACCACGTGGATGAAGTCCGTCGGCGGTGACATCGCCCGCAAGGACGGCGACACCTACAAGGCCGACTTCAACAACGACAAGGGCAAGGAAGTCCTGCGCAGGCTCAAGGAGATGCGCTGGGACGACAACTCCATGGGCGACAAGCAGCTCCTGGAGATCGGCGACGTGCAGAACATGATGGGCGCCGGGCAGCTCGGCATGTACCTGGCCGCGCCGGACAACGTCGCCGCGATCGTCAACCAGTTCAAGGGCAAGTACGACGACTACGGCCTGGCCGCGATCCCGGAGCAGAAGGGCACCCTGCTCGGCGGCGAGGGTTACATGATCAACCCGAAGGCCACGCCGGAGAAGATCAAGGCCGGTCTGAAGTGGATCCAGTGGAAGTACCTGAACCCGGACCGGCTCGAGGGCAACCTGCAGAAGTACAAGGACCGCGGCCAGCCCGTCGGCCTGCCGATCCCGCCGATCGCCGACATCTGGACCGGTGAGCCGCGCAAGAAGCAGGAAGACCTGAAGGCCAAGTACGCCACCATGCCGGTGAAGAACTTCCAGGCCTACGTGGACGGTTCGGAGAAGACCAAGGGCTCGCTCGAACCGCCGCAGGCGCAGCAGGTCTACGCGATCCTCGACAGCGTGGTGCAGGCGACTCTGACGAACTCCGACGCCGACCACTCGGCACTGCTGAAGGATGCGGAGACCAAGGTCAACGCCGTTCTGGCGCAGGTGAAGTAGGTGCGGCGCCACGTCACCGCGTACGGCTTTCTGAGTGCCGCGCTGGTCGTCTTCGCGGTGTTCTCCTGGTACCCGATCGTGCGCGGGGTGGTCCTGAGCTTCCAGCAGGTCAACTTCGTCACGAGTCCCGACTGGGTGGGCTGGGAGAACTTCGAGCGGCTGTTCGCGGACCCGCTGTTCGGGGTGGCGTGGCGCAACACCTTGTACTTCACGCTCTTGGCACTGCTGCTGGGTTTCGGTGTCCCGTTCCTGACCGCGGTGGTGCTCAACGAACTGCGGCACGCCAAGGGCTACTTCCGCCTGCTGGTCTACCTGCCGGTGATGTTGCCGCCGGTCGTGACGGCTCTGCTGTGGAAGTGGTTCTACGACCCGGGTCCGGGCCTCTTCAACTCCGTCCTCAGAGGACTGGGGCTGCCGACGTCGCAGTGGCTCGACTCCGCGGACACCAGCATGATCAGCCTCGTCCTGGTGATCACCTGGGCGAACATGGGCTCGGCGACGCTGATCTACCTGGCCGCGCTGCAGACCATCCCCGGTGAGCTGTACGAGGCCGCCGACCTGGACGGCGCCGGGATCGTCAGGAAGGTCTGGCACGTCACGATCCCGCAGACCAAGTTCGTGATCCTGATGCTGTTGCTGCTGCAGGTCGTCGCGACCATGCAGGTCTTCACCGAGCCGTTCATCATGACCGGCGGCGGCCCGGAGGAGTCCACGGTCACCGTGCTGCTCCTGCTGTACCGCTACGCCTTCTACTACAACGACTTCGGCACCGCGAGCGCGCTGAGCCTCATCCTCTTCGCGGTGCTGGGCGTCTTCTCCTTCCTCTACCTCAGAATCACGAAGAAGGCCGACGCATGAGGACTCTCACCAGGGGAACGGGCCCGGCGTACTGGATCGTCCTGGCCGGCACGCTGGTGCTGTTCACGGCGGCGTTCCTGCTCCCGCTGGTCTGGGTGCTGCTCGGCGCGTTCAAGCCGCCGGCGGAACTGGCACAGCAACCGCCGACGATCCTGCCTCAGACTTGGGAACCGGGCGCGTACGTCGACGCCTGGAACTACATGGACCTGGGGCGGTTCTTCCTCAACACGTTCGTCGTCGCGATCGGCGCGTGGGCGGTGCAGATGGCCGTGATCGTCCCCGCGGCCTACGCCCTGTCCAAGCTCCGGCCGATCTTCGGCAACGTGGTCATGGGCCTGATGCTGGCGACGCTGATGTTGCCCTCGACGGCCGTGCTGGTCCCGGTCTACCTCACGCTCACCGACCTCGGCCTGCTCAACAACCCGGCGGGCATCTGGTTGCCGGCCGCGGCGAACGCGCTGAACGTGTACCTGCTCAAGCGCTTCTTCGACCAGATCCCGGAAGAGCTCCTCGAAGCGGCCAGGATCGACGGCGCGAACACCTGGACGACCCTCGTCCGCATCGTGCTGCCGATCTCACGCCCCATCCTCGCCGTCGTCTCGATCTTCGCGGTCGTGGCGGCGTGGAAGGACTTCATCTGGCCGCTGCTCGTGTTCCCCGACCCGGCGAAGCAGACGCTCAGTGTCGCGCTTCAGCGCTTCGCTCCGGACACCCCGATCAACCTCCTGCTCGCGGGCCTCGTGCTGGCGAGCCTGCCGATGGTGGCGCTCTTCCTGGCGTTCCAGCGGCACATCCTCGCGGGGCTCACCGCGGGCGGCGTAAAAGGCTGAAAGGACACCAGATGAGTTGGTGGCGCAACGCATCCATCTACCAGGTCTACCTGCGCAGCTTCGCGGACGGCAACGGTGACGGCATCGGCGACCTGGCCGGCCTCCGCGCCAAGCTCCAGCACATCGCGAGCCTCGGCTTCGACGCGATCTGGCTCAACCCGTGGTACCCGAGCCCGCTCGCGGACGGCGGCTACGACGTGGCGGACTACCGCGACATCGAGCCGGTCTTCGGGTCGCTCGCCGATGCCGAGAAGCTCATCGCGGACGCGCACGGCCTGGGCATCCGGATCATCATCGACCTCGTCCCGAACCACTGCAGCGACCAGCACCCGTGGTTCAAGGACGGCCTGTGGGACCGCTTCCACATCCGCGACACCGAGGAGATCCCGAACGACTGGCAGTCGCGCTTCGGCGGCTCGGCGTGGAGCAGGCTTCCGGACGGCCGCTGGTACCTGCACCTCTACGCCGCCGAACAGCCGGACTTCAACTGGGAGAACCAGGTCGTCCACGACGAGTTCGAGGACATCCTGCGGTTCTGGCTCGACCGCGGTGTCGACGGCTTCCGCATCGACGTGGCCGACGGTCTGGTCAAGGACTTCAGCAAACCGGACGCCGACCTGCCCTACTCCGACCAGGACGGCGTGCACGAGATCTACCGCAGGTGGCGGCAGATCGTCGACTCCTACGACGGCGACCGCATCCTCGTCGGCGAGATGTGGCTGCCGGACCCGGTCAGGTTCGCCCGGTACCTCCGCCAGGACGAGATGCACAGCGCGTTCAACTTCGACTTCCTCTGCTGCCCGTGGAACGCCGACGAACTGCGCAAGGTCGTCGACAGCACGCTGGCCGCGCACGAACCTGTAGGCGCGCCACCGACCTGGGTGCTCTCCAACCACGACGTCACCCGGCACGTGACCCGCTACGGCCGCGAGAAGACGGGATTCTCCTTCGCGGACAGGCAGCACGGCGCCCCGACCGACTTCGAACTGGGCACCCGCCGCGCCCGTGCGGCGATCATGCTCACCGCGGCACTGCCCGGCGGCGTTTACGTCTACCAGGGCGAGGAGCTGGGTCTCTGGGAGGTCGAGGACCTGCCGGACGAGCTGCGCGAGGACCCGGTGTGGCACCGCTCCGGCTTCACCGACCGGGGCCGCGACGGCTGTCGCGTGCCACTCCCCTGGTCCGCGGAGGACGGTCCGAGCTGGTTGCCGCAACCCGAGAACTGGCAGGACTTCTCGGTCGCGGTCCAGTCGGAGGACCCTGAGTCGATGCTCGCCCTGTACCGCGAGGTGTTCGCGCAACGCCGCGGCATCGACGGCGACCTGGAGTGGCTCGACCTGGGTGAGAACGTGCTGGCGTTCCAGCGCGGCGACCACACCTGCGTGGTCAACCTGTCCGACGGACCGGTCGATCTGCCGGGGGTGCCAACGTTGTCAAGCGTCCCGCTCACCAACGGGCAGCTGCCGCCCGACGCCGCGGCCTGGCTGAAGTAGACGGGGGGTCGGGGGTGGCCACGAGCCACCCCCGGGCCTCACCTCGTCGCGTACGGCGAGTCGTCGGCCTTCGCCGCCTCGGTCGGCAGGTTCTTCACGATGCCGATCGCGGTCGTGTCCACGACGGCGGCCGCAGCCGCCTTCGGCATGATCGCCTCCAGCCCGCCCTTGCACTTCTCCAGGATCTCGAAGATCTTGTTGACGACCTTCGACAGGTTGCGGATCGTCGTGATCACCTTGTCGAGCCAGTCCGAGACCTTCTTGGCCCATTTCATGATCAGGCGGATGCCGTCGGCGACGATGCCCGGGGTGGCGAGGCCGACCGTGAGCAACGCGGCCGCCGCCCACCGGATCAACGCCTGCACGAGCTCGCTCATCGCCATCGAGATCAGGTCGCGCACGATGGTGCGGACGGTGGCGACGGCGACGCCCGCGCCGGTCAACGCCGCTCCAACACCTTCTGCGGCAAGACCTGCGGCCTTCACACCGGTGGCCTCCGCCTTCGCCACCGCCGTGTACGCGGTGACCGCGGCACCCCGCCACGCGCTGGTGTCGGCGTCGACGACGCGCGCCATCTCCTCGCCGGCCTTCTTGAGGTGATCGCCCACGTTGCCCCAGGTGGCGGCGTTCTGGTTGATCACCCCGGGATTGCCCGCGAGCGAGTCGAGCATCGACTTCAACGGTTCGACGTGCTCGATGAACCACGCGAACGCCGACGACAGCAGCGTGCCGAACGGGTCGGTCAGGAAGCCCAGCGCGTCGATGCCGGCGCCGAGCACGTTGATGCCCGCCTCCGCCCAGTCGCCGCGCTGGACCGCGGAGACCGCGTCCGCCGCGGGCTCGACCAGGTTGAGGCCCGCACTCCAAGCGGTGGGACCGGGGCCGTTTGCCACCAACGGGTTCGGTGCGGTCATGACGTCAGCTCCCCGAGCTTCTCGACGATCTTCTTGAAGTTGCCGCCGAGCTTCTGGTCGACGGTGTCGTAGACGTCGGCCATGCCGTTCACACCGTCCACAGTGGCGTCGACGACGCCGTGCGCGGTGTTGACCGCACCGGTACCGGCGGCCTCGATGGTGCCCATGATCGGCTCCAGCAACGGGCTGCAGAGGATCCCGTACGCGTTGGCGCCGTTGATGCTCGCCTGCCCGATGGCCTGCTGCGCGGTCTCGATCTGCCGCACGATGCCGTCCAGCCGCTTGGCGTGCTCACGCATCGCCTCCGTCTGGACGTTGAACGATCCGGTCATGCCGCTCACCAGCCCTTGTTGTCGCGGGCGAAGTTGTGCCCGCCGAAGTCGTCGTCATCGGAGGGGCCGGTGGGACGCGGCGGCGTGGGATCGACCGGCGGGGGCTCGGGGAAGCGTTCCTGGTAGCCGCCCATCAGCGCGTCCATGGTCGCGGAGTCGTCACCGATGATCGGCGCCATGACCTCCTGCATCTTGGCCGCGATCTGCGCCTGCGCGGTCCGCATCGCGCCGAGGATCTCGGCCGACAGCTGCGCGGGCTGCTTGCGCAACGCCGCGTCGGTCAGGTCCAGTGCCGAGACGACACCGTTCTGGTCGACCGTGACGGACACAGAGCCGTCAGTGGAACGCTGCGTCACCGACACCGCGTTCGCGACCTGCTTCATCTCGTCAGCCTGCCGAAGCTTGGCCTGGATCTGCTCGTTCCACCGACGCATCATCGCGTCGGGGTCAGCTGCTGCCGGGTTCATCTAGTAGTCCCTCTCCTGTGCCTTCTTGCGACGGGACGCCAAGCTGCCGATCACGGCCAGCGCCCCGGTTCCACCGATTCCCATGCCCCCGAGCACCGAGCCGAGACCCAGCACGACGCTCGGCTCGAAATCGGCGCGGTACACCGGCGGGTTGTCAGGTCCGTTGCGGACCTTGCCCTCGCCGCGCTGCACCACCGGTACCTCGGTGCCCTTGTCGGACGGCGTGAGCTGGTCCGGTTCGGCCGTCACCCGCGTCTGCCGCCCGCTCTCCCACACGACGTCGGCCTGGCAGCTCCACCAGGTGCCGTAGCCGCGAATGCTGACCGGCCCCACGCTCGTGCAGTCGGACACGCGTGCGACACCCCGGTCCGTGACCGGCCTGGAGTTCGTCCCGGCGGTGGGATCGAACTTCGTGAAGCCCGTCAGTCCCAGCAGGACGCCGGCGCCCAAGATCGCCAGTGCGAACAGCCCCGCGATCCACTTCATGCGTCTCGTCCCCTCGTAGACCCCTGTTCGACTTCGGGTCGATCCGCCCGGTTCCACCGAATTCACCAACGATCTGGAGGCCATCCGGGCACGCCGCCACGGCAGTTCGGGCGTGCCCATTCTGGTCGACCTGCGTGAACGCGCCGTCACACACGGCGAACCGGGCAGAAATCGGGCAGGATCTCACCCAGTTGTGGCACCCACCACAATGTTTCGAGGGTGTTTCATCTATGCACGGCCCGAACGGGCAACTCATGAGCCGAATGGGCAGGTGACATGCGAGCCGAGGAACGCAAGCGGCGCATCCTGGCCAGGGCCCGCGCCGACGGCCGCGTCGACGTGGTGGAGATGGCGCAGGAACTGCGCGTGGCGCCCGAAACGGTCAGGCGCGACCTGCGCGTGCTCGACGAGCACGGCCTGGTGCGGCGAACGCACGGTGGCGGTGTGCCGGTCGAGAGCGCCGGCTTCGAGACGGGGCTCCGGTTCCGCGCCGGGTCGCACGTCCCGGAGAAGCGGCGCATCGCGAAGGCGGCCGCCGAACGCCTCGACGACGCCGAGACCGTCTTCATCGACGAGGGCTACACGCCGCAGCTCGTCGCGGAGGCGTTGCCCACGACCAACCCGCTCACGATCATCACCGCGTCGTTGCCGACCGCGGCGGCGATGTCCGAGCACCCGTCGTGCACCGTCCTGCTGCTGGGCGGCCGCGTCAGGGGCCACACACTGGCCACTGTGGACCACTGGACCACCAGGATGCTCGGCGAGATGGTCATCGACCTCGCCTACATCGGCGCGAACGGCATCTCCCGCGAGCACGGCCTGACCACGCCCGACCCGGCGGTCGGCGCGGTGAAGGCCAAGGCGCTCAGCGCTTCCCGGCGGAAGATCTTCGTCGGGACGCACACGAAGTTCGGCGTCTCCAGCTTCCACCGGTTCGCCGAGGTCTCCGATCTGGAGGCGGTCGTCACCGACAGCGGCCTCTCCGCCCACGAGGCCCACCGCTACACGCTGCTCGGCCCCAAAGTCATCAGAGCCTGAACGACCCTCGCCTTTGGGTGCATCCCCCTTCTTCGACGCGCCCAAAAACCCTTGAAAGGAACCGACGATGCCGTCGATTCGCACACCACTTCGCACATTCGGGGCCGCCACCGCCGTGTTGCTGCTCGCGTCCGCCTGTTCGGGTGCCGGTGGCGGGGGTGGTGGTGAGAACTCGGTGAACGTCCTGATGGTGAACAACCCGCAGATGCAGGACCTGCAGAAGCTCACCGCGGACAACTTCACGAAGGACACCGGCATCAAGGTGAACTTCACCGTGCTGCCGGAGAACGACGTCCGCGACAAGATCAGCCAGGACTTCTCCAGCCAGGCCGGGCAGTACGACGTCGCGACGATCTCCAACTACGAGACGCCGATGTACGCCAAGAACGGCTGGCTCGCGCCGATGGACGACTTCGTGTCCAAGGACAGCGGGTTCGACCAGGCCGACATCCTGGAGCCGATCAGGCAGTCGCTGACCGCGGCGGACGGCAAGGTCTACGCGCAGCCGTTCTACGGCGAGTCGTCGTTCCTCATGTACCGCAAGGACATCTTCGAGGCCAAGGGCGTGACGCTGCCCGAGAAGCCGACCTGGCAGCAGGTCGCGGAAGCGGCGCAGAAGGTCGCGACGCCCGAGGTGCGCGGCATCTGCCTGCGCGGCCAGCCGGGCTGGGGCCAGGTCATGGCACCGCTCACGACGGTCGTGAACACCTTCGGCGGCACGTGGTTCACCAAGGACTGGCAGGCGCAGGTCAACGCGCCGGAGTTCAAGGAGGCCACCAAGTTCTACGTGGACCTGGTGCGCAACCACGGCGAAGCGGGCGCTCCGCAGGCCGGGTTCGCCGAGTGCCTCAACAACATGACGCAGGGCAAGGTCGCGATGTGGTACGACGCCACGGTCGCCGCCGGCCTGCTCGAAGCCGCCGACTCCCCCATCAAGGGCAAGCTCGGCTTCACCCAGGCACCGGTCGTGAAGACCGACAGCTCCGGCTGGCTCTACACGTGGGCGTTCGGCATCCAGAAGGCCTCGAAGAAGCAGGACGCCGCCTGGAAGTTCATCTCGTGGGCGTCCGGCAAGGGCTACGAGGAGCTCGTCGGCAAGAACCTCGGCTGGTCGAAGCTCCCCGACGGCAAGCGCTCGTCGACCTACCAGCGTCCCGAGTACAAGCAGTCCTCCGGCAGCTTCTCCGCGATGGCCGAGGCCGCGATCAAGGGCGCGAAGCCGCTCAACCCCGGTGTGCAGGAACGCCCGGCGCCCGGCATCCAGTTCGTCGGCATCCCCGAGTTCACCGACCTCGGCACCCAGGTGTCGCAGCAGATCAGCTCCGCGATCGCGGGTGCGGTGACGGTGGACGACGCGCTGAACAACGGTCAGGGACTCGCCGAGAAGGTCGCCGCGAAGTACAAGGGACAGTGACATGGCTGTCATGACGAAGGAGCGGCCGGTCGTGGACCGGCCGCCTCCCGTCCCCCGCAAGGGTTACTCGAAGTGGGCGCGGCGGGCACCCCTGCTGCCCGCGCTCATCTTCCTGATCATCGTGACGCAGCTGCCGTTCCTGGCGACGCTGGTCATCTCGTTCATGAAGTGGAACTCGCTCGACCCCACCAACCGCGGGTTCGCCGGGTTCGACAACTACGTCAACGTCTTCACCGACCCCGATCTGCGCTCGTCGGTCGTCAACACGATCGTGCTGACCGCGTCGGTGGTGCTGATCAGCCTGGTCCTCGGGCTGGGCCTCGCGTTGCTGCTGGACAAGAAGTTCCGCGGCCGCGGGTTCGTGCGCACCATGCTGATCGCGCCGTTCCTCGTGGTCCCGGTGGCGGCGGCGCTGATCTGGAAGCACGTGCTCTACAACCCGGAGTACGGCCTGTTCAACGGAATCCTGAACTGGCTGGGCTTCGACGCCCAGCCGGACTGGATCAGCACCATGCCGATGAGCGCCGTCGTGCTGTCGCTGGTGTGGCAGTGGACGCCGTTCATGATGCTGATCCTGCTGGCGGGCCTGCAGTCGAAGCCCGTCGAACCCGTCGAGGCCGCCACGATCGACGGCGCGTCGTCGTTCCAGATCTTCCGGTACCTGACGTTCCCGCACCTGCGCCAGTACCTGGAGCTCGGCGGGCTGCTCGGGTCGATCTACATCGTGCAGAACTTCGACGCGGTCTTCACGATCACGTCCGGTGGTCTGGGCACGGCGAACCTGCCGTACATGATCTACCAGACCTTCTACCAGGCCCACGAGTACGGCGAGGCCTCCGCGGCCGGCGTGATCGTGGTGGCGGGGTCGATCATCATCGCGACGTTCGCGCTGCGCGTGGTGTCCTCGCTGTTCAAGGAGGAGAAGCGATGAGCCCCAAGTGGATGGGACACGGTTGGGGTGTGCTCGCCTGGTTCGCCGGGATCGTGTTCTTCGCTCCGGTGGCCTGGATGTTCCTGACCTCATTGCACAGCGAGTCGGACGCGGCCACGAACCCGCCTTCCCTCGCGGCGCCGCTGACGCTGGACGGCTACGCGGAGTTCTTCGACTCCGGCGCGTGGCCTCCGCTGATCAACTCGTTCAGCGCCTCGATCGGATCGACGATCATCGTGCTGCTGCTGGCGATCCCGGCCGCGTACGCGTTGTCGATCAAGCCGGTGGAGAAGTGGACGGACGTCCTGTTCTTCTTCCTGTCCACCAAGATGATGCCGGTCGTCGCGGCGCTGCTGCCGATCTACCTGATCGCGCAGTTCTCCGGGATGCTCGACAACATCTCGTTCCTCACGCTGCTGTACTGCTCGATGAACCTGCCGATCGCGGTGTGGCTCATGCGCTCGTTCCTGTCCGAGGTGCCGAAGGAGATCCTGGAGGCGGCCTCGATCGACGGCGCCGGCCTGATCACGACGCTGCGCCGGGTGGTGGCGCCCATCGCGATGCCCGGCATCGCGGCGACGGCGCTGATCTGCTTCATCTTCAGCTGGAACGAGCTGCTCTTCGCACGGGTGCTCACCGGTGTCGTCGCCGGTACCGCGCCCGTGTACCTCACCGGGTTCGTCACCTCCCAGGGCCTGTTCCTGGCCAAGGTGTGCGCGGCCGCGGTCGTGGTGTCTCTGCCGGTGCTCATCGCCGGGTTCGCCGCCCAGGACAAGCTCGTCCAGGGCCTTTCGTTGGGAGCGGTCAAGTGAAAGCAGCAGTGATCACCGGCGTCGGGTCCGTCGAAGTGACCACTGTGGACGATCCCAGGTGCGGTCCCCGCGACGTGGTCGTCGACGTGGCGGCCTGCGGGCTGTGCGGCACGGACCTGCACATCCTGCAGGGCGAGTTCGCTCCCACCCTGCCGGTCGTGCCGGGCCACGAGTTCGCCGGCACGATCGTCGAGATCGGTTCCCAGGTGAACGAGCTGAAGGTCGGCGACCGCGTGGCCGTCGACCCGTCGCTCTACTGCCACGAGTGCCGGATGTGCCGCTCGGGCAAGAACAACCTCTGCGAGCGCTGGGCGGCCATCGGTGTCACCACGGCCGGTGGCGCGGCGGAGTTCGCGGTGGCGCCCGTGGCGAACTGCGTGAAGCTGCCGGACCACGTGCGGACCGAGGACGCGGCGCTGATCGAGCCGCTGTCGTGCGCGGTGCGCGGCTACGACGTGCTGCGGTCGCAGATGGCGTCCCGGGTGCTGATCTACGGCTCGGGCACGATGGGCCTGATGATGCTGCAGCTCGGCAAGCTGACCGGCGCGTCGTCGATCGAGGTCGTGGACCTCAACGAGGAGCGCCTGAAGACCGCCGTCCAGCTCGGCGTCACGGGCGTGGCGTCCTCGGCGGACGAACTGGACCGGCCGCAGGGCTGGGACGTCGTCATCGACGCCACCGGCAACGAGAAGGCCATCCAGGACGGTCTCGGCCGGGTCGCGAAGGGAGGCACGTTCCTCCAGTTCGGTGTCTCCGACTACTCGGCGCGCGTGACCATCGAGCCGTACCGGATCTACAACCAGGAGATCACCATCACCGGCTCGATGGCGGTGCTGCACTCGTTCGAACGGGCGGCGGACCTGTTCGCGACCGGAGTGCTCGACCCCGAGATCTTCATCAGTGACCGGGTGCCGCTGGACGACTACGCCAAGGCGTTGGACCAGTTCAAGGCCGGTGTCGGTCGCAAGATCCAGGTCCTGCCGTGAGCTGATCCGAGAAAGTTCTCAGAAGTTCGTGGGCACTCGTGTATCCAGACGAGTGCCCACGACTCCTTCCAGGCATGTCGAAGTCCGGGCAGAAAGTAACGCCGCCGTACTTTTCGCACATGTCCGACGAAGAGCTCCTCGCCTGGTACGCGGAGCTTCAGGTGCGCGCGATGCACGCGCCACCTGGGGACGTCGATTTCGATCACACCCACAAGCCCGCCGAACCCAGGACCGTGGAAGAACTTCGCCACCGGATCATGACCTTCCAGGGCTGGCCCGGAGGTCTCTCCACGCTGGACTCCGGTTCTCCGTTCCACAACCTGTGGCACTGGCTCAGCGACTGACTCGGCGCGAGGTAACGCTCGCCCGAGTCGTCGGCGCGGTGGTGGCCGCCTGTGTGCTCTTCGCCGTCGTGCACACAGCGGTCACCGGCGCCGTCTCACATCCGCGGAACTGGCTGGTCGCGTTCGCCTGCACCCTGCTCGGGGTGCGGGTGATCGGCCACGTCCGCAGGTCGTCCGTCGGGTGGTTGCTGCTGGCGATGGGCGTGTTCGGCGCGATCGCCGTCGCGGTCGCGGGTCAGCCCGCCGACCACCCCGCCCGATGGGTCGAGGCGTGGGTCTGGTGGCCCACGTACGCGTTGCTGCCCGCTGTGGCACTGGTCTTCCCCAACGGCAAGCCCTTGAGCAACCGCTGGTGGATCGCCATCGGCGCGTCGCTGTTCAGTGCTGTCGTCGGCACCATCGGGATCGCCTGGGCGTCGTGGGGTGATCCTGCCTCGTTCTGGCAGAGCAGCGGGGGCGGGCTCGCGAAGACGATCACGTTGATCGCCGTTCTCGCGGCCGGGGTGTCCGTGCTCGCGGCCGTGGTGTCCTTGGCTCTGCGGTGGCGGAGGGCCGAAGGGGACGAACGCCGGTTGCTCGTGTGGGCGTTCGCGCTGCTGACGCTGGCCGGCGTGGCGACCGTGGTGGAGACGACGGACGGGCACATCGCGTGGATCGTCGGTGTGCTGGCGTTCCCGGCCGCCGCGGTCATCGCGATCCTGCGGTACGGCCTGTACGACATCAGCCTGCTGATCCACCGGTCGTTGCTCTACGGCTCGCTGACCGTGGTGCTGCTGCTGGTCTACCTCGGTGTGATGGTCGGGGCGGGCCAGCTGTTCGCGAAGGACGCCGAGGTGATCGGGGTCGTGGCCGCGGGACTGGTGTTCGCGCCGATCCGCAGCTGGGTGCAGCGCAAGCTCGACCGGTGGCTGTACGGCGAGCGCTCCGATCCTTATGCGACGTTGTCCACGTTGAGCGAGAAGCTCGAACAGTCGCAGGACGTGCTTGCGACCGTGGCTCAGACGGTCGCCGAGTCGTTGAAGCTGCCGTACGTGGCGATCCGGGGTGGGTCGGTGCTGGCCGAGCACGGACGCAGCCGCGGCTGGCCGCAGCTGCGCTTCCCCATGACGTACCGGGGTTCCTCGGTCGGCGATCTCGTGGTCGAGCCGCGTGCTCCCGACGAGCGGTTGAGCGATCGTGAACTGAGCCTGCTCGTCGACCTCGCCCGGTCCACGGCTCCGGCCGCGCAGTCGATCAAGCTGACCGCCGATCTGCAACTCGCCCGCGAACGGCTGGTGCGCGCCCGCGAGGAGGAACGGCTGCGGCTGCGGCGCGACCTGCACGACGGCGTGGGGCCGGCACTGGTCGGGATCCGGTTGCAGCTCAAGGCGTTGCGCCGCTCGCTGGGCGACGTGCTGGACCCGGTGCTGGCCGACGTCGACACGACCGCCGTCGAGGTGCGCAGCCTCGTGGACGGGCTGCGGCCGCCGATCCTCGACCAGGGCCTGGCACTGGCCGTGCGCGACGAGGCCGCCCGCTTCGGCGGTGACCTGCGCGTCGAGGTGCAGGCCGAGCAGATCGACGGGCTGTCCGCCGCCGTCGAGGTCGCGGCCTACCGGATCGTCGCGGAGGCGTTGACCAACACCGCACGCCACTCCGGAGCGTCGACCTGCGTGATCACCGTGCGGGCCGACCGCGACCTGGTCGTGGAGATCGTGGACGACGGACGCGGGGTCGCGGCCGACGCCAAGCCGGGTGTGGGGCTCGATTCGATGCGAGAACGGTGCGCGGAGCTGGGTGGATCGTGCACAGTGGGACCCGCGGAACCACACGGAACTCGGGTGGTGGCGCGGATCCCGTTGGAGGCCCAGTGACGCGGGTTGTGATCGCAGACGACCACCCGGTGTTCCGGCGCGGCTTGAAGGCGTTGCTGGACGGCGAGGACGGTCTCGAGGTCGTCGGTGATGCCGCCGACGGGCAGGAGGCCGTGCAGGTCGTCCTGGACCTCGCACCGGACGTCGTCGTGATGGACCTGCACATGCCCGTCCTGGGCGGTGTCGAGGCCGCGAAGCAGATCCAGGAGGCCCTGCCGCACGTCGGCGTCCTCGTGCTGACGATGCACGAGGACGACGAGCTCGTGTTCGCGGCGATGAAGGCCGGCGCGCGCGGTTACCTGGTCAAGACGACGGACGACGACGAGATCGTGCGCGCGGTGCAGGCGATAGGAGCCGGCGAGGCGATCTTCAGCGCCACCATCGCCCAGCGCATGATGGGCTACTTCACCGCGATCTCGTCGTCCAAGGCGGTGCTGTTCCCGCAGCTCACGGATCGGGAGCGAGACGTGCTGGAACTGATGGCGTCCGGCTTGGACAACCCGTCGATCGCGCACCGGCTGACGCTGTCGGGCAAGACCGTCCGCAACCGGGTCTCCGCGATCTTCACCAAGCTGCAGGTGGCCGATCGCGCGCAGGCCATCGTGCGGGCCCGCGAGGCCGGCCTGGGAAGTCCCTCCCAGATGGGGACACAGGTCACCTGACGACGGGACAGGTCCCTGGATTGGATCGGCGTATCCGCCGAAGGGGGCCCGATCGCATGGACATCACCTGGGACGTCGCACACGCGCGGCTCAGCCACGACCGAATGCTGCACATCGCACAGGCGCTCATCTCGATGCGCCCCGAGACCGTCACGCTGGGCGGCGGCGAACCGCTGGGAGTACCCGGCCTGTTCGAGATCGTCGAACTGTTCCGCGCCGCCGGCATCGACGTCGTCCTGCGCACGTCCGGCAAGTCACTGCACCCGTCGATGGTGCGGACGTTGCTGCTGTCGTGCTCACGCATCGAGGTGTGCGCAATGGCGTTCAACCACGCCATGCACGCGTTGCACCTGCTCGACATCGGCGCCGCCAAGCTCGACCGGCACGCCGTGTTCGGCCTCGACGCCACCGGCATCCGGCGCGGCTTCGACCGCCTGGAGGACTTCTGCGCCACCACCGCGTTCGAACTGCCCCGGCTGGGGTTCATCGCGTTCAGCGACACGCTCGGCTCGGACCACGCGCAGTACCTGCAGTCGCTCGCCCCTCAGACCGTGCGGGTGACGGTCGAGACCGCGAACACGTCGGTGGTCAGAGCGAGTTGATCAGGGCGCGCCAGGCAGAGGTGGAGAACGCGAGTACGTCACCGCTCGCGTTCTTCGTGTCCCGCACCAGCGCGTCCTGGGCCAGCGACACCTCCACGCAGTTGCCCGAGCCGCTGCCACCGCTGTAGCTGCTCTTACGCCAAGTCCGTTCCTGGAACATCTGAGTCCTCTCGCAGGCCGCTGATGTACTCCATCAGCTTGCTCCGCGATTGTTCCTCATCCAGAGCGACACCATCCAGCCGCTGAAAGAGCCTCCTCGCCCGCGCGACAGCGGTCTTGTCCTGCGCGAACACCTTGGCCATGTCGGTTTCGCAGTACACGACCGAAGGTGCCTTCTCGAACTCGTACAGCACACACGGAGATCGGAAGGCCGTGATGTGCGCTGGCACGATCCGGAGGATGTGGGTGTTGAAGAGGAGACGCAGGTACTGATCTTCACGGAGTGAGGCGCTGCCCAGCCGCATCCGCAGTGCCAACTCGTGCACGTAGAACAGGCACTCCGGACGACTCGGCCGCCTCAAGATCGCCTGTCGCTCCATGCGCGCCCGGACGAACTTCTCGATGTCTTCGGGCGCCTCGATGTGGGAGTCGACGAACAGCTCCCGCGCGTAGTCCTCCACCTGCACAAGGCCGGGCACCGTCATGATGTCGAGGCTGATGATCTTCGAGGCCATCGCTTCGGTCATCGCGAGTGTGCGCAGGTCGTCCGGCACCTGAGCGAAGTAGAGGTCGAAGGCGTTGTAGTAGCGGCTGCGGAACTCGTTGACGAACTCGATGTCCTTGCCGCACGTCGCGATGTACTGCACGAGATCGACCTCGCTCGCGCGGACCTTGCCGAGTTCGATGTCGGACACCTTGCTCGGATCCCAGCCCAACTGGATGGCCATCGCGCGGCCGTGGAACTCGGTGCACGACTCCCTCAAGCGACGTAGCTCGTCGCCGAGATCCCGGCTGTACGGGGTGGAAATGATCGCGGTCATGCCCAACGACGGTATGGCTTGGGTTTAATCCATGCCACGGGCTCGTTCGGGTGAAAACGTCGGACCCTATGGCGTCGTGCGTCGCACACGGCGCCATAGGGTCTGACCTGCGCGTTCACCTGATTGTGGAATGGAATTCGAACACCTGTTCATGCCACGATGAACGCATGCCAGCACTCGCGCTCTCCTCTCCGCTTGAGCTCCTCGACGAGCTCAAGCGGAAAGTCCGCGCGCTGCAACGGCTTCAGTTCCAGGTGCTGGAGATCATCGGCTCGCTCGACCAGCAGGGCGCGGCGGAAACGCTGGGGTACAAGGATCTCGTCGAGGTCTTCAAGCACACGTTGCGGTGGGATCCCAAGGTGTCCCGCCGCAGGATCAAGCAGGCGCAGGCGTTGTGCCCCACGGTGACGCCGACCGGTTCGCTGATCGGGCCGGCCCTGCCCGGTGTCGCGGCCGCGATGGCCGAGGGAGAGCTGTCCGAGGACCACGTGGAGGTGCTGGCCGAGGCGATGGCCGCGCTGCCCTCCGTCGCGGAGGAGCACGTGGTCGAGTACGCGCGGCAGAACGAACCTCGCTCCGCCAAGGCGTTCTGCAAGGCACTGGCCTACCGCCTCGACCAGGACGGCCCGGAGCCCAGGGACTCAGACCCGGTGCCGCGGAAGAACGTCCTGCGTCGCCAGTGGAGGGGCGGCCGGTACCTGCTGTCCGCCGACCTCGACGCCGAGACCGGCGCGAAGCTCGACGCGCTGATCGACCCGCTGGCCAAGCCGGAGCCCCACGACCAGCGGTTCGCGCCGGAACGAGAGGGCGACGCGCTGTGCGAGGTCGTCGACCTGGCGCTGCGCGCCGGCGGCGCCAGGATCCACGGCGGCGAGCGCGTCCAGCTGACGGTCACGGTCGACTACGACAAGCTCCGCGAGGGCATCGGCACCGCCCTGCTGGACAACGGCGAGCACCTCCCGATGAGCCAGGTCCGCAAGATGGCCTGCGACGCGGGCATCATCCCCACCCTGCTGGGCAGCCGCTCCCAGATCCACGACGTGGGCCGCAAGACCAGGGCGATCAACGCGGGCCTGCGCCGTGTCCTGGTGGCCCGCGACAAGGGCTGTGCCTTCCCTGGCTGCACCCGCCCACCGAAACACTGCGAAGCCCACCACATCAGGTTCTGGTCGGAGGGCGGCAAGACCAACGCCGACAACCTGGTCCTGCTCTGCCGCCGCCACCACGACCTGGTCCACCACTCGGAGTGGCAGATCGAGATGGCCGACGGCCTCCCGACCTTCCGCCCACCCGCGTTCATAGACCCGCACCGAAGACCGAGGACCAACCCGATCCACGCCGCCTGAGGCGCCGCGCCCACCAGCCACCCACGGGCGCGGCGCACCACGCCCGCCAAGCACGGTCGGGCAGCCGCCCGAGCGCTCAGAAAACTCCCCCGCGGACCGCGAACACGTCCTCGACCGGGCTCTCCGAGCCCAGCGCGAGCCGCAGCAACACGCGGGCCTTGCGCGGGCACAACCAGCCCGCCATGATCGCGCCGCGCTGGATCAGGTCCGACTCGGAGCCGGTGAAGCCGTAGGTGTTGCGGAACGTCGTGCCCGCGCCGGTCCGCGACGCCACCACCACCGGGAACCGGGCGCGGGAGATCGCCTCGGCCATCCCCTGCGACACGTGCCCGGCGCCGGTGGCCGCGACCACGACGCCCTGGACGTCGAGCCAGTCGAGGATGGCACCGTCATCGTCCACTGTGGCCTCGATGAGCGGAACCGCTGGTGCTTCGAGAGGTCGCGGCAGTGCCTGCAACCGGTGCGCGGGGTGGAAGTACCGCGGCGCGCCCTCGACCTGGAGTCCGAGCGCGCCGGGGAACGACGCGAACGCGTTCATCAGGCTGCTGTGCGTCTTGCGGACCCAGCGGGCGGCGTGGATCTCGTCGTTGAGGACGAGCAACGCCCCGCGTCCACGTGAGTTCGCTGCCGCCGCGACAGCCACGGCGGCGGCGAGGTTGGCCGGGCCGTCCGCGCCGGGCAGGCCAGGGTGGCGCATGGCGCCGGTGACGACGACCGGTTCGTCGTGCGGCCACAGGCAGTCGAAGAAGTACGCGGTCTCTTCCAGCGTGTCGGTGCCCTGGATGATCACCACGCCGGCGGCACCTCGCGAGATCTGCTGGTCGGCCCAGTCGAAGGTCTCCAGCAGAGTCGCGAACGTGAGCGAGGCGCCGGGGATCGTCGCCAGGGTGGCGATCTCGCCGACCTCCAGGCCTCCGACCAGGTCCTGCGCGCCGAGTGTCGGTGCCACCGCGCCGGAGCCCGTCATCGTGATCGTGCCGCCGAGCGATGCAACCGCCACCCGTGAGTCCATGGCTTCACTCTAGGGTCGATCGCCTGACCGGACTTGGATCAGTCGACTGGCCACCGACCGCGATCAGGACCGAACGGCTCGTGCTGCGTGCGTCCGAGGCGGGCGACCGTCGGGCGTTCGTCGAGCTGTTCTCGTCGCCGGAGGTGGGCACCTACGTCGGTGGTGCACGGCCGCGGAACGAGGTCGAACGCTCGGCGCCCGAGGTGCCGGGCCGGCGCACGGGCTTCTTCGTCGTCGCTCTCGGCGGCGCGATGATCGGCATGGTCAGTTTCGACCCGCACCCCGAGTCCGGTGAAGCCCAGCTGGGGTACCAGTTCCTGCCGGAGTTCTGGGGGCAGGGTTACGCCTACGAGGCGTGTGCGGCGGCGCTCGACTGGTTCGCCGCCGCACGTCCCGGTCAGCAGGTGGTGACCACCACGCAGACGGCCAACCTGGCCTCGATGCGGCTCGCGGCGAAGCTGGGCTTCACCGAGGTGAGGCGCTTCGAGGGATGGGGCGCCGAGCAGTGGTCAGGTGTGTGGACGCCCCGGGATGTCACTGGCGCCAGTAGGTGATGTTGCGGAAACGGGCCTCCGCGCGGCCGCTGCCGTGGTGGTAGACGCCGTTCTTGAAATAGCGCGTCGCCGGGCCCTCGTCCTGGTGCGTGAGTTTGAGGGCGCCGTTGTAATAGGTCCTCACGGTGCCGCGGCCGCCCGACACCGCGGTGTGTTCGACGCGGATCTTGAACCATTTGTTGTAGATGCCGGTGGCGACGACCTGGTTGCTGTCCTTGCGCAGGGTGCCGCCGTTGATGTTCGCGACGTTGAGCATCACGTCGGTGGCGCGGGTGCCGTCGGGACGGCTGCCGCGCAGGATCTGCACGACGGTGGGGCCGCTGACGCCGGCCGGGATGTAGATCTCGCCCTCCCAGGCGCGGGAGCCGCTGGAGTACTCCTGGTTGAAGCGCATCTCGGTGCGCGGATCGGTTGGGCTGCCTTGAGTGTGCGGCTGGTCGTAGTCGTACACCCACATCGTGTGGACGCCGCCCTCGAACTTGTAGCGGCTGCTCAGCGCGAGGTTGTACGGCTTCTGGACGGTGTAGGTGTACGGCGCTGACGCCCACTGCGCGGACGGCGGCTGAGCGAGGGCCTGAGCCGCCGGTGCCACGAGCAGGGGTGCGGTCAACGCGAGGGCGAGCACGGATCGTCGTGTGTGGAGTGCAGGGGTTTCCACGTTGAATCCCTCCGACCTTGATAAGTGGTCTGTACCACTGTGAGGTCATAGGGCAGAGGGAATCAATACCTCGTTCAAATTCCGGAACAACGTTCAGGTAGGCGAACTTTTCACATTCCTGAACGCAGCTCGTCGAAGGTCGGGAACTTCGTCGCGATGTCGCTGCCGGTGAAGTTCCCGATCCAGCCGTCGTCGTCGTGGAAGAACCGGATCGACACGTAGTCCGGCGTCGTGCCCATGTCGAACCAGTGCGTCGTGTTCGCCGGAACGCTCAGCAGGTCGCCCGCCTCGCAGAACACCGCGTACACCTTGTCGCCGATGTGCAGGTAGAAAACGCCTGCGCCACGGGCGAAGTAGCGGTCCTCGTCGTCGTCATGGGTGTGCTCGGCGAGGAACTTGTCGCGGAACTCGACGGCCTTGGCGCGGTACTCGTCCGTGTCGGCCGGGGTCATCTCCATCGCGTCGACGTAGCCGTAGCGCTCCGTCTCGCTGACGCGGGCGACCTCGTCCTTGTAGATCTCCAGGGCGTTCTCGGCGGTCACACCGTCCACAACGGACCAGCGGCTGAAGCGCACGCCGTGCTCCTTGAGCGCGGTGGTGATCTCCTCGGCGTCGGTGGTGCGCAGGACGGTCTCCTCGGGGCCGGTTTCCGGCCACACCGTCAGCAGCGTCATGAGTGCCTCCCCGTAAAGATGTCTCGCGTCTCCACCTTGAAGCGCAGCAGCCACTCCAGGCATTCCAGGCGGTGCCGTGCCTGCACGAGGTCGTCGCCCCACACGTACACGCCGTGCCGTGCGACGAGCAGTGCCGGCACCTTCGGGTCGAAGCCCTTCTCGAAGGCGTCGCCCAGTTCGAGCATGTCCTGCGAGTTGCGGACGACCGGGATCACGACCTCCTCGTGGTCGTACCGGCCGAAGCCCTTGAGCATCTCCAGGTCCTTCAGCACCACGCCGCCGGGCCAGTGCTCCGCCGCGACGACGGTGGCGAGCGCGTGGACGTGCACGACGGCGCCCGCTCCCGCGACCCTGGCGATCCTGGCGTGCAGGCCCGCTTCGGCGGACGGGACCTTCGGCGAGTCGACGGCGTTGCCGTTCTCGTCGACGACCACGCTGTCCTCCGCGGTGATCTCGCCCTTGTCGACGCCGCTGACCGTGACCGCGAGCCGGAGCGGATCACGTTGCAGGACAACGGAGAGGTTGCCGCTGGTGCCGCGCATCCAGCCCATCTGCGCGAACCGGACGCACTCGCGGGCGAGCTCGGCGGTCACGAGAGCTCCCAGACCGTCGGGTGGGGCGAGAAGTCGGCGTTGCCGTACGGCTCACCGGCGCGCGCGACGCCGACCGTCTTCCAGCCCGCCTCCTGCGCGGCGTGCAGCTCGGCCGGAACGTCGCTGTAGAAGGTGATGTCGTCGCTCTTCAGCACCGAGGCGATCTTGCGGTACGACTCGGCTTCGCGCTTCGGACCGGCGTTGACCGTGTCGAAGTGGTGCTCCAGCAACGGGGTCAGGTCGCCATCGGTGGTGTGCCGGAAGAACGCGACCTGACCCGCGACCGAGCCGGAGCTGAAGATCGCGAGCTTCACGCCGTCGCCGTGCCACTTGCGGATCGCGGGGACGACATCCGGGAAGAACTCCGCCACCAGGTCGCCCTGCGCGTAGCCCTGCTGCCAGATGAGGCCCTGCAACGTCTTGAGGGGCGTGACCTTCTGGTCGGCGTCCATCCAGTCGTGCAGCGCCTTGACAACGTCGTCGTGGCCGCTGAGCTCCTTGATCTGCTTCACGGCGTCGGCGACCACCGGGTCGTCACCGTGCTGCTCGATCCACGGACCGAGCCTGGGACGGGCGTAGTCGTAGAGGACGACCAGCACCTGGTCCGTCGCGCTCAGCGTGCCCTCGATGTCGAGCACGACCCACTTGCTCACCGCTGTTCTCCCTCGTAGTACTTGTCGAGCTCGCCGGCCTGGTAGACACCCCGGTCGGTCACCACCGTCGTGACGAAGCGCGGCGGCGTCACGTCGAACGCCGGGTAGTGGCCCTTCACCCTCGGCGTGGCACTCGGCCTGCCCAGCACCTGCAGCACTTCGGCACCGTCGCGGTACTCGATCTCCACGTGGTCCGTCGTGGGCGCCAGCAGATCGGGTGCCTGCACTTGGGCGTGGAACGGTACTCCGAACGCGTGCGCGGCCACGGCCAGACCCAGTGTGCCGACCTTGTTCACGACGTGCCCGTCCATGGTGACCCGGTCGGCCGCCGTCACCAACGCGTCGACCTCGCCGCTTTGCAGCACCGCGGCGCCCATGCCGTCCGTGATGAGCGTGGTGTCGACGCCCATCTCGATCAACGTCTCCGCGGTGAGCCTGGCTCCCTGCAGGTACGGCCTGGTCTCGGTGCAGAAGAAGCGCAACGTCTTCTGCCGGCGCTGGGCCGCCCTGACCGTCTCCGTCAGGTACAGGTCGGCCCAGCAGTGCGTCATGACGGTGGCGTTGTCCGGCAACAGGTTCGCCGTGTGCTCACCCAGCGCCTGGCTCTTCGCCCGGTACCTGCGGTCGCCCTCCTCGGCGCCCGCGAGCGCGTGCGTGACGTCCCGCGCGGCGTCCACGTGGTCGAGGACGACCTCGGTGGCCTTGCGCAGGGCGTTGTTGGTGCGCCTGGTGTTCTCGAGCATCCGCGCGGTCTCCGCCAGCTGTGCGCGGGCCTGCTCGAACGGCAGTGCTTCGAGGGTGCGTGCCTTCAACACCATGGCGAACAGCACCGCGAAGTACGGGCCGGAGGACTGGGTGACCATGTCCTCGATGGCCCGCCCGACGTCTTCGGCGGTGCGGCACAGCACCCAGTTCCGCTCGAACGGGAACTGCCGGCGGTCTAGGATCAGCACGCCGTCATCGGTGAGCCGCACCGAGTCGGCGAGCACCGGCTGCATCAGCTGTACCCGGTGTGGGCGGGACGCGCGCCGGTCAGGAAGTGCTCGCCGACCTCGCGGGCCTTGTAGACGACCGGGTCGTGCAGCGTGAGCGTGCGGGCGTTGCGCCAGAAGCGGTCCACGCCGTACTTGGCCGCGGTGCCGCGTGCGCCTACCTGCTCGAAGATGCGGCTGGTGACCTCGTTGACGAGCTTGGTGCTGACGACCTTCGCCTCGGAGATCGTCACCGCGACCTCGCCGCGCTTGGCGGGCGTGAGGTTGCGGCCGAACTCGGAAGCCTCCCAGAGCTGGCGGGCGGCCTCGTCCGCGAGCAGCCCGGCGGCCCTGGTCTGGGACACCATCTCGCCATACGCCGCGACGATGTACGGGTCCTCGGTCGCGGCCTCGACGCCGCTGACGAACCACGGGCGGGTCTTGGTGCGGGTGTAGTCGGCGGCCTCGGCGAGCGCGCCTTCCGCGATGGCCACGTAGAGCTGGGCGAGCACGAGCTGGAAGCCGATCGCGGCGAGGCTGACGCGCGGGTCCTCGGTGGGCGGCTGGACCCCGAGCACCTCCGTCACCTGGACGTTCTCGAAGTTCACCCCGCCGGACGCCGTGAGGCGCTGACCGATGTTGTCCCAATCGTCCAAGTAGGTGATTCCGGTCGCTTTCCCGTCGAGCAGGAACGTGAGCTTCTCGCCGTTGTCCGTGCGGGTCGCGCTGACCACGAGGCGGTCGGCGACGGCGGCTCCGGTGGCGAAGGTCTTGCGACCGTTCAGGACGAAACCGTTTTCGGCGGGCGTCAGTTCGAGCGCAGCGTCGAGCGGGTTGCTGACACCGGCCCAGAACTGGTCGGGCTGGACGCTGAACTGGGCGTCGAACAGCCCGCTGCGCCAGATCTGCAGGTAGTGGTAGCCGAGGAGGTGCCCGACGTTGGCGTCGGCCGCACCGATGATCCGGCCGATCCGCTGCTGCTGCGTCCAGTCCCGGACGTTCAGCAGTCCGCTCTGCCGGAGCAGTTCCACCTCTTTGGCGGGCGGCTGGTTGGCCCGGTCCCTGTCCGCCGCGTCGGACCTGAGCGTCGCCGCAACCTCGTGCGCGACGTCCAGCCAGTTCGACATCCCTGCTCCTCTCGGTGGTACCCGGTTCAACTTACTTCGTCACACCACCGGGCTAACCACGATGTGAGAGAGACCGTCGCCTGGCAGACTGCGCGCGAACCTCGCTCTGGCGGGGGTCCAACATCTAGGGAGCAATCGGTATGGCGCAGGGCACCGTGAAGTGGTTCAACGGCGAGAAGGGCTTCGGATTCATCGCGCAGGACGGCGGCGGTCCGGACGTGTTCGTCCACTACTCGCAGATTTCCGGCTCGGGCTTCAAGTCGCTTGAAGAGCAGCAGCGCGTGGAGTTCGAGATCGGCCAGGGTCAGAAGGGGCCGCAGGCGCAGGACGTCCGCGCCATCTGATTGAGCTCTTCCGAAGCCCGCTCGGCCGTGTGCCGGGCGGGCTTTCTGCTGTTCGGGGACGGATCTGGTGGCAACCGAGGGAGTCGAACCCTGCGCGGCTTGTGAAGGCGGCGCCCGAGTACCGGCCCTAACCCTTCGGTTGGGCGACGGCTGCCTTGGAGTTGTACTGGCCTCTAAGAGGGCTCTACGGCACGTGGGATACCCACAGTGTTAAACGTCCAAACGCTTGAAGACGTTTCATGTTTCACGCAGGTACGTGACTCTGGTCACCGTGCGATACCTCCCTGCCATCGCGGCCCTGCTCCTACTTCCTCTGGTACCCGCCACCGCCGACGCGGCTCCCGCGGGCACGTTCTACGTCACCAGTGTCCGGACCGGCCTCAACGTCGCCCAGAGCGGCAGTGGACTGGCACTGCACCGCCCGAAGGGCAACGAAGACCACCAGCAGTGGCGGCTGAGCGACGGGAGGTTCGAGAACACCGACTCGCCGGGCCAGTGCATCACCCGCCAGCTCACCATGGGTTCGTGCTCACAGGGGGATGCGGTTCACGAGCCGCGTCAGTTCGGTGATCAGTGGGAGTTCTTCAGCCTCGGCGGTGAGTCGCGCTGGTACCTGACGCCGGTCGCCGCCCGGACCAGCCCGATGCCGGCGGATCCGCGGCTCGACCAGATGACGTTCCTGACCGCCCACAACGCCTATGCGAACGGGGTGGACGGCGGGTTCGCGCCGCCGTTCGTCAACCTCGCCAAGAACCAGACGCGCGGGATCGTCCAACAGCTCAACGACGGCGTCCGCGGGTTCATGCTGGACATCCACCAGACCCCGGACGGCGCGATCCTGTGCCACAACAGCTGCACCCTCGTCAGCAAGCCGGTGGCGCTCAACGTCGACGTCCAGCGGATCGTGGACTTCCTGCGCGCCAACCGCAGCGAGATCGTCACGGTCTTCCTGGAGGACTACGTCGACGCGAACACGCTGCGCGCCGAGCTCCGCAAGGTGCAGGGGCTGAACGACGTCCTGTACCGGGCCGAAGGCGTGCAGCAGAACGGCTGGCCCACGCGCGGCCAGATGCAGAGCAGCGGCAAGCGGCTGCTCATCTTCACCGACCACGGCAAGGACGGGCGCGAGGACTCCGGTGTGCTGTACCAGAAGGACTGGACCGTCGAGAACTACTGGTCGATGGGTTCGGGCCTCGGCAGTTCCGACTGGTCCTGTTACAGCCGATGGGATGAAAAACCGCTCACCGCGACCGGCGCCTTCCAGCCCTTGTTCGTCATGAACCACTTCCGCGACGTCCCGTTCACGAGCACCGCGACGACGGACAACGGCAAGCTCGCGAACCGGGCGCAGCAGTTCTGCCAGCCCGCGGCCAGGAAGAAGCCGAACTTCCTGGCGGTCGATCTCTACCACCTCGGGAACGCGCAGGCAGCGGTCAGCCGGCTGAGCTCATACGTATATGGGCCGTAGCCCAGATTGTGGGAGTTGTACGCTCCGCGCATGGCCTCGATCCTGTTCACGCGCGGAGCGCCCTCTCTCGACATCATCGACCAGGAAGGCCTGCGCGAAGCAGCGCAGAAAGCCTTCACGGACGACCCCGGCGGCACCTTCGCGTACGGCACGAGCGTCGGCTACGTCCCGCTGCGCACCTGGCTCGCGGAGCAGCACGGCGTCGCGCCGGAGCAGGTGCTCGTCACCAACGGCTCGATGCAGGCCGACGCGTTCCTGTTCGAACTGCTCGTCGGGCAGGGCGACGACGTGGTGGTCGAGGCGCCGACCTACGACCGCACGCTGCTGAACCTGCGCCAGCGCGGCGCCAAGATCCACGCGATCGAGCTGGAGACCGACGGCATCAACGTCGACGCGCTCGAGGAGCTGCTGGAGAGCGGGGTGCGCCCGAAGCTCGCGCACATCATCCCGAACTTCCACAACCCGGCCGGCTACACGCTGTCCGAGGCGAAGCGCGCGCGTCTGCTCGACCTCGCGGCCAAGTACGACTTCGTGCTGTTCGAGGACGACCCGTACGTCAAGGTGCGGTTCGAGGGCGAGACGCTGCCGACGATGCTGTCGCAGGACAAGAACGAGAAGGTCGTCTACGCGTCGTCGTTCTCGAAGACCATGGCACCCGGCATCCGCTGCGGTTACCTGGTGGGCCCGAAGGCCGTCATCAAGTCCATCCAGGACATCGCCACCACCACGTACATCTCGCCGAACATGGTGGCGCAGTCGATCGTGAACTCGTACTGCCGCTCCGGCCGTCTCGAGGAGTCGGTCGCGAACGTCCGCACCGCGCTGCGCGCCCGCAAGGACGCCCTGGTCGCCGCGCTCCAGCGCGAGCTGCCGGAGGCGGTCTTCACCGCGCCGCAGGGCGGCTACTTCATGTGGGTCGAGCTGCCGGGCGTGTCGATCGACAAGCTGGTGCCGGTCGCGAAGGAGCACGGCGTCGAGTTCGTGAAGGGCTCCGACTTCCTGCTGGAGGGCGGCGACAACGCCATCCGGCTCGCGTTCTCGGGCGTCACGCCGGAGCAGATCGACGAGGGCATCACGCGTCTCGCGGCTGCTGTGCGATCGCTCTGATCTGCGCTTCCAGGTGTTCCGGCAGCTCACGTCGCTGCCGGAGCGCCTGACGCAGCCGGGGTAAGGCCGCCCGGAACGCCTTCGGGTCCTTCAGCGACGCCGCCAGGGCTCTGGCCAGCGGCCGTCGCATCCACGCGGCCAGCAGTGCGTTGCGCCGCTCGACGACGTCCTCGCCCGGTGCCCGGCCCGCCGCCGGGTGGTGGTGCGCCACCACGTCGTCGACGTAGCAGAGCGCCCACCCCGCCGCCGCGAGGTCCCACGACAGCAACGTCTCCTCGCCGCGGAAGAACAACACCGGGCTGAAGCCGCCCACATCCAGGAACGCCTGCCGCCGCACGATGGCCGAGCAGGCCAGGAACCCGAGCACCGCGGGCCCCGCGACACCTTCGCCCAACGGGCTGTCGCGCAGCAGCGGCGTGATCGGGTCGGGTTTCTCCTCCGGCCCCACCAGCGTGCGCGCGACGATCACCGCCAGGTCCGGGTGCTCGTCGAAGATCGGCTCCGCTCGCTCGATCGCGTCGGGCGCCCACCACGAGTCGTCGTCGGCGAAGGCGACGAACGGTGTCCGTGCCGCCTGCACACCGAGGTTGCGCGCCACCGCGCCGCGGTTCACCGCCGACTCCAGCAGAAGAACGTTCGGGAACTCGTTGCGCACACGGGAAACCGTGTCGTCCGCGGACGCGTTGTCGACCAGGATCACCGGTACCGCGAGTTCGCTGAGGCGTGACAGCGTGCGCAACAGGCTGTCCGCGCGGTTCCGCGAGGCGATGACGACGGTGGTTCGAGCCATGTCAGTCGTCTACCCCGTCGTCCGCCGCCGACACGTCAGCCACGTCTGAGCACTGCGCCACACCTCTTGGACTCGAGCGCGACCGCGAGTTAGTGTGTACACCAATGATTAGTACACCAAGTATTCCGGAGAACCCGCTCGAACTGGAGCGGCAGGTCTGCTTCGCGCTGGCCGTGGCCAGCCGGACGGTGATCGCGGTCTACCGCCCGATCCTGGAGCCGCTGAACCTCACGCATCCCCAGTACCTGGTGATGCTGGCGCTCTGGGAGCGGTCGCCGCGCACCGTCAAGGACCTGAGCAACGTCCTGCAGCTCGACCCCGGCACCCTCAGCCCGCTGCTCAAGCGGCTGGAGGCGATCGGATACGTCGAGCGCCAGCGGGACAAGGCCGACGAACGCGCGCTCGCGCTGACCCTCACCGAGAAGGGCACCGAGCTGCGCAAGGAAGCGCTCAAGATTCCCTTCAAGGTCGTGGAGCAGCTCGACATGACGTTCGAAGAGCTCGCGCAGCTGAACCAGGTGCTGCACAAGGTGATCGCCAAGGCGACCCGGTGAACCCCGCGCTGAAGGCCTGGTACTACGCGGGCGGGCGGGTACCGCAGAAGTACCGGGAGTTCGTCTACGACGACGTGACCGGTCCGAAGTGGTTGCTGCGCTTCACGGTGCGCAGTCTTGTGCAGGTCACGCCCCTGACCACGGCCATCACGCTCGCGCTGGTCTTCGGGCTCGGTTCGCCGTGGCCGCTGGCGATCGCGTGCGGTGCGCTCGGATTCGTTGTAGGACTGTACTTCGCGCTGTCCTACGCACCGGAAAGTGTGGATTACCGCCTCACGAAGTACGGGTATCCACGAGGGTCGGCGACTCGAGGTCGCCGGGAACGCAACGCCGTGAAGGATCGCGAACGACAGGCGAACTACGACGCGGTCTGGCGGCGATCCGAGGGGTAGGGACCTATGGCCTTGTCGAGCGATCAGTTCCAGTTCACGAGGCCGCAGGCGCTCACACTCACCGCGGGCGTGTTGCAGCTCGCTTTCGGATGGCTGGACCTGTTCGGCCTGGATCCCAACTACCGCGTCGTTCAGCTCGGCGTCGGGGTGATGGGCATCGTGATGGCGTGGCGGCTCGGCCTCGCACGGATGTACGGACTCCTCCTGCTGCTGGGGTTCGGCATGCTGGCGTTGTCGCTCGACGACGTCACGACCGAGGGCTTCCTCGGGGTGCGGACAGCGCTGCTCGGGCTCGTGATCACGCTGGCCAGGCCGGCAAAGCGGGCTCCGAGCTGACGTCGCGGTCGACCGAGCGCAACGCCGTCACGGTCGCGAAACCGTCCGCCAGCAACGCCGTGTCCGTGCCCGGCACGAGCGACTCCTCGGCGTAGACGTGCACGAGCTCGACCTCGTTGTCGCCCACGTCGTCCACCCGGCTCTGCACGGTGCCGAACCGCGCCAGCTCCGCCCAGCGAAGTCCTTGCACGTCAACGACGTTCGGCACGTTCACCGACAGCACCGTGGCCGCGGGCATCTCCTGCAACACCGGCAGCACGACGCGCACGACCTCGCCCGCCTTGTCCCACAACGGTTCGGGTTCGTCCAATCCCACGTCGAGCGACACCGCCATCGCCGTGACGTCGTTCAGGTGGGCGGTCAGCGCCGCGCCGACGGTGCCGGAGTGCAGGATCGCGCGGCCCACGTTCGCGCCCAGGTTCACGCCGGACAGGACCACGTCGGGCTTGCCACCGAAACCGCCCCTGCACGCGATCAGCGAGATCAGGCCCGGATGCGCCGCGACGGCGTAGGCCTCGACGTCGAGGCCGGGCAGGGTGCGGCGCTCGCTCGCCACCCGGCCGTTCCCTCCCACCGCCGCGACCGAGGCGCTGGTGCCGCTGGCCTGCGTCGTCGGCGCCGCCACCACCACTTCGAGGCCGCACTCGGCAGCGGCGGACGCCAGGGTCCACAGGCCGGGAGAGTCGATTCCGTCGTCGTTCGTGATCAGCGCGCGCATCCGCTCATTCCTCGATCGGCTCCAGTTCCACGCGTTTGCTCAGCTCGCGCACGGCTTCTCCCCCACCACTGCCGAGGCCGTGCCGCGTCACGTTGACCGCTCCTGCGGCCGCGCCGAGCTTCACCGCGTCCGTCAACGACATACCCAGCGCGAGGCCTGCCGAAATCCCCGCGGTCATGGAGTCGCCGGCGCCACGCGTGTCGACGGGCTCCAGCTGCGGCATCCGCACGAGGTAGAGCTGGTCTTCCAGCAGCGCCAACGCCGGTTCGTCGGCGCGGGACACCACCACGCCGTGCACGCCGGAAGAAGCGATCTCCCGGGCCTTCTGGATGAGCTTGGTCAGCTCTTCCTCGCCCAGTTCCTCGTGCGACACCTTGACGACGTCCGGGCCGCCGCGCACCGCTTCGGCGAGCCGGTCGCCCGCGAGGTCGACGATCACGCGGCAGCCGTTGCCGGTCAGGTCCGAGGTGAGGCGGAAGTACGTGTCGTGGGGCAGCACCCGGTCGTCGGACGGCCCGCTCAGCACGGCCGTGCCCGCGCGGATGCCCTCCACCAGTGCCGACTCGTAGACGTCGTCGAGCTCGTGGCGGGACAACGCGTCCGGGAGCATCTCGACCATCTCGTCCCGGCTGCCGTCGCGGCGGTCGTGCACGTAGGCGCCGTTGCGGGCGGCGACGTCGCGCGCCTTCAGGTCGACGTGCTCGCCTTCCAGCAGAGTGCGCAGCACACGGCCGGTCTCACCGCCGAACGTCGCGCACACGACGGCTTCGACGCCCAAAGCGGCGATCATCCTGGACTGCCAGAAACCCTGGCCGCCGGCGTGCAGGTGCACGTCCGGCTCACCGTCGAGGTCCTCGACGGTGATGGTCAGTTGAGGGGACGGGGCAAATACGGCAACTCGGGCATCCACGACGTTCTGGTACCCGGTGCGGGCGCTCGGTACTCGCCCGCACCGGATGAATCAGACATCACGCGCCGGAACCGCCGGTTGGGTCCTCCCCTTCCCGCGGCGCGGGCGCGCCGTCCGGTCCCATCTTCTCGTCAGCGCGCCACTCACCCGGCTGCGTCATGTCGCGGTACTCGTCGACCTCCTGCGGTGTCGGGTCGACACCGGCCTCTTCGGCGAACTCTTCGGCCACTTCGGGATCCGTCATGGCCGACGAGTACCCAGGAGGAGTCAGCAAACGCCTCCGTCGCGCCAGACACCCCACTGACCGGTGGTGCCGGGCTCCTCACCTCGCGTCCACCACTGCGCGGTCCACTTGTGGCCGTTGTGCGAGACCACGTTGCCGCCGGTGTAGACCTTGTCGCGCTCCCACGCCGGCTGTGTGCACGGGCCGGGTCCAGGGCCGCCGGTGTCCCACGGCACCTGGGTGGACTGGTAGAAGTTGATGCCCATGGTCGTCCAGCGCGGGCCCTGGTTGCCCAGGCGCACCTTGAACTGGTCCCAGTTGTGCGTGGACCACGGCGACCACGCCAGCTCGGCGATCGCGGCGAGCCTCGGGAACGCCATGAACTCGATGTCGCGGCCGGTCACGATCGTCTCGCTCCACAGTGGAGCCTCGACGCCGCGGACCGCGGACTCCGGGACACCGCTCAGGTGCGTGCCGGGGTTCCACTCGTAGGCGGTCTGGACCTCGATCAGACCGGCCCACGACAGGCCCAAAGGCGTGCTGGAGTTGTACTTCATGTCCAGGTAGGCCTTGTTCGCGGGCGACATGATGACCTTCTGGCCGCGTGCCGCCGCTGCCTGCACCGTGGCGTTGGACGTCGTGGTGCCCCAGTACTGCGGCACGGCCGTGGTGTCGGTCGTGGTCTTCACGAACTCGTGCCAGCCGAGCACGGTCTTGCCGTACTTCTTCACGATCGGCAGGGCCCGGTCCATGAACGCCTGGTAGTCGGCGTCGGAGGTCGCGTGCGCCTCGTCGCCGCCGATGTGGAAGTACGGGCCGGGCGTGAGCGCCGCGATCTCGCGCACCACGTCGTCGACGAACTGGTAGGTGATGTCCTTGTTCACGCACAGCGAGGAGTAGCCGACCTCGATGTCCGTGCGCAGCGGCGGAGCCTGGCCGTTGCAGTTGAGCTCCGCGTACGAGGCCTGCGCGGCGTTGGTGTGGCCCGGCATGTCGATCTCGGGGATCACCGTGATCTTGCGCGACGCCGCGTACTGGACGATCTCGCTGTACTGCGCCTTGGTGTAGTAACCGCCGGGGCCGCCGCCGACCTGCGTGCTGCCGCCGTACGTCGCGAGGCGCGGCCAGCTGTCGATGACGATCCGCCAGCCCTGGTCGTCGCTCAGGTGCAGGTGGAAGTAATTGATCTTGTAGAGCGCGAGCTGGTCGATGTAGCGCTTGACCGTGGACACCGGGTGGAAGTGGCGGGCCACGTCGAGCATCGCGCCGCGGTAGGAGAACCGCGGGTGGTCGACGATCAGCGCGCCCGGCACGGTCCACGGACCGGCCTGCGCGGTCGTGCTCTCGACCTTGGCCGGCAACAGCTGCCGCAGCGTCTGCACGCCGGCGAACAGGCCTTCGGACGTGGCGGCGCGCAGGACGATGGAGCTCGCCGCGACGTCGAGCTGGTAGCCCTGCTGGCCGACCGTGCCCGGTGCGCCCGTGAGCAGCAACGAGATGCCGTCGGACGGCGTTGTGGTCGTGTCGGACACCGGGAACGCGTAGCCGGTCGAGGGCCGCAGGACGCCGGCGAGGAAGTCGCCGACGTCACGCGCGGCAGGGGCGGTGTAGATCTTCGTGGCTGCCGTCAGCGCGTGCGTGACACCGCTTCTGGCCTGCACCGAGACAGGGACCGGCACGAGGCTCTGCAGTGGTTCCGCGGCTTGCGACTGCGCGCTCACGGACAGCGCTGCGGTGACAGCGACGACCGCGGCGAGAACGCGAGTTCTCACGACTCCTCCTCACGAGGCGGGGGCGGCGACCCTGTCTCCAGCGTGCGCAGACATCCCTTTTGCCGTCAATGGTCTGAGCCAATTCTTTGTCAGAGATGTCAGTAGACCGGCAGCGTGAGGCTGTTGACGATCTCGGCGAAGTCGTCGCCGGGCGCCCCGCCCGTCTCCATGTTCCGCAGCGCCATGTCCTGGTTGGCGGTCACGTACGGCCGCAGGACCTCCTCGTAGCGCTGGAAAGCGGCCGACGGGTCCTTCGCGAGCTCACCGGCCAGCACGTACGCGCCGACCAGGGCCATGCCGGTGCCCTGCCCGGACATCGGCGAACCGCAGTACCCGGCGTCACCGAGCAGCACGACGTTGCCGCGCGACCACGAGTCCATCCGGATCTGGCTCATCGAGTCGAAGTGGAAGTCCGGCGCCTCCCACATGTGCTTCAGCGCCGTCGGCCACACCCAGCCCGCGCCGTCGAACTTCTCGGCGACCAACCGGCGCTGGGCGTCGACGTCGCGGTGGTCGAACGACACCTCGTCGTTGAAACCCATGTAGACGCGGCATTCCGCGTTGGCGCGGGCGCTCATGACGCCGCCACCGACGGCCCCGCCCTGCTGGAACGTCTGCCAGTGGTCGAGGCCGAGGAAGTTCGGCGCAGTGAAGACGGCGAGGTTCATGCCCAGGTGGGTGATGAACCGCGACTCGGGCCCGAACACGAGCCGGCGGACGTTGGAGTGCAGGCCGTCGGCGCCGACGACGACGTCGAAGTCGCGCGGGGCGGCGTTCTCGAACGTGACGCGGGTGCCGTCGATCGAGGTGATGGTGTCGTCGAAGAGGTACTCGACGCCGTCCGCCGCGTCGAACAGCATCCGGGCGAGGTCGTCGCGCAGCAGTTCGACGTCGGGACTCGCCAGGTCACCGCCGCTCAGCGTGTGCGTGGTGGAGCGGAACAGCTCGTTGCCGTCGGCGTCGACCATGCTCATGCCGCGCATGTCGGTGCTGAACGACCGCAGCCGTTCGCCGAGACCCATGCGCTCCACGACCTCCAGCGCCGGGCCGCGCACGTCGACGGCCTGGCCGCCGGGCCGCGGGCCGCGCGCCCGCTCCACGACGGTGACGCGGAAACCGTGGTGGCGCAACCAGTACGCGAGCGCGGGCCCGCCGATGCTGGCGCCGGAGATCAGGACGTTCTTCACGGTGTTGCCCCCTGTGGGTCGGTGTTGCCCACAAGGTGCCGAGCGGCGCTGACCGTCCACTGACCGAACGCGGTCAGCGGTGGTCAGGGTTTGACGGCGACCCCGGCGAACGGGACCTCGTTGATCTCCGGGTTGGCCGCGAAGTCGCCCTCGCCGTCGGGCCGCCACGACGGGCAGCCGACGAGCCCCGGCTCGACCAGGTCGAACCCGCCGAAGAACGCGAGCACCTCGTCGTGCGTGCGCGGGAAGGCCTGGTTCGCCGAGCTCCTGACGTTGTAGGTCTGGACGGCCTCGTCCATCCCGGAGGGCTTCGCCTCGGCCGACGCGTGCGACAACGCGAGGAAGCTGCCGGGCGCGAGCCTGTCCCGGTACTGCCCGACGATCGCCGCCGGGTCCCACTCGTCCGGGACGAAGTGCAGCACCAGCAACATGAACAGGCCGACGGGCCGGTCGAAGTCGATCAGCCGGCCGGCCGCGGCGAAGATCTCGTCCGAGTCGCGCAGATCCGCCTGCACCACCGCCGTGTCGCGGTCGCCCGCGAGGATCAGCTCGCTGTGCGCGACCGCGACCGGGTCCCTGTCGACGTAGACGACCCTGCAGCCGGGCGCCTCCGCCCGCACGATCTCGTGCAGGTTGCCGACGGTCGGGATGCCGGAGCCGATGTCGAGGAACTGCCGCACGCCCTGCTCTGCCATGTGCAACGCGGCCCTGCGCAAAAACGACCTGTTCAGCCGTGCCGCGTCGCGGACGCCGGGCATGATCTGCAGGATCTTCTCGGCCAGCGCGCGGTCCGGGGCGAAGTTGTGGCCACCACCGAGCCAGTAGTCGTACACCCGAGCGGGTGACGGCACCGTCGTGTCCACACCTGGCGGGACCCAGCCGAGGTTGTTGCTCACCGGCTGAGCGTACTTGTGCACACCGGTCCGGCTGAATGGATGAGCATCCGATCGTGTGCATCTGCTCGCCACCACTGGACGGATGGCCCTAGGTTGTTCGGGGTCGCACGAAAGGGTGGTCGCGATGCCGAGCGTCACGACGGTGCCGGGCCGCTGGCCCCTCATCGGGCACTCCGTCACGCTGCTCAGGTCGCCGGTCGAGTTCCTGTCCTCGTTGCCCGCCAGCGGTGACGTGGTCAGGATCTTCCTCGGTCCCCTGCCGGTGTACCTGGTCACGACGCCCGAGCTGGCGCTGCGGCTGCTCACGTCCGACAAGTTCGACAAGGGCATCGTGTTCGACAAGATGCGCCCGCTGTTCGGCAACGGGCTCGCCACGTCGAACGGCGCGTTCAACCAGCGCCAGCGCCGGATGGTGCTGCCCGCGTTCAGCCGTGCGCGCGTGTCCACCTACGCGGAGAACGTGATCACGACGCTCGCCACCGGCCTGCGGGACTCGTGGCACGACGGTCAGCGCCTCGAGTTCGACCTGCTGATGCAGGACTTCGTGCTGACCGTCGCCGGGCGCACGTTGTTCTCCGCCGAGCTCGGGCAGGAGGTGCTGGCCGAGATCAAGCGCTCCATCCCGATCATGCTCAGGCACGTCCTGGTGCGCGCGTTCTCCCCCGGCTTCGTGGAACGGTTGCCGCTCAAGGCGAACCGCGAGTTCGACGAGGCCGCCGCCCGGCTGCGCGAAGCCATCCCCGCTGTCGTCGTGGGCGCGCGCGAAGAGGGCACCGACCACGGTGACCTGCTCTCGGCTCTGCTCGCCGCGCGCGACGAGGACACGGGCGAGGCGATGACCGACGAGCAGATCCACGACGAGGTCGTCACGATCCTCACCACCGGCGCGGAGACGACGGCGGTGGCGCTGGCCTGGTTCTTCCACGAGGTCGGCACGCGCCCCGAGGTGCGCCGGCGGTTCCACGCCGAGGTCGACGCCGTGCTGGGCGACCGGCCGGCGACGTTCGTGGACGTGCCGAAGCTCGAGTACACCGGCCGGATCATCAACGAGGTGCTCCGCCGCACCCCGCCGATCATCCTGATGCGCCGGGCCCGCGAGGACGTCGAGATCGGCGGCGTGCTCGTGCGGAAGGGCTCGGAGATCGCGGTCTCGCAACACACCCTGCACCGCGACCCCCGGTGGTTCCCGGACCCCGGCGGGTTCGACCCGGACCGTTGGGAGCCTTCGAGGGCCGCGGCACTGCCGAAGGGCGCCTTCATCCCGTTCGGTGCCGGCTCGCGGTTCTGCCCAGGTCATTTCCTCGCCCACACGGAGATCGCGATCGCGGCCGCGACGATCGCCACCCGGTGGGACCTCGTCCCCGTTGCGGGACAACGCGTCTACGCCCAGGTGAAGGCCACCATGCAGCCGAACCAGCTGCCCCTGGTGGCCACGAGAAGAAAGCCTCCAGCGTGAAACTGCTGCCCGTTCTTGCCGCTGTGCTGGCGATGACGTCGCTGACGCCTGCCGCGCACGCCTCCGGTGCCGACTGTTCGCTCACCACCCTGCCCGTGTCCGGCCCGACCGGCACCGCGACGATCTCCGGTCAGCTCTGCAAGCCGCTGGGCGTGAACCCGGACTCCGTCCAGCTGCTGGTGCACGGCGGCACGTACAACCGCGCGTACTGGGACCTGCCGGGCGTGCCGGAGTCCTATTCGTACCAGCGGAACATGGCCCGCGAAGGTCGTGCGACGTTCGCGGTCGACCGGCTCGGCACGGGTGCTTCGACGCACCCGCCCAGCCTGCCGCTGCTGATTTCCGTTGAGGCGCGGACGATGCACGAGGTGGTGCAGCACCTGCGCGCCGGTCGTGTCGGTGGCACCGCCTATCGCAAGGTCGTCATCGTCGGGCACTCCGTGGGGTCGGGCATCGTGGCGCTGGAGGCCGCGACCTACCACGACGTCGACGGCGTGGTCCTGTCCGGCATGACGCACATGCCGGCCGTCCCGGTGCTGACACTCGGTGCGGCGCTGGGACTTCAGCCCGTGTTCCTCGACGACCTGCTGGCGAAGCTCGGCAGCGACCCGTTGTACTTCACGACACGGCCGGGTGCACGGGCCGGGTTGTTCTACGCCGTGGACGGCGCCGAGCAGGCCGTGGTGGACGCGGACGAGGCCACGAAGGACCAGGTTTCCGTGCCGGGCATGGGAACCGTGGCCGTGTTCGGCATCGTGCTGCCCACGACGTACGGCATCGACGTGCCGGTGTTCCAGGCGGTCGGCAGTGACGACGTGCTGTTCTGCGGCCTGCTGGCGTTGCGCGACTGCTCGGACGCCGCGAACCTGCGCGCCCAGGAAGCCCCGTACTACCGGCCGGAAGCCCAGCTGCAGACGTACGTGCTGCCGGGCGCGGGTCACTCGCTCGGACTGCACCGCAACGCGGAGGACTACCGCGACGCGACCCGCGCCTGGCTGGGTTCTAGGTTCGGGATGTGAGCCGGGCGGCCGACGTGCCGATGCCCGACGGACCCTGGCTGAACGCTCCCACCTTCACCGGGGTCCGGATCTCGTCCTCGCCGTAACGGCTGGTCTCCTCGTGCCAGTTGAGGATCGCGACGATCCAGTCCTTCAGCTCGTCGGCGTAGCGGGTCAGCGACGCCCGCGTGGCCGAGTCCAGTGAGAAGTCCTCGAACATCTGCGGCAGGTGCGTCTCGACCGAGGAGAGGAACTGCCCGAGGCGGGCGTCCATCAACGAGAAGGTCACTTCGAAAGCGCGGGACTGCGAGACACCGAGGAAGTTCTCGATCACCCTCACCATGTTGTGCACCTCGCCCTCGTACTGGATCTCCTTCAGGTACGAGAACACGTCGTTGACCAGGCAGGCGTAATCCATGGCCGACCGCTCCATGGTCTGGATGACCCGGGTTCCCCAGATCTCCGGCGGCACCGTGGTCGAATGCGAAAAACGCGACAGGGAGGTCGTCAGTTCGGAACCGAACGTCGACCGCCGCATCTCCAGGTAGTCGATCGGGTCCGGAATGCGGTTCTGCTGGATGTTGACGACTTCCCACATCCACGCGTCGACCATGTCGTCCACGGTCTGCCGGAACGTCGCGCGGAACTCGGCGGACATGGGGCCGGCGGTCTTCTGCCACAGGTCGGCCAGGCTGCGTTCCATGGCGTTGACCGGCACCAGGGTCAGCACCATGTCCAGCGGCATGCACTGCTTGAGGCGTGCGGTCTGGAGCTTCAGGCCGGCCAGGTCGCGCAGGCGCCCGAACACCCACGGGTAGACGTCGTCGGCATAGGTGCCCCAGGTCAGCCAGCACGCCGAGAGGAACAGCTCGGCCGGGGTCGCGTCCGGGTCCAGCCCGGACGAGCACAGCGCGAGGTCGAACCCGCGGTGCTTGGCCTCGTCCCAGATGCCCTCGCTGTGGATGCCCATCTCCCGGCCCCACCCGATGATCTCCTCGCGCACCTGGTCGAGGTGCGGCGACAGGGTCAGCGTGAACGGGACGTCGAAGGACGGCAGCGTGTACGGCTCGACGATCTTCGGCGTGCTGGAGAACTGCCTGAGCCGCTGCGGCATGGTCTTGGCGTACGAGCCGAAGACGCCCAGCTGGGGCTTCGGGTCCTTGTTCATGTACCGCGACGACCGCAGGTGCCACTCGTGGCCGCCCGCCTGCCAGTCCTGCAGGCCCTTCACGTAGCCCAGGACGGCCGCGCGCCCGATGGGGTCGATGGTGTGCTCGTCCAGCAGGATCGGCACCTCGGTGAGCGCCGTGTGCTCGAACTGGTGCAGCCGGGAGGTCAGCAGGTCGTTGACGGCCTCGGCGGCCTGCTGCGTGGGCAGGTCGAGGAACTTCTCGAACACCAGCACGCCGTTGGAGAGCTCGCCCTCGTCGAGCACCTCGCGTTCGTAGGAGAACAGGTCGTTGCGCAGGTGCACGGCGTCGCTGAACGTGTCCCTGAGGACCCCGATGGGCCGGGACAGGGCGATGCGTGCGGGCACTTCGAGGCCGACGGCGTGCTCGACGAGGTTCGCGGACCACGGCGCGCCACCGACCTTGCGGCGCATCTCGATGTACTCGATGGGGTTGGACAGCCTGCGGGCGCTGATGTTGTGCAGCTCCCACATCGACTCGTCCAGCAGGTGCTTGGTGTTGGCGGCGAACCGTTCGCGCCAGTCGAGCGAGTGGGTGGGCACGGTGCGCCGCCAGAGGTCGGCGAGGCCCTTCTCCACCGGGTTCTCCGGTGTGGCCGTGATGGCACCGTTGACCGGCATGAACAGCGGCAGCCGGTCGAGGTAGGCCTGCGCGCCCTGGATGTCCGGGTTCCGCTTGTAGAGCTCGACGAAGTGGTCGTCGAAGTAGAAAACCCACACGTACCAGTCGGTGATGAGGTCGAGCGCCTCACCGTCGCAGTCGGGGTGGGTGTACGCGCAGAGCAACGCGTAGTCGTGCGACTCCAGGTCCTCTTCCGTCCAGATGACGGTGCCGTGCTGCGGCACGTCGATCATGTCCATCTCGCGTGCCCAGGCGCGCGTGTGGACGCGGGCGCGTTCGAGGTTCGGGTTCAGCCTGGCCGGGTGGGGCGTGTAGAACTCCGGCAGCTGGAACGGCTGCATGTGCGTTGGACCTCCGCGCGTTGGGCTGACGCACTGCACGCAACCAGCCCGACGCACGGGGACGCCAGATGGTGAAACAGTGATCCACACGTGCGTGGATCACTGTCGCCCGTTCAGCCCAACCCGGTTCACCCCGCGCACACTCAGCGCACGAGCGACTGGGCGCTGAGCTTCACCGCGAACGGGAATTGCAGCTCGATGATTTCTTCACCTTCGGAACGGGCCTGCTCGACGTAGACGCCGTTTTCGAGGTGCAGGCACCGCAGCCACGGACTGTCGTAGTCGATCATCCAGTAGTTCTCGCAGCCGACTTCCTGGAACTTCGCCCGCTTGAGTTCGAGGTCCACGTGCCGCGTGCGGGGCGACAGGACCTCGACCGCCAGCACCGGCGGCCCGATGAGCGCCTGTTTCGAGAACTGCTCGCGCCGGCCCACCACCAGGTCGGGAATGAAGACCGTGTCGTCGGCGAGCACGACGTCGACCGGAGCCGGGAGGACCTCGAGCTCCGGTGGGCAGACAGCGGTCAGCGCCACCAGCAGCCGGGCGACGACCCGCTGGTGCACGGGGCGGGGTGAGGGGCTCATGACGAGCACCCCGTCGACGAGTTCGAAACGGTGCCCGTCATCAGGCATCGCCTCCAGGTCCGCCCACGTCAGTGGTCTGCCGTGGGGAAACGTAGGGACACCACCCATGGTGCGTTCCACCCCCGTGTCGTGGCCACTGCCCGCCGGACGGATCCCGGCGATGCCATTAGACAAGACTGGTCCGTTTCTCACGACTCGCAAGCCCCTTTTGGCCGACCCCGCACCACTGCACGCACACGCCCTCGTCACCACCGTCCCGCAGGGTGAGCGACGGTTGGTCCTGCCGTGGAAGGCACCACCCGGACGGAGCAGCGTGATGGTTTCAATCGAACAAGTGGCTAATTTCTGATCAATTTTCGGGCGATTTTTGATAACGCACACCGCCCTGTCAATTGCCCGCGAATGCGACCCTAACGGAATCTTACGGACGAGCCAAGCACTCTGTTGGAGCAATACCCGGTCGCATTCCCCTGAATCGGTGTGATCGCGGTGGGGACGATGTGGGGACGGGCTTCACCACCCTCGGTGGCGACACCACCGAGGGGAGCAGAGGATGCGCAGGACGTCGGACAGGATCGCGCAGTGGGTGGCCTTCGCCGTGCTGGCGGCGGCCGTGATCACGCTGGTGGCGCTGGGGCTTTCGCTCTAGCGAGGGTCTGTTCCGCGAACGCGACGGCCCGCGGCTGGGGCGTGCTCCTGGCCGCGGCCACCGCCTCCTCGGCACACCGGACGGCGGCGGCCCGGTCGCCCAGCGCCAGGTGCACGGCGGAGAGCTGCCCGAGCACGCGGTCCACGCTCCACCAGCTGCGCTCCCGCACGATCACCAGGCACCGGTGCAGGTGGCCGAGGGCCTCGGCCGGTCTTCCGCCCAGCTGGGCGTCGAGTGACAGGGAGACGAGCAACGCGGCCTGTCCGATGTGGTCTCGCACGTCCTCCATGGACGCCAGCACCGCGTGGTCGTCGGGGAGGTTCGTGTACGTCCGGCACAGTCGTACCGCCTCACGCGCCAGCTCACGTGCGACGGTGTGGTGGCCCATTTCGTAACGCCAGTAGGCGTAGTCGGTCAGGGCGAGCGCTTCCCCGCGGCGATCGGCCGACTCGCGGTAGGCGACCAGCGACCGGTCCGCGTGGACCAGGCACTCCTCGTCGGCGAACGCGTCGAAGTGCACATGAGCGATGTTGTGCAGCGTCAAGGCGGTGGCCCGGACATCACCGTGTTCCTCCATCAACGCGACGGCCTCGCCCATGTACGCCAAGGCCTCCTCGGTCCGGCCCAGCTGGGCGTGGTGGATGCCGATGTGGTGCAGTGCGGCCGCCACCCCGGTCGGCGCACCCGCCTGCCGCATCAGCACGACACCGCGTTCGAAGTAGTCCAGAGACCTGTCGTACTCGTTGCGTTCGCGCGCGATCATGCCGAGCAGGCCCATCACGGACGCCTCACCGCGCAGGTCACCGATCTGCCGCATGAGGTCGAGCGCCTCGCGCAGGTCCTTCTCCGCCTTCGGGTCGCCGTCCTCCATGTACGCCGAACCCAAGCCCCGCAACGCTTCCGCGCGTGCCTTCAGGTCACCGAGGTGGCGTGCGGCGCCGAGGGCGACGTTCAGCACCTCGACCCGCTCCCTGCCGGAGCCGCGCAACAGCAGGTAATGGGCGAACTGGTGCGGTAGCTGCCACGCGTGGTGGAAGAAGCCTTCGTACGCCGCGAGGTAGACGGCGGCCCTGAGGTTCAGCCGCTCGGCCTCCTGCCACGCCAGTGCCTCGAACGGGGTGCGGAACTGCGGCGGGTCGACCAGCTCGTGGGTGACGGCGGAGTCGAGTTCCGGACGGCCCGGGGCGATCCTCCGCGCGGAGTCCTCCGCGCCGCGCAGGTAGTGGTCGAGGATCCGCGCGATCGCCTCCTTCCTCTCCGCCGGATCGACCGACGCCTTGGCGTGGTCCGCCAGGAGGTCGTGGAAGCGGTAGCGGCCGTTCTCCTTCTGCTGCACCAGGTGCGCGTCCAGGAGTTCGTCGAGCAGCCGTTCGGCCTCGGCACGGGTGGTGCCGATGACGGCGGCAGCGAGGTGCGCGTCCCAGTCCTCGCCGGTGTGCAGGCCCAGACACCGGAACAGGCGCTGCTGCTCGGGCGTGAGTTGCTGATAGGACAACGCGAACGCGCCCGCGACGCTGCGTTCCCCCGCGGTCAGTTCCGTCAGCCGCTGCTCGGTGAGGCGGCGGACGAGGTCCCGTGCGGACCAGGCCGGTCGGGTGCGCCAGCGGGCACCGACGATCCGCACGGCCAGCGGGAGGTACCCGCAGAGCCGCACGACCTCCCGGCAGTCCTCGTCCTTCCTGCGGGCGATGCTCGCCAACAGGTTCAGGGAGTCCTCTTCGGACAGCACGTCCAGCGAGATCGTGTGGGCGGCGTCCAGGTCGACGAGGCGGCGCCTGCTGGTGACCAGCACGAGGCCCGTACCGGGCAGCAGCGGGCGGACCTGGGCGGTGCTGCCCGCGTTGTCGAGCACCACGAGTGCCTTGCGGTGGGCCATTTCCGCCCGCCACCGGGCGGCGCGGGCGTCCAGGCCGTCCGGGATGTCCTGCGCGGGCACGCCGAGTGCCGTCAGCAGTTCCAGCAGCGCGTCCGACGGTGTGCGCGGCTCGACGCCCGCCGTGTAGGAGTGCAGGTCCACGAACAGTTGCGCGTCCGGGAAGCGAGCGGCCAGCCGGTGGGCGGCGCGGACCGCGATCGTGGTCTTGCCGATACCCGCCATGCCGTCGATGGCCGTGATCGCGACACATCCGGACGGTACGGCGGCGAGGATCTCGTCCAGATCGGAGGCACGGCCCGCGAAGTCGGCGATGTCGCCGGGCAGGTCGTTGCGCACGCGTGGCCGGTTGTCGGCCGTGAGCACCTGCTGGTGCGCCTGCTGCAGGTCCTTGCCGGGGTCGAGGCCGAGCTCCTCGGCGAGTCTGCCGCGGATGTCGTCGTAGGCCTGCAACGCCTCGGTCTGCCGATCGCAGCGGTGCAGCGCCACGATCAGCTGCGCCCACATCCGTTCCCTGGTCGGGTGCTGGCGGGTGAGCGACCGCAGTTCGGGCACCAGTCGCTCGTGCCGGCCCGCGCGCAGGTCGGCCTCGATCCGGGCTTCCAGCGTTGCCAGGTACTTCTCGGTCAGCGCGGGCACGTGGTCGCGTTCCAGCGCGTCGCTGCCGATGTCCGCGAACGGGCGGCCGCGCCAGAGTGCCAGCGCCTCCGCCGGCTCCAGCTGACCGAACCGGTGGACGTCGACCTCGTCGGGCCGCACGTCCAGCAGGTACCCGCCGGGCCTGGTCAGCACGATGCCGGGCAGTGCCTCGCGGAGGCGGCCGACCGCGGTCTGCAGGGCGTTGCGCGAGCCGCCGGTGAGCTCGACGAGTTCGTCGACACCGACCACCTGGCCCGGACGCAGCAGCAGGGCAGCGAGCACCACGCGCCGCTTCCCCTGCGGGACGTGGACATGGCGCCCGTCGAGCACCACGTCCAGCGGCCCGAGCAGGCCGAACGACCTCACTGCCACTGACCCCAGTGCACGACCTCGTCGAACGGCTTGCGCTTGCGCGTGCGCGGCGAAGCGCCCTCGGACACGTCCTCCTCGGCGGCGTGCCCGATCGCGATCATCCCGATCGGTGTGTAGACGTCCGGCACCCCGAACGCCGCGCGCAGCTCGGGCCACGTCTCCTTGTCGGTGCCGAAGAACACGGCGCCCAGGCCCTCGTCCACGGCCGTCTGCAGGATCAGCAACGCGGCCATGCCGGTGTCGATGTCCCAGTACGGCACAGGCCAGCGGTCCTCCTCGCCGAGCGAGGTCCAGGCCTTGTCAGACTGGGAGTAGCGCTCGAGGTAGACGGCCTTGGCCGAGAACGGGATGACGACGACCGGCGCCGTCTTCGCCTCTTCCCCGCCCCACCACTCGAACATCTCGGTGAGCCGCCGCAACGGCTCGCCCTGCAGCACGAGAAAACCCTGGCCCTGCGAGAACCCCGCCGACGGACCGCGCACGGCGTTGCGCATGATCCGCTGGATGCTCTCGTCGCTGACCGGCTCATCGGTGAACTTGCGCACCATGCGCCGGCGGCGGACCACGTCCTGGAACTCCATCGCGACCCCCAGATAGTCGAGCCTCGACCGTATCAGCGGCCGGGCTCGCCCACTCAGAGCCGGCGAAGCCCTGCCAGCACCCGTTCCAGCAGCATCCCGTCCGGCCTGTCGCCGCCGTACGACGACGCCGTGCGGTGCACGTCGATCAGCCCGTGTCCGGCCATGTCGCCGAGCAGCACCTTCGTGACACCCAGCGGCAGCCCGCGCAGGGAGGCGATCTCCGCCACCGAACGGGGCTGCCTGCACAGGGCCAGCACGTCCTGGTGTTCCGGGCGCACGGCCGTGGACGAGAACTCGTTGACCGAGACCAGGGTCTCGATCTCCAGGTGCACGTCGGACGTGGTGCGGCCGCCGGTCCACGCGTAGGCGCGCACGATCGACGACGACGAGTCGATGCCCGTCTCGACGGACGGCAGCGGCGGGACCGGCTCGAAGGCCAGCGTCGCGTACGGGTCCGGCTTCTGGACGGGTTCCGCGGAACGCTCGGGCTTCTTCTTGCCCCGCTTGCGGATCCTCTCGCTGTCGAAGCTGAAACCGCTGATCAGATCGCCGAAGTTGACCTGTTCGTCGGGCTCTCTCATGCGAGCTCGGCCCGCAGCTCGGGCGTGAGCAGCTGGCCCACCTGCCGCACGACGACGGTCATCTCGTAGGCGATCTGCGCGACGTCGGCGGAGGACGTCGCCAGCACCGCGAGGACGGAGCCGTCGCTGATCGAGGACAGCAGCATCACGCCTCTGTCCATCTGCACGACCGTGCGGACGACCGCCTCGCCGGCGAAGCACTTCGACGCGGACTCGGCGAGGGAGACCACGCCGGCCACGATCGCCGCGAACTGCGGTGCGACGTGCGCCGGCAGCTTCGAGGACGAGATCAACACCAGGCCGTCCGCGGAGATCACCACGGCGTGCTCGATGCCGGGGGTGCGTTCGGCGAAGTTGGTGACCAGCCAGCCGAACTGGTCCACCTGCGTGCTCATCGACTCTCCTGGTTTTCGGGAAGGCCGCGTTGCACACCCCGCTGGAAGGCGTCGAGGAAGCCCCGGGCCGATTCCGGCGTCTGGCGTGCGGGCGCGGGGGGAGGCGGCGGTGCGGCGGCCTGCGTCGTCTGCTGGAACCACGAAGCTCGCTGCCGTTCGATCGTCTCCCCTCGGAAAGACTCCCAGGACTCTTGCCGTCGTGGTGCCAGTTCGGCCGGAACCAACACGATCGCGCGAGTCCCGGCACCTTGCTTCGCATCCAGACGTACCACGATCTGGTGGCGTGCGGCGAGCCTTCCGACGACGAAAAGTCCCATTTCGCGGAAGACCTGGACGTCCACGCCCTCCCCCGCGGCCTCGAGCCGCTGGTTGACGCCTTCGAGCGCCTCGGGGTCGATGCCGATGCCCTGGTCGACCACGTCGATCTGCACGATGTCGCCCGCCTCGATCGACGCGCTGATCGAGACCTGGGTGTGCGGCGGCGAGAACGCCGTCGCGTTGTCGAGGAGTTCGGCGAGCAGGCGGACCAGGTCGCTCGCCACGTAGCCGACGACCTCGGCGTTCGGTGCCGTGTGCACCATCACCCGCTGGTACTGCTCGATCTCCGCGGCCGCCGCGCGCAGCACGTCGGTGAGCGGGATGGGCTTGTGGAACCGCCGCGCCACGTCGCCGCCGGAGAGCACCATCAGGTTCTCGTTGTTGCGGCGCATCCGGGTGGCGAGGTGGTCGAGCTTGAAGAGGTTCGCGAGCTGGTCCGGGTCCTCCTCGTACTTCTCCAGCTCCTCCATCAGCTTGAGCTGGCGTTCGACGAGGCTCTGGCTGCGCCGCGAGAGGTTCACGAAGATGTTGCGCATGTTCGCGCGCATGCCCGCCTGCTCGATGACCGACTTCACGGCCTGCTGGTGCACCGCGTCGAACGCGCGCGCCACCTGGCCGAACTCCTCGGTCGTGTGCACCGGCACGGGCTCGATCTCGGTGCTGCCGCGTCCGGTCGCGACCATCTCGGGGAGCTTGTCCCAGGCCACGTCGAGTGCGGAGCGGCGCAGCGCGTTGAGCGAGCGCAGCAGGTAGCGGCCGACGACGAACCCGATGGTGGCGGCCAGGATCAGGCTGGCGAACAGGATCGCGGACGCCGTGCCTGCGGCGTCGCTGGACTCGTCGCGCAGGCGGTCCGCGGTGGCGCGCAGGTCGTCCTGCAACCCCGTGACCACGCTGCCCATCGACGCCACCACGGCGCCCGTCGCCCTGCTCCAGTCCGCGGCCGCGATCGGCAGCGGCTTGGGCCTGGCGGCGTTGGTGCCGTTGCCCGGGTTCGGCGCGTCGGAGGTCGGGTGCAGCACCGCGGCGGCCAGCATCGTGCGCTGGGCCTCGATGTCCGGGCCGTTGAAGTTCTTGCCGTAGGTCTTCATCTGGTCCGAGGTCGCGAGCGCGGCGAACTCGCCCGCGATGTAGCCGAGCTTGACGTTCGACTCGACCAGCGACCGGACCTCCGCGTTGGTCAGCTGACCGCGGGTGAGCCCGGACAGCACGACCGCCTGCTGGTACAGGACCTGGTCGCGCACGTGCACCACGTGGTGCAGGCCCATGGCCGTGCGCAGCAGCGCGGCGTCGCCGAACTCGCTCGCGATGACCTCGTCCACGTCGAGCAACGAGTCGGTGAGCTCGCTGTAGGTCTTGATCACGGCCGGTACGTCGCCGCCCGCCCGCTCGCGCAACGCGGGCAGGTCGCCGATGCGGCCCTGCACGTCGTTCATGCGGGCGGTCACGACCTCGCCGAGCGAGGTCTTCGCGATCTGGGCGCGCAGCGCCTCGCGGGCGTCGTCGGTGCGCTGGACCTGTTCGGTCAGGAGCTGCGGGCCGACGCCCTCGGCGACGATCCGCCGTTCCATCTGCACGCCCTCGATCACGGGGATCAGGGCGGCACGGACCTTCACCAGTCGCTGGAGCGCCGCGTAGGTCTCGGCACGGTCGATCTGGGAGTTGATCTGCAGCACGCCGGAGCCCACCGCGATGGTGACCGGAACGATCAACACCGCGGCGAGCTTCACCGGCAGGCGCCAGTTGCGCCAGTTGACGAGCGCGTTGAACATCAGACGAAGAGCTTGGCCGCGTTCAGGAAGAGCCGGTACAGGCCGTAGGCGAGCGGCAGGCCCACCCACAACCACGCACCGATCAGCAGCAACGTGCTTGATCGGCTCTCTTGGGGTGAGCTCACTTCTTCACCACGCCTTCCGCTTTTTCCTCGTCCGCCGACTCGGCGGCTTCGGCGGCCTCGGCCTCGTTCCACTTGGCGACCGTGGCCTCGTCGTCGCCCTGGGGCGAGGGCTTGCCGGTCTCCTCAGCGGCCTGCGGCTCGTGGAACTTCGGGTTGACCGGGCGGATCAACTCGTTCGCGACGAAACCGACGACCAGCAGCGAGATCATGATGTAGAACGACGTCGCGTACAAGTCAGGACCGACGTGGCCGGCCCTCTTGCCCGCGTCCGCGATGGCGTTGACGATCAGCGGCCCGAGGACGCCGGCCACCGACCACGCGGTGAGCAGGCGACCGTGGATCGCACCGACCTGGTAGGTGCCGAACAGGTCGCGCAGGTACGCCGGGACGGTCGCGAAGCCCGCGCCGTAGAACGACAGGATCACCATCGCCGCGATCACGAACAGCGGGGTGCTGGTCGAGCCGGCCGTCAGCAGCACCAGGTAGAGCAGCGCGCCGACACCGAGGTAGAGGCGGTAGATGTTCTTGCGGCCCACGACGTCCGAAGTGGACGACCAGACGAACCGGCCCGCCATGTTCGCGGCGGACAGCAGCGCCACGAAACCGGTGGCCGCGGTGGCGGCGACGGGCGTCGAGGACTCCTTGAAGAAGTCGACCAGCATCGGCGCGGCCTTCTCCAGGATGCCGATGCCCGCGGTGACGTTGAAGCACAGCACGACCCACAGCAGCCAGAACTGCGGCGTCTTGATCGCGTTGTTCGCGGAGACGTTGAAGCCGACGTTGGCCTTCGGCTTGTCCTTGAGCAACGCCACCTTCTCCGCCGTGAACTCCGGGGAGGGGAGGCGGATCAGCAGCACGCCGACGCTCATGAAGACCGCGTAGGCGATGCCGTGCACGAGGAAGGCCTTGCCGATGCCCGACGTGGTGGCGCCGAACGCCGTCAGCATCGAGGTCGACCACGGTGACGCGATCAGCGCGCCGCCGCCGAAGCCCATGATCGCGATGCCGGTCGCCATGCCCGGCCGGTCGGGGAACCACTTGATCAGCGTCGAGACCGGCGAGATGTAGCCGATGCCGAGACCGATGCCGCCGACGAGGCCGTAGCCGAGGACGACGACCCAGTACTGACCGGCCCACACGCCGACCGCCGAGATCAGCAGGCCGGAGCAGAAGGCGATCAGGGACATCAGCATGGCCCAGCGCGGGCCCCTGCGCTCCACCGTCGTGCCGAGCACGGCGGCGGAGAGCCCGAGCATCACGATGCCGAGCTGGAACGGCAGTGCGGACTGCGTTCCGGTGATGCCGAGAGATTTCTCCAGCGGCGTCTTGAAGACGCTCCAGGCGTAGGCCTGGCCAATGGAGAGATGAATCGCCAGAGCCGCGGGCGGAACGAGCCAGCGGTTCCATCCGGGAGGCGCGACTTGGCGTTCGCGCGCTAAGAACCCCACTTTATCCCCAACCGTCACCAATAACGCGGACCGGCCGATCCTAGGCCAGGTGCACACGTGCGACAACGGGCTTGACCAAGGCTTCAGGTGTTGCACCTGATGCAACTCGCGACCGTCCACATGATACAAAGCCTGGTTCGAACCATTTGAGACGAATGGGTGTCGGACTTTCAGTCCGGTTTCAGTCCGGTCAGCGTTCGGCATTGGTCCGGTTTCGTCCGTTTCCGGGTTCTCCGTCACGTTGACTGCACACGTGAGAGCGCTACAGTGGGCGCCGCACACGAGGGGCAGGGGTACATGACCAAGGCGATCAGGTCGCCTGGCGAAGCACAGCACGAGTACCGGGAAATCCGGGGTTTCGCGTCGTTCGACGACCCGGAGACTTTGTCGTACGTCGATTCCGACGGCACACCGAACTACGAGCTGATTCGGCAGACCGACGAATTCCGCGTCCTCCGTCGGCGGCTCACGACGTTCATCTTCCCGATGACCGCGCTTTTCCTCGCGTCGTACCTGACCTTCGTACTGCTGTCCGCGTACGCGAAAGACTTCGTCAGCACCAAGGTGATCGGCGTGATCAACCTCGGGATCCTGCTGGGCCTCGGACAGTTTGTGACTTCGATCATCATCACGCTCGGTTATGCCCGTTACGCAAAGCGACGACTGGACCCGCAGCGGAAATTGCTCGCCGAGAAGACGGGCGTCGAGGAGTAAGTCATGCCCACCACCGGCAACCCGGTGCTGAACCTCAGCGTCTTCGCGGTGTTCGTCCTGATCACCCTTTACATCGTCTACCGCGTTTCGAGCCGGAACGTGACGGCGTCGGACTACTACGCCGCCGGCAGCTCGTTCACCGGCGCCCAGAACGGCGTGGCGCTGTCCGGCGACTTCCTGTCCGCCGCGTCGTTCCTCGGCATCTCCGGCGGCATCGCGGCGCACGGCTACGACGGGTTCCTCTACTCCGTCGGCTGGGTCGTCGCGTGGCTGGTCGGCCTGCTGCTGATCGCGGAGGGCCTGCGCAACACCGGCCGCTTCACCGTCGGCGACGTGCTGGCGTTCCGGATGAAGCAGCGCCCGGTCCGCGCGGCCGCGGCGAACGCGACGCTGGTGATCTCGTTCTTCTACATGATCGCGCAGATGGCGGGCGCCGGCGGCCTGATCGCGTTGCTGCTCAACGTGACCTCGAAGTGGGGCCAGGCGATCCTCATCGCGCTGGTCGGCATGGTCATGGTGCTCTACGTGCTGGTCGGCGGCATGAAGGGCACGACCTGGGTGCAGATCATCAAGGCCGTCCTGCTGCTGCTCTGCGTGACGCTGATGAGCGTCTTCCTGCTGGGCAAGTTCGGGTTCAGCCTGTCGGCGATCATGCAGCAGGCCACCGAGAACAACAAGCTCGGTGAGGCGGTGCTGGATCCGGGCGCGAAGTACGGCTTCAGCGCGATGTCCAAACTGGACTTCGTCTCGCTGGCGCTGTCGCTGGTGCTCGGCATCGCGTCGCTTCCGCACGTGCTGATGCGCTTCTACACCGTGCCGAACGCCTCCGAGGCACGTCGTTCGGTCGTGTGGGCGACCTGGACAATGGTCATCTTCTACCTGTGCACGCTGGTGATCGGCTTCGGCGCGATGGCCCTGGTCGGCACCGACAAGATCGCCGCGGCACCGGGTGGCGAGAACTCCGCCGCACCGCTGCTCGCGTTCGAGATCGGTGGCGCGGTGCTGCTCGGCGTCGTGTCCGCCGTCGCCTTCGCCACGATCCTCGCGGTCGTCGCCGGCCTGACACTGGCAGCCTCCGCCTCGTTCGCGCACGACGTCTACGCGAACGTGATCAAGCGCGGCAACGCCGAGCCCCGCAGGGAGATCCGGGTCGCGCGCCTGACGGCCGTGGTGGTCGGCATCCTGTCGATCATCGGCGGCATCGCGGCGAACGGGCAGAACGTCGCGTTCCTCGTGTCGCTCGCGCTGGCCCTGGCCGCCTCGGCGAACCTGTCGACGATCCTCTACACGATCTTCTGGCGGCGCTTCAACACCACCGGCACGCTGTGGAGCATCTACGGCGGCCTGGGCTCGTGCCTGGTGCTGATCCTGTTCTCGCCGGTGATGTCCGGCGCGAAGACGTCGATCTTCCCGGACCTGGACTTCGCGTGGTTCCCGCTCGGCAACCCCGGCCTGGTGTCGATCCCGTTCTCGTTCCTGTGCGGGTTCCTCGCCACGATCTTCTCCAAGCGCGAGCCGGAGCTGGCCGCCAAGGCGGCGGAGATGGAAGTCCGGGCGATCTCGGGCATCGGCGCCCGCACGTAGCCCTGCACTAGTTTCCGGGGATGATCCCCGACTCGTGGGCGATGATCGCGGCCTGCACGCGGTTGCGGACCCCGAGCTGCCGGAAGATCGTGCTGACGTAGACCTTCACGGTGCCCTCGACGACGTGGATGCGGGCGGCGATCTCGGCGTTGGACAGGCCGACGCCGACCAGGCCGAGCACCTCGCGTTCCCGCGCGGTCAGGACCTCGATCCGTTGCGTCGCAAGCGGTCGCGGGTGCGCGTGGGAGAGCTGGTCCACGACTCGCTTCGCCACCATCGGCGACAGGAACGCGCCGCCGTTCGCGACGGCGCGGACCCCGGAGATGATCTCCTGCGGGTCGCCGGTCTTCAGCACGAACCCGGCCGCGCCCTCCCCCAGCGCCCGGCTGATGTACGCGTCGTCGGCGAACGTGGTCAGCACCAGCGTCTTCGTGCCTGGATGGCACTCGCGGATCACCTTGGCCGCGTCCAGGCCGTCGAACACGGGCATGCGGATGTCGAGCACGGCCACGTCGGGCCGGTGCCGGGCCACGAGGTCGATCGCCGCGCTCCCGTTCTCCGCCTCGGCGACCACCTCGATGTCCCCGGCGGTGCCGAGAACGGCCTTCACGCCGAACCTGACCACCGGTTCGTCGTCCGCGAGCACGACCCTGATCAACCGCTCCTCCTGGCGAGCCACTGCTTGGACACGAGCCGATCATCCCGGAAGCACAGCTGGTGCAGGTCGTGACGGTCGCCGTCGAACGGGTTGGGGTGCGTGCTGTAGTAGCGGCACTCGGTGTCCGGCGGGGCGGTGACGCCGAGCGGGTTGTCGACGCGGGTGCGCAGCGGCAGGTCGAGGGCGTCCTCTTGTTGCCCGAGTTGTGCCCGTTCGAACTGCTGTGGTGTGAGAACGGACGTCACGGCGTCGAACACCATGTAGCCGGGCACGCCGACCGCGATTCCCGCGCACACGACCGTGGTGATCAGGACCGTGCGTTTGGCGCTCTTGCGAAGCTCCTTCTCCGTGCGTTCGCGGCGTACGTGTGTGGGCGTCGTCCGGGCACGTGGGCGTTCCGGGAGCTTCGCCCTGACCTCGAACCCTCCGTCGTCGGAGGGCGCTGCCTCGAACCAGCCTCCGACGAGCGCGACTCGTTCGGCGAGGCCCACCAGGCCCTTGCCGCTGCCGACCGCCTGGGTCTTGGGCGCCGGGCCGTTGGTGATGCGGAGCTCGAGGTTCGCGGACAGGCTCACGGTGACCTTCGCGCCGGGAGCGTGCTTGATCACGTTCGTCAGGGCTTCGGCCGTCACCCGGTGGACGGTCCGCGCGATGATGCCGTCGATGGCGGTCCTGCGGCCGTTGACGAGCTCGACGTCGAGTCCGCTCCTGGCAACGACCTCCTCGATCGTCGCGACGGGTTCGTCCTCGTCGGCGCGCAGCACCTGCATGACGTCGGCCAGCCGTTCGGCCGCGGCCGTGACGCTGGCACGGGCGGTTTTGGCTGCCTCGCGCTGTTGTGCGGTGAGCGTCGGCTCCAGCTCCAGCGCGCCGGTCAGCAACGCGGCCCGTGCCAGCTCGTGACCGACGAGGTCGTGCATCTCGCCCGCGAGCCGGGCGCGTTCGGCGTTGCGGGCGTTCTCGACGCTGCGCTCCAGCAACGAGGCGTGCTCCCAGCCGACCTCGCGCAGCTCCGCGTACCGGCGCCGGAACCGGCCGAAGGCCCAGGGCACGACACCGAGCACGCCGATGCCGGAGGTGACGGCGAGCGCGGTGTCGGAGCCACCGCGCTCGGTGAGAGCGACGACGACACCGGCGATCTCGGCGATCGTCAGTGCGATGGCGGTGGGCCGGGGGTCCTCGGCGTTGCGTCCGGCGAGGAAGCTGACCAGTGCCAGTGCGGGAGCCAGCGCCACCACCCTGACGTCGAAGTCGACGGTGACGAGGTAGCAGACGAGCCAGGTCCCCAGTGCGGTTCCCAGTGCGACCGCGGGCCGGTTGCGCACCACGGTGAAAGCCGCGCCGAACAGGACCAGGTAGAGCAGAACCTCCCACACGGCAACCATCATCGCAGTCGCTGCATCACCACGGTCGGCGCGTCCGCCACCTCACCGCGCCGCTGCCTCCTGTCCAGCAGCACCGCGATCCCCCACGACACCAACGCTCCGAGCGCCAGCCCGGCCATGACGTCGTGTACATAGTGGACACCCACGATCACCCGCGACGACGCCGCCGCGATCGCGCACACAGCCGCCACCCAGCCGTAGGTCCGGTGCAGCGCCCAGATCGCCATCGCGGACGCACCGGCGATCACCGAGTGGTTGCTGGGGAACGACCAGTCACCCGGCTCCGGGCACTCCGCGATCGACGGCGCCGTGCGGCAGGGCCGTTCCTCCTGCACGACCAGCTTGACGACCTCGCTGATCGCGTACGCCACCACCACACCGGCACCGGCGAGGAACGCCCGCAGCCTGTGCTGGAACCACAACAACAAGAACATCAACGCGAACACACCGAGCACCGCGTCGGTGCCCACAGTCAGCCAAGTCACCCAGCCGAACCTACGAAGGCGCCGGCGCCGGCGCCCCTGCCCTTCGGAACCGGATGCCCCTTACTTTCGACAAGGCGCCGCCGTGCTGCGGCGACGGCCAGAGCGTGGAGAATGCACGAGGTGCTGATCCAGCGAGCGGCCATCGCACTCGTCCAGGTCCTCGGCCTGGCCGTGTGGTTCTCGATGTCCGCCGTCGTTCCGTCTCTCCAGGCCGAGTGGGGCATCAGCGCGGGTGCCGCGGTGTGGCTGACCGCGTCCGTGCAACTCGGCTTCGTGACAGGCGCGGTCGGGGCCACGGTGCTGAACCTGGCCGACCGCCTCCGCCCGCACCTGCTGCTCGCCTGCTCCGCGGCTCTGGGCGCGGTGTTCACGCTGGTGCTCGGGCTGTTCGTGGACGGGCTGGGCGCCGCGATCCCGTTGCGGTTCCTGACCGGGGTGGCGCTCGCCGGCGTCTACCCGGTGGGCATGAAGCTGATGGCGTCCTGGTCGGAGCCGCGCAACCGCGGACGGGCGCTGGGTGTGCTGATCGGGGCGCTGACGCTGGGCTCGGCGCTCCCCCACGTGTTCGGGCGGCTGCCTTGGCGCGAGGTGCTCTTCGCCGCCGCGGCCATCGCTCTGCTGGGTGCCGTGGTGGCGTTGCTGTTCGTTCGGCCGGGGCCGTTCCTGACCGCCACGACCGCGCAGCTCAACCCGCGTTATGCCGTGCAGATGTTCCGGGAGCGCAAGCCGCGGCTGGTGAACCTCGGCTACTTCGGGCACATGTGGGAGCTGTACGCGCTGTGGACGTGGCTGCCGGCGTTCCTGCTGAGTTCGGGCGAACCCGTTGGTGTCACGGTGTTCCTGACGATGGGCGTGGCCGGGTTCGCCGGCTGTCTCGCGGGCGGCTGGGCGGCGGACAGGTTCGGGCGCGCGCCCGCCGCCGTGGGAGCGCTGACGGTGAGCGGGCTCTGCTGCCTGCTCTCGCCGCTCGCCTGGGGAACGTCGCTGCTGATCGCGTTCTGCGCGGTGTGGGGCGCATCGGTGATCGCGGACTCCGGGGTGTTCTCGGCGTCGCTGAGCGAGGTCGCCGACCCGCGCTACGTCGGGACGGCGCTCACCGCGCTGACCGCCGTCGGGTTCGGGCTGACGGTGGTCAGCATCCAGCTCGTCCCGCTGCTCGCCGACGCCGTGACCTGGCGTTATGCGTTCCTGCTGCTCGTGCCCGGTCCGGTGATCGGTGCGCTCGCCATGCTCAGGACCAGGTCGTAGTAGCCGTCGGGGTTGTCCGCGCCGGACCGGCCGTCGATCAGCTCGCGCACGACGTCGCAGTGCCCGGCGTGCTGCGCGGTCTCGGCCGTGACGCGGACGAGCAGGTGCCCGAACGTGGTCTGCCGCTTGTGCTCCGGCCACCACGGCACCGAGCCCGGCGCGTCCAGCGGCAGGTCCGCGATCGACTCGTCGGTGTGCTTCCAGGCCTGGCGGTACAGGTCGACGAGGTACTCGCGGGACTCGGACGGCTTGGCCCACATGTCGCCGTTCTCCCAGACCGACCCGTCCTCGTTCCACGGCAGCGTCACCGGCGCGGGACGGCCGACGCTGTCGCCGAGGTAGCCGAACTCGATGCCGACCAGGTGCTTCACCAGGCCGAGCAGGTTGGTGCCGCTGGGCACGAGCGGGCGCCGGACGTCGTACTCGCTCAGGCCGTCCAAAGAGGACAGCACCGAGTCGCGCGAGTTCTGGAGGTAGCGCTGGAGGTCGTGAGCGATCATGCCGCCGACCCTAACGCCGTCGGACGACGACGTCCTTCGGTTTCGCCACGACCTCCTGCGGCGGCCGCAGCACGTCCGGTGCGGTGCTCCACTGGCTGTACACGGCGGTGAGCCGCTCGGTCTGCTCGTCGACGGACGGCGCGCTGCGCTCGACCCGCACCGGCCTGTTCTCGTCGTCCACCTCGACGACGAGCCGCACGTCACCGTTCGTGTAGCCGCCCGAGTGCGGCACCCCGCCCGCGGCGAACACGTACCGGTCGCCGTCGTGCTCGGTGAGCCGGAGGGTCTTGCGGTCGATCCCGGTGAACGCGCCGCTCGGTGCGTATCTCTGCTGGGCGAGCGACAACTCCACCGAGAGCGTGCCCACCCACAACGCGTCGTTGAGCCCCATGCCGGAGAACTCCTTGCCGGGCGGCAGGGTGAGATCGCTGTGGCTGAGGTAGTCGTCGTCCTGCACTTTCACCGAGCGGTAGTCGGTGGTGCCGTACCTGCCCTCCACGTGTGCGGTCACGTCCCACTTCGGCCGGCCGCCCATCCAGCTGAAGTGCAGCACACCGGCGTAAGCCTGTTTGTGCGGATGCTTGCCGTCCACCTCGATCTTGACGTCGAGCCGCACGGACTTCTGCTTCTGCATCACCTCCCGCCAGCCGTCGAGCAGTGCCACCGGATCGGCGGGCGTGGCCGAACACGCGGTCAGCACCAGGAGCAGGGACAGGGCCAGACGCATGCCATGAGTCTCCCGCGCTGCTGACGTTTGCACGTCCCGTTCGCCGGAAACCACGAGGGCATGACCGAACACCAGCAGTTCACCACGCCCGAGGGCGGCGGCGAGCCCGTCGACGAGGAACCGGACGCGGTCGCGACCGAGGCGGGCGGCGGCGAGTTCGTCACCTCGCCCGAGGAGACGGCCATGCACATCGAGGAGACCGAGGAAGGCGGCGGCCGCGTCGACCGTCCGGGTGACGGTTACCTGGACGAGTAGGCACGTTCGGCTGACTCACGGAGGGTGACGCCAGGTCAACGCCGGATCGCTCGAATGTCGCTCAAGTTTCGCTGGAGCGGCCGTTCGTCTAGGACACAAGCTGACCTCAAGTGGTCCTAGAGTCCTTCATGTCGGGACAAACGAGCGAAGGACAGAAGCGATGACCACCACCGAGATCCTCACCGGCGAGCGCGCGGACCTCCTCGAGACCCTGCAGCAGCACCGCTGGTTCCTGACGTTCACCGCGCAGGGCCTGAGCGACGAGCAGGCGGCGTCGAGCCCGACCGCGAGCGCGCTGAGCATCGGCGGTCTGATCAAGCACGTCGCGTCGGTCGAGGAGAGCTGGGTCAAGTTCATCGAGCACGGCACCTCGGCGATGGAGACCGACCCCGAGTCGACGGACTACGAGAACCACGCGGCGAACTTCCGGATGGAGCCGGGTGAGACGCTGGAGAGCATCATCGCCCGCTACAACGAGGTCGCGGCCTACACCGACAAGCTGGTCGAGACGGTCGACATGGACCTCTCCCACGCGCTGCCGTCCGCCCCGTGGTTCCCCGAGGGCAAGACGTGGTCGGCCCGGCGGGTGTTCGTGCACATCGTCGCGGAGACCTCGCAGCACGCGGGCCACGCGGACATCATCCGCGAGACGATCGACGGCCAGAAGACCATGGGCTAGGCGTTGGGCGGGCTGAAGGTCGAGAGGAACTGGTCCCGGAAGTCGCTCATCCGCGACACCGGGGCCGACCCTCCCGGCTTGATCCCGTCGTCCCACTTCCAGGCCCCGACCTCGGCCATCACGGCCGGGTCCTTGGCGACGACGGTGATCGGCACGTCCCGCGACGCGCCTTCGCCGGTCACCATCTGCGCCGGCTGGTGGTCGCCCAGGAACACCATCACCAGGTTCTCGTCGCCGTACTTCTCGATGTACGAGAGCACGGACTCCAGCGAGTACGAGATGGAGTGCGCGTAGTCGGCGCGCACGGCCGCCGGGTCGCGGCCGAAGATCGACTCCGGCGGGTCGTTCGAGGCGGGCATCGTCGAGTAGATCGAGCCGTCGCCGAGGTCGTCCCAGTCCACGAAGTCCGGGGTCGGCGACCACGGCGCGTGCGAGGACACCATCGGGATCGCCGCCATCACCGGGCCGTGCGCCTTGGCGCGCTCGTTGCGTTGGAACGACTCCAAGGTGAACTGGTCGGGCGTCGTCGCGTAACCGAAGCGGGGACCGGCGTATCCGAGGTCCTGGGCGGCGTAGATCTTGTCGTAGTGGAAGAAGTCGCCTTCCGGCCACGCCTGCGTGATGCCGGGGACGACACCGACCGAACGCCACGACGACTCGCGGAACGCGCGCGGCAGCGTCAGCCGGTCGGAGGCCACCAGGTTGCGGTACCGCTGCTGGTTGTCGATCCACAGCCCGGACAGCAGCGTCGCCTGCGCCATCCAGCTGCCACCGCCGGCGGTCGGCGAGGTCAGGTACGCCGAGCGAGCCGAGTACCCGGCCGCCGTCAGCCGGTCGTTGCCCTGCGCCAGCTTCGCGGCGACGTCCGGCATGTCCAGCGCCGACTTCCCGTAGCTCTCCACGAACGTGAAGACGACGTCCTTGCCCTGCAACGAGGACAACAGCCCGGGGCGATCGCGGAACGCGTCGACCGAGGCCTCCGCCGCGAACACCTCCCGGTCGTTCAGACCGGCCTGGACGCGCCGCGCGTGGTCGACCAGCGACGTCGCGGCGGCGTCGGAGTAGACCGGAACCCCTGGTACGGCAAGTGAAACGCACGCCACGACCGCCGCGGCCACGGCCCGGATGGCGACGGGACGCCGTCCGGCGGCGACGGAACCGAGACGCTGCACGGAGATCGCCGCGACGAACACGATCCCGGCGACCAGCGCGACCGTGAGCCCCACGGCGAGAACCGAGGCGAAGCGGCCGAACGTCACGTCCACGAAGTCGATGGCGGGCACCAGCAGCGGCCAGTCCAGCACGAGGTCGAACGGCCGGTACAGCACCATGTCGAAGCCGATGTCCATGATCTTGACGACCGCGAACAGGCCCAGCGCGACACCGCCTGCGATGGCCGCGGGCTTGCGGAACCGGTCGGGCAGCAGCATCAGGACCAGCACGCCGACGAGGCCTTCGAGCGGCACCCGCAGGAACGCCTCGAACGAGAACTTCTCCAGGTCGCTCGGTGCGATGAGCACGAACAACACGAACAGCCCCGCCAGGACCGTGACCGTCCGCCGCAGCAACATCCTCACCGAGAATCCCCTTTCCAGACCCTATGAGGTAAACGCGGCGCGGCACGCCACCGGTTCAACTGCTCTACCATCTTCTCCGTGACCCGCCCGCACGTTCTGCTCAGCGTCGCCGTCAGCCTCGACGGCCACATCGACGATCGCGGCACCGAGAGGTTTCCTCTTTCGAACGCCGAGGACTTCGACCACGTCGACCGGATGCGCGCGGAGTCGGACGCGATTCTGGCGGGAGCCGAGACACTGCGCCGTGACAACGCGCGGCTGCTCGTCTACAGCGAAGAGCGGCGCGCGCGGAGAATAGCCGACGGCAAACCGGAGTACCCGTTGCGCGTCACCGTCACCAGAAGTGGCGATCTCGACCCTGAGCTGCGGTTCTGGCACTGCGGCGGCGCCAGTCTGGTGTACTCGCGCACCCCGGAGACCACGGTCGGCCACCTCACCGAGACGAAGACCTTCAGCGAATTCTCGGAGATTCTGGACGATCTCGGCGCGCGTGGCGTGAGAAAGCTCATGGTCGAAGGCGGCACGAGCATTCACACGGCGTTCCTCGAAGCCGGACTGGCCGACGAGATCCGGGTGGCGGTGGCACCGATGCTGATCGGGCAGGCGACGGCCCCGCGTTTCGTGAATCCCGCCGAATTCCCCGGTGGACCGGCACGCCGATTCCACCTGGAGGACGTCACGAAAGTCGGGGACGTCGCGGTGCTCCGCTACTTCCCGAAAGTCACTTCCGAACGAGCTTGAGCGCACCGAAGATCTGTTCGCGGCGGTAGACCGCGATCACCAGCGCCCACACCATGAAGATCAGCGGCATCATCGCGTCGTCGAAGCCGCCGTTGGTGACCAGGAACAGCTCGGTCAACGCCGCGCCGGCCATGATGCCCGCGAGACCCAGCGCCGCGAGGCCGCAGATGGGCGGGATGAGCAGGCCGATCGCGGTGCCGATCTCCAGCACACCGGTGAAGTAGCGGAACCACTGACCGAAGCCGATGTCGTCGAACTTGGCGACGAACGAGTCGGTGAACAGCGCGTAGCCGTTCATCACGAACTGCACGGCGAGCACGATCTGCAGGATCCAGACGACGATGTTGCCGATCTTCGCCGCTGTTGAGGTCTGCTCAGGCATGGCGGGATTCTCCCACCGAAACGGCCGCGTTGTTCCACAGCCAGAGCACATCGCGACCGAACGACCACACGAGCGATGCCAGCGCGAGACCAACGAGGACGCCCGCGAACGGCAGCAGGCCGGACGCCGCCACCACGAGGAAGACCCCTTGGACCGCGGCCACGACCTTGCGGGCGTAGCTGGCGGGCAGCGGTGCGTTCATCCAGCGCAGACGCCAGGAAGCGGCGACGAACACGTACCGCATGAGCCCGATCGCGAGCACCCACGGACCCATGTGCACGGCCACGTACGCGCTCAGAACCAGGATGAGGAAGGCGTCGACCTCCATGTCGAACCGGGCGCCCAGCGCGGTCGAGGTGCCCGTGCGGCGAGCGACCTGACCGTCCACCCAGTCGAGTGACAGCGCGACGGCCGCCAGCGTCACGACCAGCGCGACCGGGACGTCCTGCCCGGCACGGTCCGCGACCAGGGCGGTCACCGCGCCGACCATGAGGCCGCGAGCGAGCGTGACGCGGTCAGCGGGACCTAATGAGCTGGTGCGATGACGTTGCATGCCGTAGCCGAGGAACGCCCACGTGGCGAACCCGTAGGCGAGACCGGCGGCCCAGCCGAGCAGTCCGAGGCCGGTAGTGGCACCCACCACAGCCAGCAGGAGTACCTGGGCGGCGGCCCAGGCGGCAGGCTCCCGTACGACGACAGGTGTCCTGGTGTGCTGAAGTGTGATCATCAGGTGCCCCTAACGAACTTCGTGCGGCGGAGGTGTTGTGAGTGACACGTACGGCGAGTGCCTTTTGGCTCAATGAATCCGGAAACGGGGAAGTCCGGCAGGTCGCACTGCCCGAACCCGGTCCGGGTGAGGTCGAGGTGCGCACGCTGTTCTCGGGCGTCAGCCGCGGCACGGAGACCCTCGTGTTCCGCGGTGGTGTGCCGGAGAACCAGTACGCGGTGATGAGGGCTCCCTTCCAGGAGGGCGACTTCCCGTGGCCGGTGAAGTACGGGTACCTCAACGTGGGCGTCGTCGAACACGGGCACCTGCGCGGGCGCACGGTGTTCTGTCTCTATCCACACCAGACTCGTTACGTGGTGCCGGAAACCTCGGTCACGCTCGTACCGGACGCGGTGCCGGCCGCGAGAGCGGTGCTGGCGGGCACCGTCGAGACCGCGGTCAACGCCGTGTGGGACGCGCGTCCGCTGATCGGCGACCGGATCGCGGTGGTCGGCGGCGGCATGGTCGGGTCGAGCGTCGCGGCGGTGCTCGCCACGTTCCCCGGCGCCCGCGTCGAGCTCGTGGACGCCGATCCGGCTCGGGAGGAGGTCGCCCGGAAGCTCGGTGTCGGCTTCGCCCTGCCGGGCGACGCCCTGGACGGCTGCGATCTCGTCTTCCACGCCAGTGCGACCGAACCGGGCCTGACCACGGCTCTCGACCTGCTCGCGCCCGAAGGCCGCGTGATCGAGCTGAGCTGGTACGGCGACCGGAAGATCTCCGTGCCGCTGGGCGAGTTCTTCCACTCGCGCAGGCTGACGATCCGCAGCAGCCAGGTCGGCACGGTCGGCCGCCCCGACCGCACCTACGCCGAACGCATGGCGGTCGCGCTCGACCTGCTGGCCGACGACAGGTTCGACGCGCTGATCACGGGCCACAGCGCGTTCGAGGAACTGCCCGAGGTGATGCCCAAGCTGGCCGGCGGCGAGATTCCGGCGCTGTGCCACCGGATTGACTACGGTCAGGCTCATGTTTCCGAGTGACACCACGGTCGACGTCCGCGGCAGGAGCGTGGCCGTGCTCCCGGTCGGCAGCACCGAGCAGCACGGTCCGCACCTGCCGCTGGCCACGGACTCGGTGATCGCGTGGACGATCGCGTCGGAGATCGCCGCCAGGTACCCGGTCCGGCTGCTGCCGCCGATCCAGTTCTCGTGCTCGCAGGAGCACGCCGGCTGGCCGGGGACCGTCAGCATCTCCGCGCGCACGCTGATCTCAGTGGTCACGGACATCGCGGAGTCCCTGCGGCGCAACGGTGTCACGAACGTGGTGCTGGTCAACGGCCACGGCGGCAACTACGTGCTGTCGAACATCGTGCAGGAGGGCGAGGGCCTGGCCCTCTTCCCGGGCCGGGACGACTGGGCGTTCGCGCGGGAGAAGGCCGGCATCGAGACCTCGGCGTACAGCGACATGCACGCGGGCGAGCTGGAGACCTCGATCCTGCTGCACGCGCACCCCGATCTGATCCGTCCCGGCTACGAAACCTCTGACCACCTGGCGGAGGACCGGCGGCACATGCTCACCCTGGGTCTGGCGCCGTACACGTCCTCCGGCGTCATCGGGCGTCCGTCACTCGCGTCAGCGCGCAAGGGCGAGCTCCTGCTCGCGGGGCTGGCCGAGTCCTTCCGCCACTACCTCGACCTGTTCGGTCTTGGCACGGCGTGAGAGGAACAGCACGACCGCGCCGGGCAGTGCGGCGATGAGCGCCAGCACGCCGTAGACGATGCCCGTGGTGAAGCCCTGCGCGGCGCCCAGACCGGCGGCGCCGAACGCCACCGCGAGGAACGCCTCGCGCGGGCCGAACCCGCCGATGTTGACCGGGATCGCCATGATCAGCAGCGCCAGCACGACGACCGGCGCGAGCTGGGTGATCGTCGCGTCCGACCCGGCGGCGCGGGCGGCCACCAGGAACATCGCGACGTAGCCCGCGACCGTGGCGGCCGACAGCCCGATGACGGCGGGCCAGGTGCGCAACGACAGCAGCCTGATGCCGTCCGCGAGGGTGTTGACCAGCGCCTTGCGCACCGGCCGGATGTTCCAGCCGACGGCGGTCAGGACGGCGAGACCGGCGAGGACCAGCGCGGCGGTGGTGCCGTCCGGCGCCAGGTCGAGGCCGGGCGCGGGGTGCGTGAGCAGCACCGCGAGCCCGATCCCGATGAGCACGATCTGGCCGGCGAAGCGCTCGAAGAACACGGCGCGCACGCCCCGTCCGACGTCGCCCGACTCACGGCCGTGGTTGACCGCGCGGTGCACGTCGCCGAGCACGCCCGCGGGCAGCACGGCGTTGACGAGCTGGGCGCGGTAGTAGTCGCTGACCGCGGTGCGCAGGGTCAGCGGCAGGCCGAGGCGGCGCGCGACGAGGACCCAGCGACCCGCGCTGAGCACCGTCGTCACGAGCCCGATCGCCAGTGCGGCGGCCACGGAGAACGCGTCGATCGCGCGCAGTCCGTCGACGAACGCCCCGGTGCCCAGGCGCACGCCCAGAGCCACCAAGATGCCCAACGCCAGCACAAGACGGAGCCACGGCCAGAACTTCTTCATCACACAGCTCCCGGTAGTGCCAGCAAGTCGACGTGGTGGACCGTCACGGAGGCCGTTGACCTGCGGCGCAGGTACTCGGAGGCCTCCGAGGCGAGTGCGGGTTCCTGCTCCACCGCGGCGTCGACCCAGCCCTTCAGCCACTCGGCCTGCAGGGCGTCGCCATGCATCCGCCAGGGGCTCTGAGCTGTCCGAACCGAAGCGCCGGCTGCCACGAACGCCTCTTCGGCAGCGGCGGGAGCATCAGGTCCGAGCAGACGGCGCCCGTCCACGACGCGACGCTGGTGAGCGTTGAACGCGTCCTGGAAGGCGGCGTCGAGCGGCTCGGCCGGATCGATGTCGATCCGGCCTGCCACCGAGAGCGTGAACAGAGCGGGCACATGTGCTTCTACGCATGCAACCGCCAGAGCGTTCATCTCGTCAGTAGTGAGCAAGTCGAGCAAAGCGGAGCAAGTGACCAGGTCAGCCCCCGCGATGTCGGCGGCTTTCAGAGACGTGAGGTCGCCCTCGCGCGTCTCGGCGGTGACGTTCTCCAGGGCGCTCACGCTGGCCTCCGCCAGCCCGAGCAGCCGGGGGTCGCGGTCGTGCAGCACCCAGTGCTGTACGCCGCCGAGCCTCCCGGCGAGCCATCGTCCCATCGATCCCGTCCCACAACCCAGGTCACGGATCGTCAGGGGGTTTCGGTTCACCAGAGTTTCGCGGAGGGCGTCCACGAGCTCGGTCGAGCGTGCGGTCGCGTCGGCGTTTTCACGCAGTGCCAGCCATTCCGGGGCGAAGGTCATGGCCGGAGCGTAGCCAGCACCCTCCGCAGGTCCTCTGTGGATTCGTCCCAAGTGGACAGAACGGCCCGCCGGGCGAGCGCCTTCGCGCGCAGTTCAGCGCGGAGATCTTGATCTTCGAACCAGCGTGTCAGTGCAGCGTCCAATGCATTTTCGTCCCCGGCGGGAATGAGCAGACCGCCGTCGCCGAGGGCGTCCGGGACCGCGCTCGCGATGACCGGCAGACCGCGGGCGAGCGCCTCCGCGACGACCATGCCGTAGGTCTCGGCGCGGGAGGCCAGCACGAAGAGGTCGGCGCTGGCATACGCGCTGGCCAGAGCCTCGCCGGCGAGTGGCCCGGGGAAACTGACGCGGTCGTCCCGCGGAAGCTCGCGCAGGAACGGCCGGTGCGGGCCCACGCACGTCAGCCGCCAGTCGCGTTCGATCCTCCCCAACGCCCTGACCAGCAGGTCGTGGCCTTTGCGAGGTGTGATGGACGCGACGCAGAGCAGGTGGTGGATGCCGTCCGTGCCGTGCGCCAGGGGCGCTGGATCGGTGCCGGGGACGACGACGTGGACGTGGTCGAGCCCGTGCCTGCGCTCGATGTCGCGCGCGGCCGTCGGACTCGTCGCGATGACGGCCCTCGCGGCCCTCAGGACCTGCCCTTCGCGGGCGTCGAGGGCGCGTGCGGTGCCGGGATCGAGGCCCGTCTCGTCGGCGAGCGGCAGGTGCACCAGCACGGCGATGTTCAATCTTCGTGTGTGAGGAACGACGATTTCGGGTAGTCCGCAACTCACGAGGCCGTCGAGGAGCACGACGTCTCCGTGCGGAATCGCCGCAAGCGTTTGCTCCAACGCGGTGGCGTCACTCGGACTCGGCCAGTCACCAGCGACGAGCAGACGGTTCAGGCCCGCGCTCACGCGCAGGTCGTAGACGTTGCCGCCGCTGGGACTGCCCGGATCTCCGACGTCAGCCGGAAGGACGAAGTGCACGTTCGTAGCCCGCCCACGCCACATGCGACTCGTGAAGTGTGACGGCGATCGCATCGATCCCGTGAGCGCCCTCACCCAGCGCGCCCTCGGAGATCTTGTCCGCGAGCTGGTCCGCGATGTGTTTCGCGAGCCACTCGGTGGAGGTGTTGATGCCCGCGAACTGGGGTTCTTCGTCCAGATTGCGGTAGTTGAAGGCGGCCAGGACCTTGTTCAGCTCCTGGGTGGCGAGTCCGATGTCGACGACGATGTTGTCCGAATCGAGCTCAGTCCGTTTGAACGTTGCGTCCACCACGAACGTTGCTCCATGGAGACGTTGTGCCGGACCGAAGACCTCGCCGCGGAAACTGTGGGCGATCATCACGTGATCGCGGACGGTGATGCTGAACAGGGTGACCTCCGCTGTGCGGTCGGGTTACGGTGCGACTCCATCCGAGCGTAGCTGCACGTTCGGAAGGCGCCTGGTGACAAGGGGACCGGAGATGTTCGAAGAGGCCTTCAACGAGGAAGACGTCGCGGAGTCCGATCTGGTGACCCGCCGTGGCACCTTCCGCGCAGTCGCGTTCCGCGCGGACGGCCACGAGCACATGGCCCTGGTGTACGGCAAGACGAAGCTGCGCGAGAACGTCCTCGTGCGCATCCACTCCGAGTGCATGACCGGCGACATCTTCGCCGCGATGCGCTGCGAGTGCGGGGAACAGCTCGACGCCGCGTTGAACACGATCGTGCGCGAAGGCAGCGGCATCCTCGTCTACCTGCGCGGGCACGAAGGACGCGGAATCGGCCTGGTGTCGAAGATCCGCACCCACGTGCTGCAGGACGAAGGACTGGACACGTTGGACTCGGCCACGTCGCTCGGCCTGCCCGTCGACGTCCGCGACTACTCCCCCGCGGCTCGCGTGCTCAAGCACCTGCGCGTGCAGTCCGTGCGGCTGATGTCCAACAACCCGGACAAGATCGCGGCGCTGGAGTCCCACGGAATTTCGGTGACCGCGCGCGTGCCTTCGCTGATGACCCCCAACGCGCACAACATCGCGTACCTGACGGCGAAGCGGGACCGGCTCGGTCACGACCTGCCTCAGGTCGAGGAGTTCACGACGTTGCCGCATGCCCGCTGACCATTGCTTTCCCACCATGTGGCGCTCAAACTGGGCCGATGCTGGCGCTGCGGGCAGGGCGTGCGTTCGACGGTGAGCGGTCCGTTCCGGGCCCCGTCACGGTTCTCGTCGAGGACGGGAAGATCAAGGCCGTCGAGCAGGGGCATCCCGACGTCGCCGGTGCCGAGGTCGTCGACCTCGGCACCGCCACCGTCCTGCCCGGACTGATCGACACCCACGTCCACCTGTGCGCGGACAGCGAGAACGGCGCGCTGGACCGCCTGCCCGGCTTCACCGCCGAGCACCTCGACGAGGTGATCAGGAACGGTCTCGACCGCCACCTCAGGGCAGGCGTGACCACGGTCCGCGATCTGGGTGACCGCGAGTGGTCCGTCGTGGAGCAGCGCTCGAAGCACCGGCAACGCGTCCTCGCCTCCGGGCCGCCCATCACCAGCCCGCGCGGTCACTGCTGGTCGATGGGCGGCGAAGCGTCCGGTGACGACGCGCTCCGCCAGGCCGTCCGTGCCAGAGCCGAGCGCAACGTCGACGTCGTCAAGATCATGGCCAGCGGCGGGTTCGCCACCCCCGGCACGATCGTCGACGACTGCCAGTTCACCGAGCACGAACTGCGCGTGGTGGTCGAAGAGGCCCATTCGCTGGGCCTCCCGGTGACCGCGCACGCCCACAGCCTCAGGGCCGTCCAGCAGGCCGTGGCCGCCGGCGTGGACGGCATCGAGCACTGCACGTGCCTGTCCGGCGGGGCCATGGTCGTCCCCGTCGAGCTGATGGACGCGCTGGCGGAGGCCGACATCGCGGTCTGCCACACCTTCGGCGTCACGATGGAGCCGCCTCCTCACATCAAGGAGGCGTTCGACCGCATGGGCATGAGCATGGCCGCCAAGATCGACGCGGCCGGGCGCATGTACGACCACGGCGTGCGCACGGTGTCCGGCACGGACGGTGGAATCGGTGCGGGCAAACCACACGGGATCATCGCCCACGCCCTGCAGGACCTGATCGCGGCGGGCATCCCGAACATCGCCGTGCTGGCGAGCGCGACCAGCCAGGCCGCCAGGGCGTGCGGCGTGAGCAAGGGCGTGCTGAAGCCCGGCTGGGATGCGGACGTCATCGCCGTGCGGGGAAATCCCGTTCGGGACATCACGGCGTTGCACCACGTGACGACCGTGGTGATCGGAGGTCAGATCGTGACGACCGTCTTGCCGACGGACCGCCGCGAGTAGACGTGGTCCACCGCGTCGAGCGCTTCGGCCAGCGGGAACACCTTGCCCACAGCGGCTTTCACCGATCCCGCCTCGACGAGCACGCGCAGCTCGTCGAAGATGTCAGCGCGTTCGGCGGACATCAGCGGTGCGAACTTCTTGGACGAGAACGGGTTCAGCAGGAGCGAGCCCAGCGACTTCTGGAAACCGCCCGTGATCGACCCGCCGGTCTCCGCACCGACCAGGACGATCCTGCCGCGGTCGTTGGTGGCTTTGCGCAGCCTGGACAACGGCCTGGCGCCGCCGCAGTCCAGGATCAGGTCGTACGTGCCGGTGAAGTCCGCGACGGTGTAGTCGAAGACCTCGTCGGCACCCAGTGACCGCGCCAGCCCGACCTTGCTCGTGCTGCACACACCGGTCACATGTGCGCCAAGGGCTTTCGCGATCTGGACCCCGTACGACCCGACGCCACCGCCCGCGCCGAGCACCAGGACCCGTTGCCCCGGCTGGACTCCGCGCAACCCCTGCAGCGCCGTCCCGCCCGAGATCGGCATCGCGGCGGCCTCCGTGAACGAGGTCCCCTCCGGCTTGCGCACCAGCCGTGAGACCGGTGCGACCGCGTACTCGGCGAACGACCCCTCGCACGTGCCGAACACCTCGTCGCCGACCTCGAACCCGGTCACGCCGTGCCCGACCTCCCTCACGACACCGGCGACGTCCCGTCCGGGCACCGGCGACTTCGGCCCGCGGAACCCGAACCCGAGGAACCGCAGCAGGTACGGCTTGCCGGTGAGCAGGTGCCAGACGCCCATGTCGACGCCCGCCGCCCGCACCTCCAGCAGAACCTCGCCCTGCCCAGGCACAGGCACATCGAGGTCACCGAACACCGCCGATCCGTATCTTCGTTGCACGACAGCCTTCACAGCTCTTCCTCCTCCGGGTACTGGAACACCTCTTCGAGCGACACCCCGAACACGCGCGCGATCTTGAAGGCCACCTCCAGCGAGGGCGAGTACTTGCCCTGCTCGATGGCGATCAACGTCTGCCGCGTCACGCCGATGGCCGTGGCGAGGTCGGCCTGCTTCATCTCGCCGTGCGCGAAACGCAACGCACGGATGGAGTTCGTGACTTTGGTCGGCTTCACGGCATTCCCCGCCGGTAGAACGCGATCTTCGCCGCGGACCCGAGCACCGCGGACAGCACGAAGCACAGGTAGAGCACGTTGGCGATCCAGAAGTACGGCGCCTCGACGATCGCCAGCGCCATCGCGGACACGCCACCGATGGCGATGAACGACTGGCCGATGTGGTCACCGAACCGGCCGATCTCCCGGTCCCGCTCGTCGGCCTGCAGCCCGTCGTTGCGGGCGGCGATGCCGAACCAGATCCCGGACACGATGCCGGCGACGATCCCGAACAGGATCGTCCACACCAACGCGCCCACGTACGGCGCCTCGGCCAGCGGACGTCCCGCCGCCCCGTTCAGGACGAGCACGACATACACGGCATAACCAGCTATGGCGATGACCGCCAAGGCCCACGCCCGCTTCTCCTCGAACGCCATGGTCCCGCTCCTGATGTCAAAGAAACCTGACATCACCAAGGTAAAGCGAACTAGACACCGTGTCAAACATCTTTGACTTAACCTTTTCGTGATCAACGCGTCCGTATGGCGGTCGACTACGTCTGATCGGACCCGTTAGCGTGCGGCGCATGCTCCGTCCGATCCTTGTTGCGTGCGCGCTTGCCCTCACGGCATGTGGCCACGCAGTGACGGCGGAACCTCCCGCCGCCGCGCGCACGCAAACCCAGTCGCACACCCCCGCGGCAGCGCCCCTCGTGGCGACGCCCGAGGTCTGCCCGCTGCCCGACAGCGGGTTCGAGTGCGGCTTCCAGAAGCGGATCAAGGCGGCCCAGGACTACGCCGAGACCAGGCCGGGAACCACGGGCTTCGTGCTGCGCGACCGCAAGTCCGGCGCGATCTGGCGCAACGACCGCTCCGGTGACATGACGTGGACCGCGTCGACGATCAAGCTCGCGATGGTCGTGAACCTCCTGGAACGCCACCGCGCCGGCAAGATCAAGCTCAGCACCGAGGACCGCCGCCTGATGAGCGCGATGCTGCACACGTCCGACGACGACGCGGCCGACACGCTGTGGAAGCGCTACAGCGGCACGACGTTCAACGCGGCGTTCGGCAAGTACGGAATGACCGATCTGGTGCCGCAAAAGGGTTATTCGACCGCGTTCCCCTACTGGGGTTTCGAGAAGTGCACGGCGAACGACCTCGACCGCCTGATGAACTACATCCTCGACTCCGTGCCCGCGGACGACCGCGCGTACGTCCTCGGGCAGATGCGCGAGGTCGGGCCCGTGCAGCAGTGGGGCGTCTGGGGTCCCGACTCCGGCGTCAAGAACGGCTGGTCCGAGGAGGAGGGCGGCTGGGTGATGAACTCGGTCGGGTTCGTCGGCGCGGACGAGCGGTACACGCTCGCGATCATGAACAACCTCAAGGGCGAGGGCGCCTACGACGAGGGCCGCGCGACCGACACCGAGATCACGCGCATCCTGTTCCGCTAGCGCGGCATCGGTTCGAAGTGGAACGAGCGGATGAAGCAGTCGCGCGGCTGGTTCACCGCGAACAGCACGCAGTCGGCCACGGACCGCGCGGTGAGCACGCCGTCGCGCGCCGCGTCGTCGCTGTTGTCGAAGTCCGGCGGGTACAACGCGATCATGCGAATGCCTTCGGGTCGCAGCCGTTGCGACATGATCTCCGCGTACCGCCCCTGACCCGCCTTGGCGGCGTGGAACGCGGCGTGCGCGATGTGCGCGGGATCGCTGCGCGACTCGGCCTCCAGCGACACGAGCGTGACGACGTCCGGGCGTTCAGAACGCCGCAGCAGGGGCAGAAAACTCTCGGTCATCAGCACCGTTCCGGCCGTACCGGACAAGATCGTGCGCACGATCGCGTCGTCGTCCACCTGGGACTCCGCCAGGAACGCCGCACCGTTGTTGACCAGCACGTCGACGTGGCCGAGCAGCTCACCGGTCCGCGCGGCACAACCCCGGACCGACACCGGGTCCGTGAGGTCGCACCGCAGCGCCAGCGCACCGGGCACCAGGTCGCGAGTGCGTTGTGCGGCAGAGAGATCACGGGCCGTCACGACGACCGTCGCGCCCTGCTCGGCGAACCGCTGCGCGATCGTGCGCCCGAAACCCCTGCCGCCACCTGTGACCACCACGTTCATGACCGAGATGCTGCAACCTCGATCCCGGTGGAGGTCAAGCCGCCGGCGAACGGCGTGCGCCGTCAGCCCTGGATCGACTCCCACAGGCAGAGCACGGTGCCCTCGCTGTCCTTGACGTACTGCGAGAACCCGTGGTCGCCCACGCGTTCCTTGGCGTTGAGCACAGTGCCGCCCGCCTCCACGACCTTGCGCGCCACGACGTCGATCACCGGCACCTCGATGATCAGCACGGGCCCCTGCACGAACTCGGTCCGCGGCGAGATCCCGCCGTCCGCGTCGGCCACGTCGACCGGCTCCCCGTCCGTGTCGACGAGCACGTAGTCGAACGGCAACTGCTGCGCCGACCACCCGAAGACGTCGCGGTAGAACGCCGTCGCACGGCCGAGGTCGTCCGCCGGCAGCTCGAACTTGACCCGGCTCATCGCGCGAGGTCCGGCACCTGGGCGACGAGTTCCTCCGGCGCGGACAACCGCCAGGCCTCGAACACCAGCTCCTTCATCTCGTCGGCCTCGATGCCTTCGAGGTGCACCACGACCCAGCCGAAGCCACCGGACGTGAACTGCTCCTCGAACACCTCGGGCCGTTCGGCCACGAGAGCCCGCTGCTCGGACAGCGTCTGCTTCAGCCCGACCGTCTGCGTGCGCGGCCAGTAGTAGCCGAACACCTTGCCGCGCACGCGGAACGTGTCGTACTGCTGACCCGACGACCGCCGCGCCTCGGCGAGCCCGTCCACGATCTTGAAGAGCTGCTTGTTCGATGTCGCCACTGCCGACCCCCAAAGCCGAAGGCGGAAAGTATAAATCCGGCTTTCAGGACGCGGACGCGGTGAGCCTCCCCAGGTGGTCGACGACCAGTGCGGCGTGGGACAGCGGGGTGCTCAGGTCCTCGACGTCGCCGTTGGTCGTGTAGTCGAGCAGCACGACGTCGGCGGACTCGGCCAACTCGCGCAGGCGCTCGACCTCTGCCCGCAGACGATGTGCCAGGACCCAGCGGTAGGCAGGTAAGTAGATCTCCTGACGAGCCGTGCGGTAGTCCAGCAGCCGCTCGCCCGCGAGGCCCGCGCGGTGCCCGCGGACCGGCCCGAAGCGCCGGACCGTGCGCTTCAGGCCCTTCATCGACGTCACCGCGAGCTTCGACGGGTCGACATCGGCCCCCTCGAACACCTTCAGCGCCTGCCACAGCCCCTCGACGGACTCACTCGTCACGCCGGGCGACAACGGCACCGGGATCTGGCCGTGCGGGAAGAACGGGCTGAAGCGCACCCACGGCTCGGGGCCGCGGGAGGTCACGTCGATGACCACCGCGTCCGGGCGGTTCACCTTGCGGCGCTTGCTCGCGACTTCGATCGGCATGACCCGAGCATGGCAGGGGGGTCTGACAATTCTGGACGGTCAGCGCACCGGTTGGGCGGTCAGGGTTGTCGTTGACGTGACACGGCTGCGTTGGGTCAGCACGACGCAGACGAGCACGACGGCCGCGGTGACGAGGGCCGGCCAGCCGACCGGTTCACCCAGGACGAGTGCCGACCACAGGAGCGTCAGCACGGGCTGGGCCAGCTGGATCTGGCCGATCTTGGCCACGCCGCCCGCGGCCAGGCCCGCGTACCAGGCGAAGAAGCCCAGGAACATCGAAATCAGTGACACGTAAGCGAAACTGAGCCACACGACGGTGTCAGCGCGTGAGAAGTCGGCTGTGTACAAGGAGATCGGGATCGTCACCGGCAGCGAGACGACCAGTGCCCAGCAGACGGTCCTGGCGCCGCCCAGCTCACGGGAGAGCGCGCCGCCCTCGGCGTATCCCAGGCCGCACAGCACCACGGCGATCAGCAGGTAGCCGTCGGCCAGGCTCAGCGAGCCGGAGAAGCCACCGCCGGTGGCCACGAACGCCAGCACCGCGAGCAGTCCGGCGCCACTGGCGAGCCAGAACTTGAGGGGCGGGCGTTCGGAGGCGCGCAGGACCGCCCAGATCGCCGTGGCCATGGGCAGCACGGCGATCACGACGGCGCCGTGGGCCGAGGTCTGCGTGGTGAGGGCCAGGGACGTGAGCAGCGGGAAGCCGACCACGATGCCGAGGGCGACGATGAGCAGGCGGCGGACCTGCGTCACCGACGGAAGGGGCGCTCGCGATAACGCGAGGTAGGCGATCGCCAGGAGGCCGGCGACGAAGGCACGTCCGAACGCGACGAACCACGCGTCCAGACCTGCCACTGCCAGGCGGGTCGCTGGCAGGGAGAAGCTGAAACCCAGGACGCCGAGCGCGCCGAGTGTTACCCCCGCTGGCACGATAACGTTACTCTTGGCTCTCATGGATGAGGATAACGCAGCCGCCCGCGTTATCGAGCACCTGAGAGCAGCGGCACGGTCCGGTCGCGCCGGCGACCGCATGCCCTCGGTGCGCGAGCTGATGGCGCGGCATCGGGCGTCGCCCGCGACGGTCCAGCAGGCGATCCAGCGCGTGGCCGCCGAAGGACTGGTCGAGGTGCGCCCCGGCCGTGGCAGCTACGTCGCCCCGCGGACGGCGGCGACGAGCCACGACCTGTCGTGGCAGGCCGTCGCGCTCGGCGAGGGCAGGCCCGGCGAGGACCTGGTGGCGAACCTCGTCGCGGTGCCGAAACCCGAGGCGATCCCGCTGACCAGCGGCTACCTCGACCCCGATCTGCAGCCGACCGACGCGCTCGGCGCCGCGCTCAGCCGTGCCGCACGCCGCCCCGCCTCGTGGGGGCGCGTCCCGGTCGAGGGCAAGGAGGAGCTTCGCGCGTGGTTCGCGAAGGAGGCGGGCGGTGAGCTCAGGGCCGGCGACATCACGGTGTGCGCGGGGGCCCAGGAGGCACTCGCGACGGTGTTCCGCGGGCTCGGCGACCGCGGTGACGCCGTGCTGGTCGAGTCGCCCACCTACCTCGGCGCGATCGCGGCGGCGCGCGACGCCGGGCTCAAGGTCGTCCCGGTGCCGGCGGACCAGGACGGCGTGCGGCCGGACCTGCTCCAGGCCGCCTTCGAACGCACCGGCGCGAAGGTCTTCTACTGCCAGCCGCTGCACGCGAACCCGCACGGCGCGGTGCTGTCCGACGAGCGGCGCACCGAGGTCATGCGGATCGTCCGCGGCGTGGGCGCGTTCCTGGTCGAGGACGACTGGGCGCGCGGCTTCACCATCGACGGCACCGCGCCGCCGACGCTGGTCTCGCAGGACACCGACGGCCACGTCGTCTACGTCCGCTCGCTCACCAAGGTCGCCGCGCCGGGCCTGCGCGTCGCCGCGATCGGAGCCCGCGGCCCGGCGGGCATCCGGCTGAAGAACACCCGTTCCCGGCAGGACCTGTACGTGGCGGGGCCGTTGCAGGAGGCGGCGATCGACTTCGTGACGTCCCCCGTCTGGCGCCGTCACCTGCGCACGCTCCAGCAGTCCTTGAGGTCCAGGCGCGACGCTCTGAGGCGCGCGCTCGGCGAGCACCTGCCCGAGCTCGAGATCGCGAGGTCGTCCGGCGGGCTGCACCTGTGGGCACAACTCCCCCACGACGTCGACGACCTGGAGCTCACGACGGCCGCAGCCGCACGTGACGTCGTGGTGTTCCCTGGCCGGCCGTGGTTCGCCGCTGAACCGCCGGGCAGTTTTCTCCGTTTGACCTACGGAGGCGCACCTGAGCACGTGCTCGCCGAAGGTGTCCGGCGGCTGGCCGACGCCATGGTCGCCGTGCGGCGATGACCGCTTCGGGTGAATTGCATCGTTCGTTAACTTGACTCATTCCAGAAAAGGCGGCAGGGTGGGGCTGTGCCCACGGCTTCCGATTTCGAGCGCCTGCTGCGTGGAGCGTCGCTTCGGGTGACGGCCCCGCGGATAGCAGTGCTGTCCGCAGTGCACTCCCACCCGCACGCCGACACGGACTCGATCATCGGCGTCGTGCGTCAGAACCTCGGCGCGGTCTCCCATCAGGCCGTGTACGACGTGCTCCGAGCGCTGACCGGAGCCGGCCTGCTGCGGAAGATCGAGCCCCAGGGCTCGGTCGCCCGCTACGAGGCGCGCGTCGGGGACAACCACCACCACGTCGTCTGCAGATCCTGCGGTGCCATCGCCGACGTCGACTGCGCAGTCGGCCACGCGCCCTGCCTGGACGCATCCGACGACCACGGCTTCGTCATCGACGAGGCCGAGGTCATCTACTGGGGCTCCTGCCCCGAGTGCACGACCGCCGCGAAAAGTTCCTGAACACCCGGAAGGATTCCCGTGTCCGACAGCACTGACGCCAAGCTGAGCGAGCTGAACGTGGAGGAGGCCGGCGGATGCCCGGTCGCCCACGGCCGGCGCAGCCACCCCAGCGAGGGCGGCGGCAACCGAGACTGGTGGCCCAACCAGCTCAACCTCCGGATCCTCCGCAAGCACCCGGTCCAGGCGGACCCGTTCGGTGGTGAGCTCGACTACGGCCAGGAGTTCCTGACCGTCGACCTCGACGAGCTGGCGCGCGACGTCGACGCCGTGCTGACCGAGTCGAAGGACTGGTGGCCCGCGGACTTCGGGCACTACGGCCCGTTCATGATCCGCATGGCGTGGCACAGCGCGGGCACCTACCGCACCCACGACGGCCGCGGTGGGGCCGGCGCGGGCATGCAGCGCTTCGCTCCGCTCAACAGCTGGCCGGACAACGGCAACCTGGACAAGGCCCGCCGTCTGCTGTGGCCGGTCAAGAAGAAGTGGGGCAAGAAGGTCTCCTGGGCCGACCTCATGATCTTCACGGGCAACCGCGCCCTCGAGACGATGGGCTTGAAGACCTTCGGCTTCGCCGGCGGCCGCAACGACGTGTGGGAGCCGGACGAGGACGTCTACTGGGGCCCGGAGACCGAGTGGCTCGGCGGCGACACCCGCTACAGCGGTGAGCGCGACCTCGAGTCCCCGCTCGCGGCCGTCCAGATGGGTCTGATCTACGTCAACCCCGAGGGCCCGAACGGCAACCCGGACCCGCTGGCCTCCGCCCGCGACATCCGCGAGACGTTCGGCCGCATGGGCATGAACGACGAGGAGACCGTCGCGCTCATCGCCGGCGGCCACACCTTCGGCAAGGCGCACGGCGCCGGCGACCCGTCGCTGGTCGGTGCGGAGCCCGAGGGCTCCGTCATGGACGCGCAGGGCTTCGGCTGGATCAGCACGCACGGCACCGGCAAGGGCCGCGACGCCATCACCTCCGGCCTGGAGGTGACCTGGACGCAGAAGCCCACCGAGTGGACGAACCTGTTCTTCAAGAACCTCTTCCAGTTCGAGTGGGAGCTCACCAAGTCGCCCGCGGGCGCGCACCAGTGGAAGCCGAAGGACGGCGCGGGCGCCAACACGGTGCCGGACCCCGAGGACGGCACGCTCAACCGCACGCCGATGATGCTGACCACGGACCTCGCGCTGCGCTTCGACCCGATCTACGAGCCGATCTCGCGCAAGTTCGCGGAGGACCACGAGGCGTTCGCGGAGGCCTTCTCCCGTGCGTGGTTCAAGCTGACCCACCGCGACATGGGCCCGATCCAGCGCTACCTCGGCCCGCAGGTGCCGCAGGAGGAGCTGATCTGGCAGGACCGCCTGCCCGTGCGCGACTACGAGCTGATCTCCGCCGAGGACGTCGCGTCGCTGAAGGCGAAGATCCTGGAGACCGGCCTCTCGATCTCGCAGCTGGTCAAGACCGCGTGGGCCTCGGCCTCGTCGTTCCGCCAGAGCGACAAGCGCGGTGGCGCCAACGGTGCCCGCATCCGCCTCGAGCCGCAGCGCGGCTGGGAGGTCAACGAGCCCGACCAGCTCGCCCAGGTGCTGCGCACGCTGGAAGGCGTGCAGGAGGCCTTCAACGTCGGCCAGACCGCCGGCAAGAAGGTCTCGCTGGCCGACCTGATCGTCCTCGGCGGTGCCGCGGCGATCGAGCAGGCCGCCAAGGCCGCAGGCCACGACATCGAGGTGCCGTTCCTCGCGGGCCGCGTGGACGCGTCCCAGGAGCAGACCGACGCAGAGTCGTTCTCCGTCCTGGAGCCGAAGATCGACGGCTTCCGCAACTACCGCGGCAAGGGCCACCCGCTGCCGTCGGAGTACCTCCTCGTCGACAAGGCGAACCTCCTCGGCGTCTCGGCGCCGGAGATGACCGTGCTGGTCGGCGGCCTGCGCGTGCTGGGCGCCAACCACGGCGGTTCGCAGGCGGGCGTGCTCACGGCCAAGCCGGAGACGCTGACCAACGACTTCTTCGTCAACCTCCTCGACATGGAGACGGAGTGGAAGTCGGTCACCGAGGACGAGGAGAACTTCGAGGGCCGCGACCGCGCCACCGGTGCCGTCCGCTGGACCGCCACCCGCAACGACCTGGTGTTCGGCTCGAACTCCGAGCTGCGCGCCGTCGCCGAGGTCTACGCGAGTGACGACGCCGGCACGAAGTTCGTGCAGGACTTCGTCGTCGCGTGGAACAAGGTCATGAACGCGGACCGCTACGACGTCTGATCCCGCCCCACCCCAGGTGCCCCAGGCCACTCCCCCGGCCTGGGGCACCTTCGTGTCCGGCGCCTTCGTTCCGGTGAACATCGGCAGCGACGGAGCGTTCCAAGTAGTTGCCCGAGTGGGTTCGGCGTCGACCGCTGCCAGTCTTCCCCCACGGGAACGCCAGCACGTCCTCGTGTCCTCGGAGCCGTACCTGCTGATCAACCCGGAAGAGCACACCGGCCACCACCGCACTGAAGTCCACACGTTCGAACGCTGAGCAGCCGGCCGGATCGTGTTGTGCGGCAACGTCATCGCTTGACGCGCGGTAAGACCTGCGTCGCCTCCGGGTCGCCCTTCGAGCGCTGGCGCAGGCGGGTGACGACGAAGAGGACGACGGCCGTGGCCACGGCGACGATCACGAGCTTCTGGAAGACACCGGCGTAGGACTCGACCCGGTGCCAGTTCTCGCCCAGCAGATAGCCCGCCCCGACGAAGATGGTGTTCCAGATCAGACTGCCCGCTGTGGTGAGCACGAGGAATTTCGGGAGGTTCATGCGTTCCACTCCCGCGGGCAGGGAGATGAAGCTTCGGAACAGCGGCACCATTCGGCCGAAGAAGACGGCTTTGGTGCCGTGCCGGGTGAACCAGGCTTCGGTCCTGTCGAAGTCGGTCACGCGGACCAGCGGGATTCGGGCCACGAGGTTGCGGGTTCTGGTGCGGCCCAGGAGCATTCCCGCGAAGTAGACGATGACGGCTCCTGCCACCGAGCCCACGGTGGTCCAGAACAGCGCCGCGGGCAGGCTGAACACGCCTTTGCTCGCGGAGAAGCCGGCCAGGGGCAGCACCAGCTCGCTCGGGATCGGCGGGAACAGGTTGTCGAGGCCCACGACCACGGCCGCGCCCACCCCTCCCAGTGACTCCATCAACGAGACGGCCCATTCAGCCAGCATTGGTTTCCCTTCAGGCGACGGTGAAATCGGTCGGGGTCCACGTTAGGAATGGGGAAAGGGCGGGACCATGAGGTTGTCCGTCGGGAATCGTGGGGGAAACCGCAGGGGCATACTGCGGTAAACCACAATGCCGGGGGGCTGGGGCGTCAGTACGGTGGTGAACGTGCATCAGGGGGAGCGGCTCGGCGCGGGTTCGTTGGTGCGTGGCTGGTTCCGGATGCTCGTGGGTCTCACGATCGGGTCGCTGACGGGACTGGCCGGTCTCGCCGCCGCGGCCACCGGTGTGGGCGTGGTCCGGCTGACCGAGTACGAGCTCGACAGGATCACGCGGTTCGACCGGGCCGTGCACACGAATCCGCTGACGCGCCAGGGCTGCCGTCGTTACCTCGCGGTGCGGTGGCTGGTCGGTGCGCTCGGCGCCTGCGTGATCTGGTTGCTGGCGTCCTGGTACGTCGTCGGGATCTCGATGGTGACGGCGTGGCTGTTCGACGGCGACTGGGCGCTCATCGAGGAGTCGGACCAGGTGACCCTCGGGCTGATCGCGGTGCTGGCGATCCCCGGTGCGGTGGTCATCTTCGTGACGACGGCCGGCGTGGTCGGCGTGGCGGTGCTGGACCGGTGGCTCGCCACCACGATGCTCGGGACCAGCCAGCAGACGCTGCTGCGCGAGCGGGTCGCGGAACTGACCAGCACGCGGGCCGAGGTGATCGAGGCGATCGACGACGAACGGCGGCGCATCGAGCGCGACCTGCACGACGGCGTCCAGCAGCGGCTCGTGGCGCTCGGCATGCTGATCGGCCGGGCGAAGCGGGCCAGGGGTGAGGAGCAGTTGCAGGAGTTGTTGCGGCAGGCGCACGACACGGCGGGCGAGGCCATCGACGAGTTGCGCGAGGTCGCGACGCGCGTCTACCCGGCCGTGCTGGACGACTCGGGGCTGGACGCGGCGCTCGAGGTGCTGGCGGAACGGTCGAGCGTGCGCGTCGAGATCAGCAACAGGCTCGTGTCGTCACCCGGCACCGCACTGGAGGCGGTGATCTACTTCGTGACGTCCGAGGCCGTCACCAACGCGGCCAAGCACGCGGACCCGTCGCTGGTCGAGGTCCACGTCCGGCCGGACGGCAGGGGTGGCATCGCGATCGTCGTGCGGGACGACGGCATCGGCGGCGCCGACCCCACCGGCACCGGGCTGTCCGGGCTCGCGAGGAGGGTCAAGGCGGTGGACGGGGCCTTCGAGGTGACCAGTCCGCCCGGCGGTCCCACCACGATCTACGCGAGGCTGCCGTGCGAGTGATCCTGGCCGAGGACTCGACACTGCTGCGCGAGGGCCTGATCCGGCTGCTCGCCGAGGAGGGGCACGACGTCGTGGCCGCCGTCGGCACCGCGCCGGAACTGCTGAAGGCCACCGAAGAACACCGGCCGGACATCGTGGTGACGGACGTCCGGATGCCACCGGACCACAAGGACGACGGCATGCGCGCCGCACTGGAGATCCGGGAACGCTGGCCGGAGGTCGGCGTGCTCGTGCTCTCGCAGTACGTGGAGAACCGCTACGCCACCGAGCTCATCACCAGCACCGGCGGCAAGGTCGGCTACCTGCTCAAGGACCGGGTGGCGCAGGTCGACGAGTTCCTGGAGGCGCTGGACAGGGTCGCGGCGGGCGGCGCGGCGTTCGACCCGGAGGTCGTGCGCAGGCTGCTGACCAGGACGACGCACGTCGACCCGATCGAAACGCTGACCGCGAGGGAGAAGGAGGTCCTCGAACTGATGGCCCAGGGCCTCACCAACGCCCGCATCTCCGCGCAGCTGCACATCTCGCAGAGCGCCGCGGAGAAGCACATCAACGCGATCTTCGACAAGCTCGGCCTCTCCGGCTCGTCCGGCCTGAGCCGCCGGGTGATGGCCGTCGTCCACTACCTGGGCAGCTGATGAGCATCGAGGACCTGCTCACCACGCCGGGCGCGAAACTGGAGCGCGGCACGTTCAACGATGCCGTCGTGGTGAAGGGGAAGTGGGTGGCGCGGTTCCCCCGCCAGGACCTGCCCGACGCACGGCGCCGCGCGCGAGCGCTCCGGCGGATCTCGCGGCTCGGCCTGCCGTTCGCCGTGCCGGAGGTGATCGAGGACCGGCTGGACCTGCCCCTGGGCCAGGCCCACGTCGTCATCTCGTACCTGCCCGGCAAGCAGGCGCGGACCGCGGGCGACGACGCGGTCCGCGAGGTGCTCGACGCGCTCGCGGAAGTCGAGCCGGACGAAGAACTCCATGCCCTGCTTGACGAACCACTGCACCACGCCGGTGGCCGGCACGCGGCGGAGACGATCACGGAACTGGTGTTCCCGCTGCTCGACGCCGACGAGCGCGCCCAGGCCGCGGATGTCCTGCGGCGATTCGCGGACCTGCCACCGGCCACGGGCTTCGTGCACGGCGACCTGGCACCGGTGAACCTGCGCTGGCACAACGGGAAAGTCAGCGGGATCATCGACTGGGACTTCGCCTGCGCGAGCGATCCCGCCCTCGACGCGGCCGCGTTCGCGAGCTACGGCTGGCCCCTGGTCAAGCGGATCAGGCCGGACCAGTACGAACGGGCCCGCACGCACGCCGCGATGTTCCCGCTGACCGGCGCGGTGTCCGCGATCCTCCAGCACAGCGACCCGGCGAGGTTCCTCGCCTGGTTCCGCCGCCGCTGCGCGGTCCGCGAGCACCCACCGGCCGACTGAAGGACGCGGGTGTGCTCACCGTCACAGACGTCTTCGAGCGCGGTATTCGTGCCCCTGGTCAGCGGAATCGCGCTGCTGAGGGCCGCCAGGCGGCGGACTTCACCCGGACGGAGGACTTGATCACTATGATGGGTGAGTGCCCCTGAGTCGTCGACCTCTCGCGTCACTCGCTGCGCTCGCGCTGGTCAGTGCGGTCACGGCATGCACCAACGCAGCGGTCGGCGACCCAATCGGAGCACCGGTCGAGCAGCAGAAGCCCACGTCGACGAAGAAGGCACCGGCTCAGGCGCCCCCCAGGGACAGGATCAGGCTCAGCGTCGAGAACGGCCGCCAGAGCGCCGGCACCGTGATCGCCGGGGCCGGGGACGCGCCGTACAACTACGCGCCCGCCGTGATGGTCGACAACGGCAAGGTGCGCGCGTGGTGGTGCAGCCAGCTGAGCGCGGCACCGCCCGGCGGTGACGACATCCTCTACAGCGAGGGCCCGGCCGTGGGCGGCCCGTTCTCGACGGCGGTCCCGGTGTTCTCGGGCAGCGGCGGCAGCTTCGACGCGATGCACACGTGCGACCCGTCGCTGATCAAGATCGGCAACGTCTACTACATGTATTACACGGGCGCCGCGCGGGACAACCACGCGAACGGCAGCTCGGTCGGCGTCGCCTCCAGCAAGGACGGCATCACCTGGACGCGGGAGGCGGGCGGCCAGTCGATCGTCGCCCCCGCCGGGGACAACATCCGCGAGAACACCTACGGCGCGGGCCAGCAGTCGGCGATCTACCTCGACGGCTGGGTGTACCTGATGTTCACCGACACCACCGGCCTCGCCTCGCACCAGAACGGCGCCGGCCAGTACGTGCTGCGCTCGAAGGACCCGACGTTCACCAAGGGCGTCGAGGCACTGGGCAAGCAGGGCTTCAAAGCGGTGACGTCGAACAACGGCCCGCGCACGCGGTCGGTGGTCGAGGCCTTCAGCGCGGACTGGATGTGGATCGAGGCGGCGTCGTCGTTCGCCATCGCCCACGAGACCGACGAGGGCACCACCATCACGTTCTGGAACAGGGACTTCACCCGCCACCCGTTCGAGGCCGTGCTGATCCCCGGCGCCTGGGAGGAAGGTCCCGGCCTGCTGCGCACGCCGGAAGGCCACGCGCCGGCCGACGGCAAGGACCCGTGCGGACGGGTGGGGCTGGACGTGCTGCGCGGCACCGTCGAGGGTCCGGCCGGACCGACGAACATCTCCCACTTCGGCCTCGACGCGGTCGGGATCAAGGGCTGCGTCACCGCGACCGAGGTGAAGGCGCTCAACGGTTTCGCGGTGCCTTCGCCGGAACGCACGCTCGACGTCGTCGTGGGCGGCAACGTGATGCGCTTCGAGCGCCGTTCGGTGGCGGAGAAGTTCGCGCGCGGTGTGCTCGGCACCCGGCCGCAGGGCGTCGACGCGCTGAAGCTCGCGTTCACCGTCCCGGCCGGCGCGCCCGCGGTGACCAACCCGGCGGGCCAGGTCGGGCTGCTGCTCGACGGCAAGCTGTGGGTCGTCGGCTCTGCCGAGGTCGCGACGCTGAACTCGTCCACGATCACCCCGGTGTCCGCTGATCAGTGGGCCCGGTACGAGCGCCTGCCGGATCTCGTCCGGCGCTGACCGGATACGTTCTCCCCGGGGTTGACAGCGGACATGGGGGACCGACTGGTGGCAGTCACGACGCAACGGCCCGGCGAGCTGGCGGACAGCCTGGTGCCGCTGCCGGACGAACCGCGGCACGAACTCGCGTGGCTGGGCCTGCTGTCGGCGTTCGTCGCCTCGGTGGCGTTCCTGCTGGTCATCCCGGCGGGCTGGTCCCGGCTCGACCACCTGTGGGCCGAGGACGGCGCCCGGTTCATGGTCGACGCGGTGCGCTCACCGGCGCTGGAGAACCTGGTCGACCCCTACGGCGGCTACCTGCACGCGCTGCCCCGCCTGGTCGCCCAGCTGGTCGCGGTGCTGCCCCTCGAGTGGACGGCCGCGGGGTTCGCGGTCTGCGCCGCGGTGCTGCGGGCGCTGGTCGCGTTGATCACTTTCTCGGCCTCCAAGGCGTACCTGAGGTCGACGCCGATGCGGTTCGCGCTGTCGGCCCTGGTCATCGTGCTGCCCGCGGGCAACTCCGAGACCTTGAACAACATGGCGAACCTGCACTGGTTCCTGCTCTACGGCGCCTTCTGGGCGTTGTTGTGGCGCAACGCCCCGCGGGTGCCGGTCGCGTTGTTCGTGGTCCTCGCCGCCCTGTCCAGCCCGCTGGTGTTCGTCCTGGCCCCGATCGCGCTCCTGCGGCTCCTCCAGCCGCGCAAGGAGGTGCCGATCGCGTTCCTCGCCGCTCTGGTCGTGCAGGGCCTGACGATGCTGTTCGCCTCCCGGACGCCGTACTCGCACGACGAGGTCGACCCGGTGCAGGTGCTGCTGGCGAGCCTGCTGCGGGTGCCCGTGGTCGCGTTCACGGGGTCGGAGCGGGTCAGCCAGTTCTACCCGTCGCACGGCAACCTGCTGATCCTCGGCGCGCTGCTGGCCGCCGCCGTGCCGATCGCCGCGGGCCTGTGGTTCGGCAACCGGGCCGCACGGGCGCTCGCGCTGGCCGCCGGCGCCTGCAGCGTGATCGTCATCGTCGCCTGCCTGGTGCTGAACTGGACGCAGGTCCTGCAGGTGCAGGCGCCGGAGGCCGTGATGGCCAGCCAGCGCTACAGCATCGCGCCGTGCCTGTTCCTGTTCACCGCGATCTTCGTGGGCCTCGACGCGACGCCGGGGAAGACCTGGCAGCGCCTGGTGGTGGGCGGTAGCCGCTACCTGATCGGGATCCTCGTGGTGGTCAGCATCATCACCCAGTTCCGGGAACCGAAGACCGTGCTGTCAGGCATTCCGTGGGACGAGAGCCTGGCGCGCGCACGTGCGGAATGCGCCGCGGGAGCGACGGAAGCCCGGTTGGAGCACGAACCTCGGGACTGGTTCTTCGTCGTCCCGTGCGAATCGGTGCGCTGACAAGCCCCGCTACGCGGTGGACGTGCGCCTGACGAAGTCCCGGAACGACCTCGCCGGCCTGCCCGTCACGTCCTGGACGGTCGTGGTGACCCGGTCCTCCGCTCCCCCGCGGATGTCCTCGTCGAGCCCGGCGAGGAGGGCCGCGAAGTCACGGGGCAACCCTTCGGCGATCCGTTCGGTCATCTCGGCGGTGCTGATCGACCGGTGCCGCACGGGCTTCCCGGTGACCGCGGTGATGATCGCGGCGGCATCGGCGTAGCTCAGCGCCTCGGGGCCGGTGATGACGTGATCGGTGTTGTGCGGCACCGGGTCCGTCAACGCGCGCGCGGCCACCGCCGCGATGTCGTCGGCGTCGACGAACCCGACCCGGCCGGCACCGGTGGCCGTGACGATCTCGCCCGCCCGGACGCCGGACGCGAGCGGGTGGTCGCCGGTGAAGTTCTGCATGAACCAGGACGGCCGCAGCACCGCCCATTCGGGCAGGGTGCGCACGAGTGCGGGGAGAGCGCCCATCCCCGTGGCGCTCTCCGGCACCGCGGACGAGCTCAGCAGTACCACTCGCCGCACGAGCCGCGCTCGAGCGAGCAGCGACTCGACCACCGGGACGGGGTCGACGACTCCGATCGGGGGAATCAGGTAGACATGATCTATCCCGGCCAGGGCACCTTCAAACGTCGCCGGCACGTCCCAGTCGAACCGGACGTGGTCCGGGAGCACCGGTTTCCTGGTGCCGATGCGGGCGCCCGGCAGCAGGGAGGCGAGACGGCTGCCGGTCGTGCCGGTGCCGCCGATGACCAGCGTGTTCATGCCGGCAGCTCCTGTGCGAGAAGCGGGTTCCAGTAGTCGCGGTAGTGCGCGATCTCGCCGTCGCGGGTCGTGATGACCGCGATGTAGGAGGCCCGGTACGGCTTGCCCGTCGCAACGACGACCCCCTCGGCGTCGAACTCCGCGATGAGGACGTCCGGATCCGCGCTCTGGTGCACGACCTGCTTCGGGAAGCCCTGGATGTCGAGCATCTTCGGGTAGTCGCGCAGGTAGTCCTCGATCGCGGCGCGGCCCTCCACCCCGGCCGGCCAGCCGGGCGGGGCGAACGGGAACTCCATCACGCCGTCCTCGGCCCACAGGCCCGCGAAGCCGATCATGTCCTTGTCCAGCAGCAGTTGCAGTGCCCTCGGGATGAGGTCCACGGAAGTTCCTCCGAAAGAAATGGACGAGACGGTATCGTCCCGTCCATAACAGTAGGCGGGACGGGACCGTCTCGTCCAGTCCTATGATGTGCGCCATGACCAAGCGCACCCCGACCGGCGCCGCCGTCCTGCAGCCCCACGTGACGCAGGCGATCACCGACGCCGTGTTCGACGAGCTGGCCCTGCACGGCTACGGCCGGCTGTCGATGGAGGCGGTGGCCAAGCGCGCGGAGGTCGGCAAGAGCGCGCTGTACCGGCGCTGGCCGTCCAAACAGGACATGGTGGTCGCGGCGCTGTCGGAGTTCTCCGTGCCACTGGCCGAGGTTCCGGACACCGGCTCGTTGCGCGGCGACCTGCTGGCCACGGTCACGGCGGTGCGCGACTGGCTGACGCACCCGAGGTTCGCGACGATCCTGCCCGACCTCACCGCCGAGGCCGTCCGCACTCCGGCGTTGTCCGAGGCGATCGCGGCGACGATCGGCGAACCCCGGCGCGCGCTCGGCGCGGTGACGCTGCGGCGAGCGATCGACCGGGGCGAGCTACCGGCTGATCTCGACTTCGAGATCGCGCTGGACCTGGTCGCGGCACCGGTCTACTGGCGGCTGTCCGTGCGGCGCGCCGAGGTCGAGCCCGACTACCTCGAACGGCTCGTCGACCACCTGGTGCGCGCGCTTCAGTGCTGATAGCTGGGGTAGTCGACGTATCCCGCGGGAGTCTGGAACCAGGTCTCCTGGTCGGCACCGGCGAGCGGCAGCCCCAGGCGGAACCGTTCGACCAGGCATCGGTGAGCTGGCGGAACGCACGGGCGTGAGCGTGCGCGCGTTGCGCTACTACGAGGAACAGGGCCTTCTCGCGTCCGAACGCAGCGGGAGCGGCCAACGGCGTTATGCCGAGAACGCCGTCGACCGCGCGGCTGATCCAGCAGCTCTACGCCGCCGGAATCTCCAGCACGTCGATCCTGGAGATGCTGCCGTGCGTGGTGACGGGGGTGGCGGCACCGGAGGTCCTGGCCAAGCTGCACGGGCACCGGTCGTCGGTGGTGAAGCAGATCGAGGAGCTGCAGGAAACCCTCCTGCAGCTCGACACGGTGATCGCGGGCGCCACCAAGACCTGCGCGACCGGGGTGCCGTGCCCGCCCAGCTGAGCGGGCACGGCACGGACGTCAGATCGTGGCGGTGTCGATCACGAACCGGTACCGCACGTCGCTCGCCTGCACCCGCTCGTAGGCGGTGTTGATCTCGTCGGCGCCGATCAGCTCGATCTCCGAGCCGAGGCCGTGCTCGGCGCAGAAGTCCAGCATCTCCTGGGTCTCCGCGATGCCGCCGATCATCGAGCCGGCGAGCGTCTTGCGTCCGCCGAGCAGCCCGAACAGGTTCAGCGAGATCGGCTCCTCCGGCGCGCCGACGTTCACGATCGCGCCGTCGGTCTTGAGCAGCCCGAGGTAGGTACCGAAGTCGAGCGGCGCGGACACCGTGGACAGGATCACGTCGAACGTGCCCGCGAGCTCGGTGAACGTCGCCGGGTCGCTGGTGGCGCGGTAGTCCTGGGCGCCGAGCTTGAGCCCGTCGTCCTTCTTGCGCAGCGACTGCGACAGCACGGTGACCTCGGCGCCGAGCGCGGCGGCGATCTTGACGCCCATGTGGCCGAGCCCGCCCAGCCCGACGACGGCGACCTTCTTGCCCGGCGCGACACCCCAGTGCTTGAGCGGCGAGTAGACGGTGATGCCCGCGCACAGCAGCGGCGCGGCCACGTCCAGCGGGAGCCCTTCGGGGATCCGCACCACGAAGTTCTCGTCGACGACGATCTGCTTCGAGTAACCGCCGTAGGTGACGTCGCCGTGGCGGTCGACACCGTTGTAGGTCATGGTGTTGCCGCCCGTGCAGTACTGCTCGAAGCCGCGCAGGCAGTTGTCGCAGTCGCGGCACGAGTCGACCATGCAGCCGACGCCGACGCGGTCACCGACGGCGTGGCGGGTGACCTCGGAGCCGACCTCGACGACCACGCCGGCGATCTCGTGGCCCGGGACCATCGGGAAGATGCCCTGACCCCAGCCCTCGTTGACCTGGTGGATGTCCGAGTGGCAGATGCCCGCGAACTTGATGTCGATCAGGACGTCGTGCGCGCCGACCGCGCGACGCTCGATGGTGGTGCGCTCCAGCGGTGCCTTGGGTGCGGGAGCGGCGTAGGCAGCGACGGTGCTCATCAGGTCTCTCCTCGTTGTCGTGTCCGTTGAAGACACTGCTCCGCTTCGAGGGCGCTACCCAGACACCTGTTCTTCGTACGACTGGCATGCCTACCACCAGCAGTAGCAGGCACGGTTTGCCCAGGCCGGGGATACTCGGGGCATGGACGTCGACCCGCGCACCGAGCTGAGCGAGTTCCTGCGCAGCCGCCGGGCGCGGCTGTCCCCCGACGACGTCGGGCTGCCCCGTTACGGCCGCACCCGCCGTGTGCCGGGCCTGCGCCGCGAGGAGCTGGCGCAGCTCGCAGGCGTCTCAGTCGCCTACTACACGCGTCTTGAGCAGGGCAACGGCCGCAACGTCTCGGACGAGGTGCTGGACTCGATCGCACGCGCGTTGCAGCTCAACGAGGCCGAGCAGACGCACCTGCGCAACCTGACGGCCTGCCCGTACGACAACAAGAAGAAGAAAAAGACCTCACGCGGCGTCCGCCCGGCTTTGAAGCACCTGCTCGACAACGTCGGCGTGCCCGCCTACATCGGCGGGCGCCGCTCGGACGTCCTCGCGTGGAACCCGATGGCCGCGGCGCTGTTCGGCGACTGGGCCGAGCTGGAGCCGCGCGAGCGGAACTGGGCGCGCTTCATCTTCCTCCAGCCCTCCTACCAGGAGCTCTTCGTCAACTGGGAGAGCAAGGCCGCCGACGTAGTCGGATTCCTGCGGATGGACGCGGGTTGCTACCCGAACGACCCCGAGCTCACCGCCCTGATCGGCGAGCTGTCGGTGAAGAGCGAGCTGTTCCGGCAGCTCTGGGCCAAGCACGACGTGAAGGAGAAGTCCTTCGGCACGAAGATGCTCCGCCACCCGCTCGTGGGCGAGATGACGCTGGCGTACGAGACGCTGCGGATGCCGAGCGAGCCGGACCTGTTCTTCACCACCTACCACGCGGAACCCGGCACGCCGTCCGCCGAGGCGCTGCAGCTGCTGGCCAGCTGGGGCAAGGACGCGACCCGCTCCGGTGAGTCTGTTAAGAACCGGACATGAGAACACCGCGTCTGGAGATCGAGTACTGCACCCAGTGCCGGTGGCTGTTGCGCGCCGGGTGGACCGCGCAGGAGCTGCTGACCACGTTCACCACGGAACTGGGTGAGGTCGCTCTGGTGCCCGGCACCGGCGGCGTGTTCGACGTGCGGCTCGACGGCGAGACCCTGTGGTCGCGCAAGGAGCAGGAGGGCTTCCCGGACCTCGCCGTGCTCAAGCAGCTCGTGCGCGACCGGGTGGCGCCGGAGCGTTCCCTCGGCCACACCGACCGCAAGAACTCCGCCGACGCCTGAGGAACGCCTGCTGTCGCAGCGAAGACCTGCGAATTCCCTGCGGCACGGATTGGCGGCTCGTAGGGTGACGGCCGTGCATCCGAACCAGGGTTGGCAGGCGCAGCAACCTCCACGGGGACACGGTCCGGGCTGTGGCCCGCCGCCCGCTGGGGGCAGCCGTTGCGGCCGAGCGTCGCGTCGGCGTTCCTCGCGGGCGGGCTGTGGCTGCTCGTCGCGGTGCTGTGCTTCGTGCTGGCAGGGCTGAACTCCGCCGACGGCATCCGGCAGACCCCGGAGGCCGCCGTCGCGTTGCTGGGGCCGGCGTTCGGACGCGGTTTCATCGCCAACGGCGACCCGGCGATCGTCGCCACCTACGTCGCGGGCGGCGTGGTGCTGCTGCTCGCCGCACTGGTGATCGCCCGGCTCGGGTTCGCGCGCTGGATCCTCGCCGGGCTCGGGTTCCTGGTGTGCGCCTACTACGTCTTCGCGGTCGTCCGGCTGACGATCGACCACGGTGGCACGCTGATCATCGTGCCGAGCATCGCGCTGATGCTGTGGCTGGCCGCGTCGATGGTGTCGGTGCTGCCGCCGGTCGGACGGGCGATGCGGTGATCACTCCGTCCGGATGAACCCCTTCGACACCATCCAGTCCCGCGCCACCTCGCCCGCGTCCCTGCCCTCCACGTCGACCTGACGGCACAGCTCGATCATCTGGTCGTTGGTCAGCGCGGCGCTCACCTTCTCCAACGGGCCGCGCACCTGCGGGTACCGGGCGAGGAACTCGGCGCGCACGGTCGGCGCCACGTTGTACTGAGGGAAGGCCTTCTTGTCGTCCTCCAGCACGCGGAGCTTCTGCGCGGCGATGCGGCCGTCGGTCGTGAACACCTCGCCGACCGGGCACGTGCCGCCCGCCACGGCCGAGTAGATGGTGCCGATGCCGAAGTTCTTCACCTCGGTGGCCGGGAAGCCGTAGGTCCGTTGCGCCGCGGGGAAACCGTCCTGGCGGCTGGTGAACTCGGTCTCCAGGCAGAACACCGCCTGGTCCGGGTTCTGGACGAGGAACGCCGCCAGGTCGGACGTGGTCCTGAGGCCGTGCTGCTCGCCGTAGGCCTCGGTGACGGCGAACGCGTACTGGTCGTTGAGCGGTGAGTAGGCGAGCCACTCGACGCCGAACCTCTCCAGGTCGGCCTTCTTCGTCGCGTCGTACTGCGCCTGTTCACCGCCGGGCACGGGAAGTTCGTTGCCCTGGTAGTTGATCCAGCCGGTGCCGGTGTACTCCCAGGTGACGTCGACCTCGCCGTTGAGCAGGGCCTGGCGCGCGGTCTGCGAGCCCTTGAGGTCGGTCAGGTCGATCACGTCCGCACCGGCCGCGGACAACGCCATCTCGGCCAGGTAGCCCAGCAGGATGTTCTCGGTGAAGTCCTTGGACCCCACCGTGATCTCGACGCCCTGGAGCGACCGGTCGGGCTGGATGGAGCCCGGCAGAACCTTGTAGGGCAACGCGCTGTTGACGTCGAGTCCGCAGCCGGACAGGAACAACAGGGCTGCCAGCAACACCTTCCTCATCGGACCCCCTTGGGACCGAACCACTGCTCGATCACCGCGCCGGCCCAGTCGACCAGCAACGCGAGCCCCGCCGCCAGCACCGAACCGGTCACCAGGACCTTCGTCAGGTTCAGCTTGTAGCCGGTGTCGATCAACAACCCGAAACCGCCCGCGTTGACGAACAGGCCGAACGTCGCCGTGCCGACCGCGAGCACCAGCGAGGTGCGCAGGCCGGCCAGGATCAGCGGTGTCGCCAACGGGAACTCGACGCGCCACAGCACGCCCGACGCCGACATGCCGATGCCGCGCCCCGCGTCCACAAGGGACGGCTCGACCTGCTGGATGCCGACGATCGTGTTGCGCAACACCGGAAGCAACGAGTAGAACGCCAACGGCAGCGCGGCCACCCACAGCCCGCCCGAAGCCCCCGTGACCAGGAACCACAGCACCAGGACGCCCAGCGCGGGCGCGGCCTGGCCGACGTTCGCGACCGCCAGGAACACCGGGGCGAGGAAGCGGGCCCACGGCCTGGTCGCGACGATGCCCGCCGGCACCGCCACCACCACGACGATCGCGGTCACGACGACCGTCATCGCCAGGTGGTCGCGCAGCGCGGTCAGCAACGACGTGGCGTTCAGCGTGCTCTTCTCGGTGGCCGTCAGCTCACCGCCGAACACCCACGCCAGCACGCCGCCGACGATCAGCAGCACCGCGACGGGCTGCGCCCAGAACCGGATCCGCCCGGCCGTCACGAGTTCGCCCGCCGCTGCTGCACGACGTCGGTCACGGTCGCGAGGTCGACCGTGCCGACGTACTCGCCGCGGCCACCCGTGACGACCGCCCGGCCGCCCTCGTTCACCATCGCCTCCAGGGCGTCCCGCAACGTCGACTGCAGCGTCACGGAGTCCTGCACCGGACGTCCGGCACCGGCCAGCGAGGTCACGCGCTTCAGCTCGGTCAGCGGCACCCAGCGCGATGGTCGGTCGCGCTGGTCCAGCACCAGCAACCACTCCTCGTCACCCAGATCCACAGTGGACGGATCGGCGCCGGCGCGAGCGGTGACGGCCTGCCCCAGCTCGACATCGCGAACCCTCATGAGGGTCAACGCCTTCAGCGACGCGCCGGCGCCCACGAACCCGGCCACCGTGTCGTCCGCCGGGTTGGCCAGGACGGCGTCGGGGGTGTCGTACTGCAGGATCGTGGACCGGTCGCCGAGCACCGCGATCCGGTCGCCGAGCTTCACGGCCTCGTCGAAGTCGTGCGTGACGAACACGATCGTCTTGCGGAGTTCCTCCTGCAGCCGCAACAACTCGTCCTGCAGGTGCCCGCGCGTGATCGGGTCGACCGCGCCGAACGGTTCGTCCATCAGCAGCACCGGCGGATCGGCGGCCAGTGCCCGCGCGACGCCGACCCGTTGCTGCTGGCCGCCGGAGAGCTGACGCGGGAAGCGATCGGCGAACTCGCCGGGGTCGAGCCCGACGAGGTCCATCATCTCGTCGACGCGGTCCGCGATCTTCTTCTTGTCCCAGCCCAGCAATCCCGGCACGACCGCGATGTTCTGCGCCACGGTGAAGTGCGGGAACAGCCCGGCCTGCTGGATCGCGTACCCGACGCGCCGCCGCAGGTCGTCCGGGTCGATCTTCAGCGCGTCCTCGCCGCCGATCGTGATCGTGCCGGACGTCGGCTCGATCAACCGGTTGATCATCCGCATGGTCGTGGTCTTGCCACAGCCGGACGGCCCGACGAACACCACGATCTGCCCGGCCGGCACGACCATCGAGAAGTCGTCGACCGCCGCCGTCTTCTGCCCCGCGTACCGCTTCGTCACGTGGTCGAGCCTGATCTCGATGCCTTTTTCAGCCACGAACGCCCCTCGACACGGTGAAACGGTTGACCAGCACGTAAATTCCGTCGAGCAGCAGGGCGAGTACCACCACGCCGATCGTTCCGGTGAGGGCCTGGTTCATCGAGTTCGCACTGCCCGCGTTCGCGAGCCCCGAGAACACCTCTGATCCCAGTCCCGGTCCTTTCGCATAGGCCGCGATGACCGCGATGCCCATCAGCATCTGCGTGGCGACCCGCATTCCGGCCAGAATCGCGGGCCACGCCAACCGCAACTCGACGCGCGTGAGCACACCGAATCTGCTCATCCCGATCCCTCTTGCGGCATCGCTCACAGCCGGGTCGACACCGGCCAGTCCGACGATGGTGTTGCGCACGATCGGGAGCAACGCGTAAAGCACCAGAGCGACCACCGTCGTGTCCGCGCCCAGGCCGAACACCGGAATCAGCAACGCCAGCAGAGCGAACGACGGAATGGTGAGAATCGTGCTCGCCAACGCCGTGGCCAGCGCGGATCCGGCCGGGCTGCGGTAGACAGCGACCCCGATCAGCACTCCGAGCACCGTCGCCAGAACCGTGCACTGCACAACGGCACTGACGTGCAGAAACGCTTGCAAAGACAGCCGATCCCAGCGATCGGCTACGTACTCGAGCACATTCATCCTCGTGGCCCCGCCCTCGAAGTTGGCGTCAACCCAACACCATTGTGGACAGTGGGGCAACCATTCGCCACCGAACCATCGTCTCAGCGGGTGGAATTCCGGTGGTGTTCAAGGCGGTTCCGGTAGACCTCTGCGGCTGTCCACCAGGTCGATCGCTCCAGCGGGTTTCGAGCCGTCACTCATACGTTCTTCAACTAACCAAGAACGTCCTCGCAACGACTCACGCCTGCTGACCGCTTGGGGGATTTCTGAGATGTCGCACGAAGCTGAAGTGGACGGCGGCTGCCTTCCCGACCTGCTGCGCAAGCAGGTCGAGGAACACCCTGATCGCACGGCCGTCGTCTTCGGTGAACAGAGCATCACCTACGGCGAACTCTTCGAGCAGAGTTCCGCGCTGGCCACGCACCTGCGGCGGCTCGGCATCAGCGAGGACGACTGCGTCGGCATGTTCGTCGAGCCCTCGCTGGACCTCGTGGTCGGAGCCTGGGGAATCCTCTGCGCCGGCGGCGCCTATCTGCCGCTGAGCCCGGAGTACCCCGAGGAGCGGCTCCGGTACATGATCGAGGACTCGCGCACGAAGGTCGTCGTGACGCAGCCCGCCCTGAAGCAGCGCCTGGCCGAACTGGCGCCCGCCACCACGAGGATCGTCACGCTCGACGACTGCGACGAGGCGTTCGACGACGGCTTCTCCCCCGCCCACAACAGCCTCGCGTACATCATCTACACCTCCGGCAGCACCGGCCGGCCCAAGGGTGTGATGATCGAGCACCGCAGCATCGTCAACCAGATGCTGTGGTTGCACGACGTGCACGCCATCGACGGCACCAAGCGCGTGGTGCAGAAGACGCCGATGAGCTTCGACGCCGCGCAGTGGGAGATCCTCGCCCCCGCGGTCGGCAGCACCGTGGTGATGGGCCGGCCCGGCATCTACCGCGACCCCGAGATGCTGATCGAGACCATGCGCGAGCAGGGCGTCACCACGCTGCAGTGCGTGCCGACGCTGCTCCAGGCGTTGATCGACACCGAGGAGTTCCACACCGTCACCTCGCTGAAGCAGGTCTTCAGCGGCGGCGAGGCGTTGTCCCGCACGCTGGCCCAGGCGTTCTTCGCGGACATGCCGAACGTGGGTCTCATCAACCTCTACGGGCCGACGGAGACGACGATCAACTCGTCGTCGTTCGTGGTCGATCCCGCCGGCCTCGCCGAGGCCCCGAAGTCGATCTCGATCGGCCTGCCCGTCGCGAACACGACGTACCTGGTGCTCGACGAGAACCGCGACATGGTCACGCCCGGCGAGATCGGTGAGCTCTACATCGGCGGCGTCCAGGTCGCCCGCGGCTACCTGCACCAGCCGGAGCTGACCGAAGAACGGTTCGTCGACGGCATGTTCCGCACCGGCGACCTCGTGACGCAGAACCTCGACGGCACGGTGCAGTTCGCCGGCCGCGCGGACAGCCAGGTCAAGCTGCGCGGTTACCGGGTCGAACTGGACGAGATCCGGCTCGCGATCGAGACGCACGACTGGGTGCGCAACGCGGCCGTGATCGTCAAGGAGGACGAGCGCACCGGGTTCCAGAACCTGATCGCGTGCGTCGAGCTGAACCCCAAGGAAGCCGCCCTGATGGACCAGGGCAACGCGGGTTCGCACCACCAGTCGAAGTCCAGCCGCCTGCAGGTGCGCGCGCAGCTGTCGAACCCCGGCGTGCGCGACGACCTCGCCGGCCGGCAGAGCTTCGAGCTGCCCGGCGAGGAAGCCTCGTGCCTGCAGCGCAAGGTCGTCTTCTCGCGCAAGTCCTACCGCTTCTACGAGGGCGGCCAGGTCACCGACGCCGACCTGGCGCGGTTGCTGGAGCGCAAGGCGATCGGCGCCGGCTCCAAGGACCCGAGGTCCGTCCACGTCTCCGAACTGGGCGAGATCCTGCGCTACTTCGGCGCGCACTTCAGCGACCAGCGGCTGCTGCCGAAGTACGGCTACGCGTCACCGGGTTCGCTCTACGCGACCCAGCTCCACCTGGAGCTGCACCACATCGCGGGGCTGCCGGCCGGGTTGTACTACTACCACCCGCTGCGCCACCAGCTCGTGCTGATCAGGCCGCTCGAGGAGAGCTTCGAGGTGCAGGCGAAGCTGCACTTCATCGGGCACAAGGCCGCGATCGAGGCGGTGTACCTCAACAACATCCAGGAGGTCCTGGAGATCGAGACCGGCCACATGGTCGGGCTCTTCGAGGAGGTCCTGCCCGGCTACGGCCTCGACATCAAGGCCTCCGGTTACGCGCCGGAGACCAAGGACCTGCTCGACGTCGCCGACGAGGACTACTACCTCGGCACGTTCGAGCTGTGCGCCTACACCGGCGTCCGCGAGGACGAGGTCGACATCTACGTCCAGACGCACCCCGGCCGCGTCGCGAACCTGCCCGGCGGCCAGTACCGCTACGCGGGCGGCGAGTTCGAGCGGGTGTCGGACGAACTGGTGCTGCGCAAGCACGTCATCGCGATCAACCAGGCGGTGTACGAACGTGCGAGCTTCGGCGTCAGCGCCATCGGCCGGTCCACGGAGCTGTGGCGGCGCTACATCGACCTCGGCCGGACCATGCACCGGTTGTCCGCCAACGACGTCGACCTCGGCTTCATGTCCTCGGGCTACAGCTCGAAGTCGAACAACGACCTCCCGTCGGCCAAGCGCATCTGCGACATCCTGAAGGCCGCCGGCGAGCAGGACGGCCCGTCGTACTTCTTCCTGGGCGGCAAGGTCTCCTACGACCAGCGCCGCAGCCCCGGCATGAAGGAGGACGTCGTCCACATGAAGGGCCCGGCCGAGCTGATCCGCGACGACCTGGTCAACTTCCTGCCGGACTACATGATCCCGAACAAGGTCGTGGTGCTCGACGCGCTGCCGGTCACCGCGAACGGCAAGATCGACGTCAAGGCCCTGGAGAAGTCGGACAAGACCAACGTCGACGACCAGGACCGGCCGTTCGTCGCGCCGCGCACCACCACCGAGCGCCGCATCAGCGAGATGTGGAAGAAGCTGATGAAGCGCGAGACGGTCTCGACGCACGACGACTTCTTCGAGACCGGCGGCAACTCGCTGATCGCGGTCGGCCTGGTCAACCGCATCAACAAGGACTTCGGCACCAGCCTGCCGCTGCAGGTGCTCTTCGAGTCGCCGACCATCGAGCAGCTCTCCCGGCGCGTCGACGGCCTGCACGAGGGACCGATCTCGCGGTTGGTTCCGTTGCAGCCCAACGGTGACGGCGCTCCCGTCTTCTGCTGGCCGGGGCTCGGCGGCTACCCGATGAACCTGCGCACGCTCGCAAGTCGTTCGGAGCGACCGTTCTACGGCGTGCAGGCGCACGGCATCAACGAGGGCGAGACGCCGTACGGCACGATCCGCGAGATGGCCGCCGCCGACATCGAGGCGATCAAGAAGGTCCAGCCGGAGGGCCCGTACACGTTGTGGGGCTACTCCTTCGGCGCGCGGGTCGCGTTCGAGACGGCCTACCAGCTCGAACAAGCCGGCGAGGAGGTCGAGAACCTGTTCCTCATCGCGCCTGGCTCGCCGAAGGTGCGCTCGGAACGGGACAGCAACGAGGCCTCGTACGACAACAGCGCGTTCGTGACGATCCTCTTCTCGGTGTTCGCGGGCAGCATCACCGACGCCCGCCTCGCCCGGTGCCTGGAGGTCGCACGGGACGAGGACAGCTTCGCGGCGTTCGTCAGCGACGAGTTCCGCGACCTCGACAGCGAGCTCGTGCGGCGGATCATCAAGATCGTCACCGAGACGTTCTCCTTCAAGTACACCTTCGGCGAACTGGCCGAGCGCACGATCACCGCGCCGCTCACCATCTTCAAGGCACAGGGCGACGACTACTCGTTCATCGAGGGCAGCGAGGGCTTCTCGGTCACCGACCCGGTGGTCGTCGAGCTGAAGGCGGACCACTACAGCCTGCTGCGCGAGCCCGACATCGACGAGCTGCTGGCGTCCATGCGGCAGACCACGACCGTGCAGGACGAGGTCGCGCGGGTGCCGGTGCTGCTGTCCGACGAGCAGATGGCCGAACTGATCGCGGCCGTCACCAAGGCCGTCACCCTCGCCATCGCGGGAGGCCGGTCGTGAGGAGGCTCGCATGCCGCACGTGAACATCAAGCACTTCCCTGCACCGCTCAACGACGAGCAGGCGTCCGAGCTGATCTCGGCCATCACCGAGGCGGTGACCCGGGCCTTCGGCTGTGCCGAGGGCGTCGTGTCGATCGCCCTGGAACCGGTCGAGCAGCAGGCGTGGCAGGACCAGGTCTACGCGCCGGAGATCGTGGAACGGAACCACCTCCTGCGCAAGACCCCGAGCTACTGAGGTGCCGATGCGCATTCCCCTGGTGTACAGCGAGGAAGTGGCCGAGGCGATCACGGCGGGCCAGCCCGTCGTGGCGCTGGCGTCGGGCGTGCTCAGGTCCGGCCCGGACAACGCCGAGACCGCGCGCCGGATCGAGGACGCGGTGCGCGCGAGCGGGTCGGTCCCCGCCACGATCGGCGTCGACAAGGGCCGGATCCTCGTCGGCCTCTCCGAGACCGACATCGAGAGATTCGCTGCCACACCAGGGGTTTCCGTCCTGGACAGCCGAGACCTGCCGGTCGTCCTGGCCCGCGGGACGACGGGGGCGACGACGGTCTCGGCGGCGATGGTCGCGGCGGGGCTCGCGGGGCTGAAGTTCCTGTCCAGCGCGGAGATCGGCGGCGTGCACCGAGGCGCCCGGCGGCTGTCCCCCGACCTCGTGCAACTCACCCGCTCGCAGGTCGCGGTGGTCTGCGCGGGGGCCCGGCACACCCTCGACCTCGGGCTCACGCTGGAGTTCCTGGAAACGCACTGCGTTCCGGTCGTCGCCTACCGGTCGGACGACTTCCCCGCGTTCTACTTCGAGACCTCCGGTCTGCCCGGTCCGCACCGCGTCGACGATCCACGGGTGATGGCGCGTGCGATCGAGAGCCACTGGGCACTCGGCAACCCCGGCTCGTTCCTCGTGACCACACCGACGAAGCCCGCGGACGCGATCGACGACGACGAGATCGAGACCGTGAAGGCGACCACGGCGGTGATGGTCAGCACCGCCGAAGTCGCGGGGGAACTCGCCGCCGCCCACGCGAAGGAGTTCGCATCATGAACCGGTGCGCGATCTTCGACCTGGACGGCACGCTCGTCGACTCCCCGCGCGGCATCGTCACGACGTTCGCCGCGGTGTTCGCCCAACTCGACCTGCGCACAGCGGACTCCGCGACCATCCGCGCCACGATCGGGCTCCCGCTGCCCGCCGCGTTCGCGAAGGTGCTCGGGACGTCCGAGGACGAGCCGGTCGTCACCGCCTGCGTCGAGCTCTACCAGGCGACGTTCCGCAAGATCGTGCTGCCGATGGCGACGCAACTGGTGTTCCCGGGCGTGTACGACGGGCTGCAGTCGTTGCGGGACGACGGTTTCCGGCTCGCCGTCGCCACGAGCAAGTACATCGGGAACGCCGAGGCACTGCTCACCGCGGCCGGTCTGCGCGAGGAGTTCTCCGTCGTCGTCGGCGCGGACCAGGTCTCGAAACCCAAGCCCGATCCGGAATCCGGCCTCCTGGTGCTGCGCAGGCTCGGGGTGTCCCCGCGCAACGCGGTCATGGTCGGGGACACCACTCACGACATCAACATGGCGCACGGGGCCGGCATGGCGTCCATCGCCGTGACCTACGGCGTGCACGGCGTCGACCAGCTGCTCAGCGCGAACCCGACCTGGCTGGTCGACTCGTTCGCCGGGGTCGTGGCCGCCGTGCGCGAGTGCACCTGATCACCACGAGAACAGGGCATGACCGCTGCTCGCCTGCCACGTCACGAAGGCCAGCAGTCCGGTGCAGCCGAGCGCGGCAACGGTGATCAGTCGCGCTCGCCTGCCCTCGTCCACCCGCCGCAGCGCGAAGAACACCAGCAACAGCACCTGGACCGCGTGCAGCCCGACGAAGTGGGGCACCCGGAAGTCGCCTGCCTCTCCGACGCCGTGTCCCTGGCACATCACGATCTCCCGGCCGTTGGCGTCGACGACCGTGCGCTGGTGGACCTCGGTGGCCAGGAAGTACACCGGCACCACCATGCCGAACGTCGCCATCGCGAGACCAGCGCGCACCGCCCGCTTCAGCCCGCGGTCGCCGTCCCGTTGCAGCAGCGCCAGCGCCACGATCGCCAGTTGCACGAGGAACAACACCGCCACACCGTTGGTGAAGACCTGCGTGGCGAGCAGGGTGATCGAGTCGGTCGAGGTGTTGAAGTGGCTGAAAGTGCCGCGGGCCGCCTGCACGGTGATCGCCACGACCTCGGCGCACGCGGCGATCGCGAACGCCGTCCCCATCCACGAGCCGAACCTGCGTGCTCTCGTGAACGTGCTCAGCAACCACGAGAGCGTGCCGGAGTAGAGGGCGAACGCGAGGCCGAACTTCAACGGTTTCAGCCAGACCGGCTCACCGAGGAGTTCCCGGTCGTCGAGGAGTGTGCCGAACGCGGCGGCGAGCGCGAGTCCGAGCATGAGAACGGTGTTGACCAGGAGTGGGCGGTGCCAGTTCGTGAACATGTCGGCAATGCTCAAAGGCTGACGCACCGTCAAGGTCAAGCCCCAGAATGACGGGGTGCTGACGATCAAGCGGCTCGCCGGGTACGTCGGGGTCACGGTGCGAGCGGTGCGCCACTACCACCAGACCGGTCTGCTCCCCGAACCCGAACGCGACGCTTCGGGCTACCGGCGCTACCCCGCGCAGGCCGTGGTCGACCTGATCCGCATCAGGACCCTGACGGCGGCCGGCGTGCCGCTGACCCGCGTGCACGAGCTGATCAGGGCGACGCCGGAGCAGTTCGCCGCCGCCGTCGAGGAGATCGGCCAGGGCCTGACGCGGCAGATCGAGGAGCTGGAGCACCGCAAGGCCGGCGTCGCCGCGCTCCAGGCGGGCGACCGGATGTTCCTGCCCGCCGAGATCACGGACTACCTGGACCAGCTGCGGCTTCTGGGCGTCAGCGAACGCGGTGTGCGCTTCGAACGCGACGGCTGGATCGTGCTCGCGGCCGCCTACCCGGACCAGGCGCTGAGGTGGATCGCGCAGAAGCGGGAGCAACTGGCGGATCCGGGCTTCCGCCAGTTCTACGTCACCTACGACCAGGCCCACGACTGGGACCCGGCCGACCCGCGCCTCGGCGACCTGGCCGACGTCATGGCGGCCAGACTGCGGCAGGAGGCGGCGCAGACCGTGCACGAGGTGCTGTCCGCCGACGAGAAGTCGCTGCTCGGCGCACACGTGCAGGACTACTCGCCGGCGTGGATCCGCCTGTCCGAACTGGTGCGTCAGCGCACGACGTCGTAGACCAGCTTCTGGATGCCGTTGGAGTACGACTCGCTCTCCACGACCTTCAGCATCTGCTTGGCCTTGTCGGTCTCGCTGAACAGCCGCTTGCCCGCGCCGAGCAGCACCGGGAACACCAGCAGGTGGTAGCGGTCGATCAGGCCCGCGTCGGAGAGGTTGCGGTTGAGCGTCGCGCTGCCGTGGATGGAGATCGGCCCGCCCTCGGTCTCCTTCAGCGCGGCCACGTCGTCCAGCGAGCGCAGGATCGTGATGTCGCCCCAGTTGTCGACCAGCTGGTCTTCTTTCAGCGTGCTGGACACGACGTACTTCGGCATCACGTTGTACTGCGGGAAGTAGTCGAGCGTCGGCCACACCGGGGCGAACGCCTCGTAGCTGACCCGGCCCATCATCATCGCCGCGGCTTCTTCCTGCTCGCGGCCCTTGATCTCGTAGGCGGCCTCGTCGAACTCGATGTCCTGGAAGGTCCATCCGGCGCTGCGGTGACCGGGTTCGCCACCGGGCGCCTCGACGACGCCGTCGAGGGAGACGAAAGCGGTGGCGATCAGGGTGCGCATCTGGTTCTCCTCGGTGTTCGCGCTTGCTGTCATCAGTGCGTCGAACGGGAGACGCCGGGATCGACATCTCGCGCCAGGAGATTTTGCGCCACGCCCCACGGCGGCGCTGAACACCCCTCCGAGTCCAGCGCCGCCGGTCTGCTGAGGGAGTCTTCCCGCTGGTGAAGCCGCTCACATGGGGGTGAAGCCCCCAATTACGGGCGGGCATGGGTGATCAGGCCGCCGCGTTCGCCTTGGCGGCCTGGCCCGAGGGTGGTTCAGCTGGTCAGGAATCGAGAAGCACGGCCGGCCCGCCGCTCCTACCGTTGAGCTCGACAACGACCGGGAGGACCAGGAAAATGGCCAGCAGCAAGGGAATCCGTCAGTTCCACCGCGTGGTGAGCATGGTCTTCATGGCCACCGTCGTGTTCACGGCGGTCGCCCTGACCGTCGACAGCTCGGTGGTGTGGGTGTCGTACGTGCCGCTGCTGCCGCTGTTCGTCCTGATGGGAACGGGCATCTACATGTGGTTCCTGCCGCAGCTCGCCCGCCGCCGCGCCCGCCGGAGCGCGGTCTAGCCGCTGAGCCGGTCCTCCAGGTGCGTGAGGGTGGCCTCCAGCGCCACCCCGTACACCGCGATCCGGCAGGCCAACCGCCACAGCGTCGCGTCCGTCGGCGCCACGGCCAGGCTGATCACCAGCTCCCGCACGAGCCGCCGGGTCTGCGCGACCAGCACCCCGACGCTCTCGGTGATCTCCCCGAACGCCGCCGACACCGAGCTCAGCCCCCGGATGGCGTCGATGTTGTGGCCCATCAGCCGCACGTGCTCCTCGGCGCCGGTCCACCGCGGGGCGTCCTGCTCCAGGAGGTCTTCGAGCTCGTCGGCCATGTCCTGCTGCTCGGCCGCGATGTTGTACCAGGTCATCGCGTGCGCGGCGATGACGTCGGGCAGCCCGGTGAGGTCGTCCAGCACGTCGCGCAACGGCATGATCTGCTCCATCGCCGCCCGTGCCGAGTCCTCGACCGGCTCGACCAGCGACGGCACGGCGGCCTCGCGCACGAGGTCGGGATCAGGTGCCCGCACGCCGTACAGGTCGTACAGCCCGGCCACGATCAGGCGCAGGTTCTCCTCGACGTAGGAGACCAGCTCGTCCTGCCGGGCGTGTTTCTCCAGCACGGCGTGGATGATCCACCGGCACAGCCGCCCGTACACGGTCTCGTCGCCGACGACGACCGCGCTGGCCTTGTGCACGGCCGCGAACCGCACGCGCACGGCCTCGATCCTGCCGGCGTGACGGACGATCTGGCCGGTCACGCGCCTCCCTCGGCTCAACGAACGCTTGCCTGTCGACGTTAGTGGTGGCAGGGGGTGAGAAGTGGACGATTCACACCGCGGCGTGATCGGCCAGAGCTTCCGCCACGGCAAGCGCATCGGCTGCTCCAGCCCGTACGGCACGTTCACGAGCCACGATGGCAAGGTGACCAGACACGTTGGACAGCAGGCTCCCAGCGCACCTCGGCCGAGGCGACACGGTGCCCGCGTACGACATCGGCGAACCCCGGACCGTCTCTCCGGCCGACCAACGACAGAGCTGTCCCGGTCCCGTGTTCCTCACCCTGTGGGGCGCGAGGCTGGTCACCGTCGTGTTCGGCGGGCTTGACTCTGCACCACGGTGCAGAGTCCATCGTGATCGGCATGACACAAGATCACGTGGCCCGCTGGGGCAAAGCCGGTGCGGCGTACGACCTCGTGGCGAGCATCGCGTTCGTCACGCCCTGGACCGGCGCACTGGCGCTGGACCTGCTCGGCACGCCCCACACCGGGCAAACGCTCCTGTTCTCCACGCTGTTCGGCACGGTCGTGGTGATGTGGTCGATCGTCCGGTGGCTGCGGCCGGAACGGTTGCTGATCGCCGCCGACACCGCCGGGCGCGCTCTGTTCAGCCTCTGGTTCGCCTGGGCGTTGTGGCAGGGGCACACCCCGGCGCTGGCGGGGTTCCTGGCGCTGGAGCTGTTCTGGGGCGCGGCCCAGCTCCGCGCACTGCTGCGGAGGTAGTTTCCGGTGGTGCGCATATCCGAACTGGCCCGCGCCGCCGGTGTGGGCATCAGCACCGTGCGGTTCTACGAGCGTCGCGGCCTCGTCGTCCCCACCGCCCGGTCCCACGGCGGCTACCGCCACTACGACCAGGAAGCGCTGAAGCGGTTGAGGTTCATCCGCCGCGCGGCCCGGCTCGGCTTCACGCTCACCGAGGTCGAGCAGCTCCTCTCCGCCTCCACCACGCCCGACGTGGGTGACGTGGTCACCGGCAAGGTCGCGGAGATCGAGCAGCGGATGAACGACCTGGACCGGGTGCGGCTCGCGTTGCTCGACGTCGCCGAGAACGGTGTCCGGGACCAGTGCCCGGTGGTCGCGGCGCTGAGCGACTGAGGCGTTCCGGCTCGTAAGCTGTCGGTGGCGAACGGGAGGTCGAGCGGTGGCAGACGACACGGTGGCCGGGCTGATGGCCGAACTGGCCGCGCTCGAAGACCCGAAGGCACGCGCCGTGAACGAGAAGCACGGCGACGACCACGGCGTGAACCTCGGCAAGCTGCGCGCGATCGCGAAGCGCCTCAAGACCCAGCAGGAGCTCTCGCTCGCACTGTGGGCGACGGGCGACACCGCGGCCCGGCTGCTGGCGTTGCTGATCTGCCGGCCCAAGGCGTTCAGCCGTGACGAGCTCGACACCATGCTGCGCGAGGCACGGCGTCCCAAGGTGCACGACTGGCTCGTGAACTACGTCGTCAAGAAGAGCGCACACGCCGAGGAACTGCGCGTGCTGTGGTTCTCCGACCCGGACCCGGTGGTCGCGAGCGCGGGCTGGGCGCTCACCGTCGACCGGGTGGCGAAGAAGCCGGACGGCCTGGACCTCGACGGTCTGCTCGACATCGTCGAGAAGGACATGAAGGACGCTCCGGAGCGTCTGCAGTGGGCGATGAACCACTGCCTGGCGCAGATCGGGATCGAACACCCCGCACTGCGTGCCCGTGCGATCGAGATCGGCGAACGCCTGGAGGTCCTCAAGGACTACCCGACGCCGCCGGGCTGCACGTCGCCGTTCGCCCCGGTCTGGATCGGCGAGATGGTGCGGCGCAAGGGTTAGAGCCAGCCTCGCTCACGCGCGGTGTTCGCCGCCTCGGAACGGTTGCGCGCGCCCAGTTTCGCCATCGCGGTCGACAGGTAGTTGCGAACAGTCCCCTCGGCCAGGTTGAGCCGGGCCGCGATGTCGGCGTTGCTCGCGCCCGTCGTGACCTCCCGCAGCAGCTCGCGTTCGCGCGGTGTCAGGGGATCGGCGCTGTCCCAGGCGGCCATCGCGAGCTCGGAGGCGACGACGCGTTCGCCGGCGTGCACGCGGCGCAGTGCCGAGACGAGGTCCGCGATCGGCGCGTCCTTCAGCACGTATCCCGCGACCCCGGCGTCCATCGCGCGCCTGAGGTACCCGCTGCGGGCGAAGGTGGTGATGATCAGGACACGGGTGGGATCGCCGCGTTCGCTCAGCGCCTGGGCGACGTCCAGTCCCGTCCGGCCGGGCATCTCGATGTCGGTCAGCAGCACGTCGGGCCGGTGTTCCGCGACGGCAGCGAGTGCTTCGTCGCCGTCCCCCGCGGTGGCGACGACCGTGACGTCGGGCTGCAGGTCGAGCAGCTGGGCGAACGCGCCGCGCACCATCGCCTGGTCCTCCGCCAGCACGACCCTGATCACGTGGCCACCTTCAGCGGGACGGCGATCGTGACGGTGGTGCCGGCCGAGACCGTCCGCGCGACCAGGCCGCCCAGCGCGGCGATCCGCTCCCGCATGCCCGTCAGCCCGTTGCCCTCCGGCGCGTGCCCGCCGACGCCGTCGTCCGCGATCACCAGCCGCAGCTCACCGTCGCGCGCCTCGACGCCGATGTGACACGTCCTGGCTTGAGCGTGCCGGGCCACGTTGGTGACGGCCTCCCGCAGCGCGAGCGCCAGTTCGTGCTCGGTCGAGCCGACGATCGCCAGCCCGGGATCCCTGCGCACGGTCACCTCGACGCCGAGGCTCGACAACGCGGCACGCGCCGCCTCCAGTTCGGTCTCCAGTGACGCGCTGCGCCACCCGGTGACGGCGTCGCGGATCTCGCCCAGCGCCGCGCGGGCCGTCTGTTCGATCTCCGCCGCCTCCTCCTGTGCCCGTGCGGGGTCCGCGGCGACGAGCTGGGCGCGCAGGATGATCGCGGTCAGGGTGTGGCCGAGCAGGTCGTGCAGGTCGCGGGCGATGCGCTCGCGTTCGGCGAGGGTGGCGAGGTGCTCGATCCGCGCGGTGCGGATGCGCAGCTCAGCGCCCTCGCGGTCCCGTTCGGACCACTCGACCTGGAGGATGCCGATCAGCCACAGGAAGATCAGCGACGGCAGCAGCCCCCACAGCCGGTAAGGCATCTCCACCACCGACACCACGCCGAACAGGCAGATCAACGCGCTCAACGCGACGAACCACCGCATCGCCACCCGCCGCGACTCCGCGAGGCCCGCGAACGCCGCCGCGTAGACGAACAGCACGGCGGCGCCGGTGTTGAAGGGCGTCGTCAGGGCGCCGAGCACCACCGTCGGCACGAGGCACCACCAGCGGACGCGGTCCGGCCGGTGCCAGGCCAGCACGTACATCGGGACGAAGGCCACGGCGACGACGGCCACGAGCGCCCAGTCCACCCAGTCCGCGGCGGGGTCGAAGATCGGTGCCCACAGCAGGTTCCCGAGGTAGATCAGGTGCAACCAGCGGGAGATCCCAGCGACTTTTTTCATGACCGCGCATGACGATACGACACGGCCGCGAGCACCGCAGCCACCAGCGCGAAGCCCAGCAGCACGAGCACGTGCGTTCCCACGGGCCCACCGGTCAGCTGCGCGCGGGCGAGCTCCGACAAGTGGTAGGTCGGCAGGAACCGCGCGACGTCACCGAAGAACGCGGGCATGATCTCCAGCGGCATCCACAGTCCGGAAAGGACGGACGCCGGGATGAGGATCGCGTTGAGCACGGCGGCCGCGGCGCCCGCGCCGCCCTGGAAGCCGATCGCGAGGCTCAGCAACGCGAACGGCAGCGCGCCGAGCACCAGCACGACGAGAAGCCGCAGCAGCGCGGGCAACGGCGCCGTCAGCGAACCGGTGACGGCCGCGGTCGCCGTCATCGCGATCAGCACCCCGGCCGCATAGGGCAGTGCCGCCACCACCTTCGCCGCGAGCGTCACGCCGATCGGCACCGCCGACACCTGCTTCGCCCGCAGCCAGCCGCGTTCCCGGTCGGACGCGACGCCGATGCCGGGATTCATCAGCACGACCGAGATCACGCCGAACGCGCCGAACGTGGCGATCATCGTGGTGCCCGCGGACACCCCTCCGGCGCTGAACTTCCCGAACAGCGACACGAAGAGCGCGAAGAACCCCACCGGCATGATGATCGAGAAGAACAGGGCGGCCGGTTCGCGGACGACACCCCTCAGCTCGTCCGCGAGCTCCACACCGAAGACCCTCCCAGAAATGTGCACAGTCACGCCGCACCCCTCTCGATCAGACCAGCCACTGCTTCTTCCAGCCCGGCACCCTCGACCCGCAGATCGGTCAGGCCGGGGTCCTCCGCGAGCAGCACCCGCAACAACGCCTCCGGTGCCCGCGTGCCGAGACGGACGTGCTCGCCGTCCGCGCGCAGCGACACGACACCCGGTAACGCTTGGAGGCGCTCCAAGCCGAGGGCCGTCCGGGCGATCACCGTGCGGTCGGGCAGTCGCGCGACCAGTTCGTCCGGCGTGCCCTCGGCGAGCACCCGGCCGCGGTCGAGCACGACGACGCGGTCGGCGACGGCCGAGGACTCCTCGATGAGGTGTGTGGTGAGCAGGACGCCGGCACCGCGCTCACGCCGTTCGGCGAGGATCTGCCAGAACCGCCTGCGGGCGGGCACGTCCAGGCCGGCGGTCGGTTCGTCCAGCACCAGGAGTGCCGGGTCGGCGACCAGGGCCATGGCGAGCTGCAGCCGTTGCTTCTGGCCGCCGGAGAGCTTCGCCGCGCGCCGCCCGGCCAGCTCGGTCAGGTCGAGCTCGGCCATCACCGGTCCGGCCGCCGCACGGGGCTTGCCCGCGCGCACCGCGGCCCCGACGACCAGCTCGGACACCTTCAGCGTGGTCGGGAACCCGAGCGACTGGTGCACCACCCCGAGCTGCCGGCGGGTCGACGCGACACGGGGATCGCCACCGCACACGCGCACCGAACCGGCCTGGGCGGGCAGCAGTCCGATCACCTGGTTCACCAGCGTCGTCTTGCCCGCGCCGTTCGGCCCGAGCAGTGCCACGCACTCCCCCGCGCCGACGTCGAGATCAACGCCGTCCAGCGCCTGCACGGCACCGTAGTGGTGCCGCGCCCCTCGTACTCCGAGCACCGTTTCCATGGCGTCGAGCCTGCTCGGAACCGGCTCTCGTCAGTAGTGAGGCAGCGTCACGACCTCGGGATGACAAAAGTCATTCGGGCCGCACGGCCTGCGCCCTCGGGTACTTGCGGCCGGGCATCGGCGCGGGCGAGCCGGTGAACGACACCGGCGTGCCCGCCAGCAGCAGCGTCAGTCCGTTCGGCAGCTCGTCGCGCGAGACGAACCACGACCCGCCGCGCGTGTCCGTGATGAACCCGTGCGCCTGACCGGTCTTCCAGGTCGCCACGGTGCCCCTCCGGCGTCCGCGCGGTGCCCCGACCGGCGACGCCACCGCCTGCGACGACCGCACGAAGGCACGCCGCAGCGGATAGTCGGCCTGGTCACCGGGCGCGAACAGCTGGTCGAAACCGGGCGTGAACGGCGTCGCGGCTCGCAGCGGCGCGGCGGTGCGCGGAGTCCAGGCCGGTGGCGCGTTGACCGTCATGATGTCCACCACCGGCACGATCACGTGCACGCCCCGCGCCGTCAGCCGCTCCGCGAGAGGGGTGAAGTCCGAGTCGCCGGTCAGCAGCACGACCCACTGCAACGGCACCGTCGTCGCCCGGTCCCACGCCTCCAGCGCGAGCAGGACGTCGACGCCCTTCTCCTTGCCGTTGTGCAGCGGCAGGTCGTGCCGCGTGATGCCGGCGGAGGCCAGCACCCGGTCGAAGGACTCGGCAGGGGTGTCGATGCGACCGCGCACGTAATGCGCCTCCGCGACCACGCACTCGTCCAGCGGACGACCCGTCTCATTGTGGACGTACCAGCGCAACGCGTCGTGCAGGCCGTCGAGAGAGACGCGCGCTCCCCTGGGGTGCGCGGTCGCGTAGAAGTCGCTCAGGTAGGCGAACCACGTGCCGTCGTAGAACACTCCGATCCGGACGGTCTCACCCACACGAGAAGATTACTACTTCCGGTAGAAGTGCACGTTGCGCCACTGGTGCTCGGCGCCCGCGGTCTTCAACGTGCCGTAGACGCCGTACTTGAAGTAGTGGTCGCCCTTGGGTCCGTTGGCCGTGTGCACGTGCTTGCCGTTGATGTGGATCGAGTAGCTGCCGCCGGTCGCCGTCGCGTTGTGGGTGACGTTGATCCGCACCCACTTGCCGTTGATGCCGCTGACCAGATCCTTGCCGCCACCGCGCAGGGTGCCGCCGCCACGCGAGAACGACCTGATCATCAGCGTGGTGGCGCCGTCGCCGTCGTTGCCGAAGATCTGCATGGCGCTCTCGTCGTCCGTGCCCGCGGTGACCTTGAGCTCGCCCTCGAACTGCCGCTGGCCGGTCCGGTAGTTGTCCTGGATCCGCGCCTCGACCCGGTTGGAGCCGTTGTTGACCAGCTTGAAGGTCTGCACCCCGCCCGACCTGGTGTAGGAACCGCCGGGACCGGACGCGCTCGTCGTGCTGCTCGGATAGGACGTGATCACGCCCTTGCTCTGGATCTGCAGGTTCCACGCTGGACTGTGCTCGGTCCAGCCGCTGCCCACCGGCCCGGCGTGGGCCACGGGCTGCAGGCCGGCCACCATCAGAACGGTGACGCCGGCGATCGCGATGAGACGCATCGGTTGCTCCTGGTGTGGTCGCAGGGTTCACACAGGCGGCAGCCGGGTCCATTTCAGCGCATCGGCGGCGGCAGGTCACCCACCGGAATTCCGGTCGAACGTGGAGTGCCCCGGCGCGGCCGGTAACTCCAGCAACTGGCCCGCGACGTCCAGGAACTCACCCCCGCACTGCCACTCCGTCAGATCGGGGTCGACGACGAACGGGTCCGAGGGATTCGCGTCACCCTCCGCCACGCGATAGGCCAGGGCCTCCGACTCCGAGTACGCCAGCACCGTCTCGTTCGTGCCACGCCACACGCGCCTGAACATCACCGCATTGACGCACGTGAAGTGATCACGCACGACCGTCCGCCGGAACCCGCTGCGCAGCAACAACTTCATGCATTCTTCGACGCTGCTCACAACGCCCGATTGTGGCTGTGAACAGTGGCCGTCCTCATCGTTCATCACTCGATAGGGTCAAATCTTTGAGGCACGTGCACAACGCGAGGGTCCCTCTTTCGTGCAGGCAACCAGCCGAGAAGGACTCGATCGGGCTATCGCCTGCGACCGGCGGGTGCGCAAGCCTCTGGCGGTGGTCGACATCCCCGCCCCTGATCCCGCCTCGCCGCTCTACGACCGTGTCGCGACCCAGATCCCGCACATCGCCGAGAAGGTGCTCGAGGCGTTCTTCGCCAGATCCGCGACGTACCGGCAGCTGCCGCACCAGCTGGTCGACCGCGAGATCACCGAGGCGGTGACCCGTCACCTGCAGGTCTTCCTGCGCGCGCTGCGGGAACAGCGCCCGCCCGCGCCCGAGGAGCTGGACATGCAGATCGCCACGGCGGTGCGGCGCGCCCAGCAGGGCGTTCCGCTCGACATCGTGCTCAGCACCTACCACGTCGCGGCGACCGTGGGCTGGGAGGCGATGGCCGCCGTCGCCGAGCCGGACGAGATACCGGACCTGCTGGCGACGGTGCCGGCGCTGCTGCGGTACCTGAGCGTCGCGGTGCCGGCCGTGGCCGGGTCGTACCTCGCGGAGCAGCAGGCTCTGCACGCCGAACGCCGCGAAGCAGGTCGTGCGCTGGTCGCGGCCCTGCTGACCGGCCGGGAGGCCGAGCCGCTCGCCGAACGGATCGGGCTGGAGCTGTCCAGTCATCACGTCGTCGTCGCCGTGCGCGTCGAGACACCGTCGGTGGCCGATGGTGCCGACCCTCGCCTCGCCGTTCACGGGCTCGTGCGACGGCTACGGGCCGAACTGCCCAAGCACGCCCTCTCCGCGTTGGACCACGACGGCGGCACGGTGCTCCTGCCGACGACGGTGGAGGGCCTCGACCAGGAACTGGAGGACTCCGCCGAGCTGGTCCGCACCCTGCTCACCGCCGCCGGCACCGGCCTGATCGGCGGAATCGCGGCGGCGGAGAGCCGGGAGGACATCCCCGCGGCGGCCCGGCAGGCCGCCGACATCGCCGAGCTCGCCCAGCGACTCGGCCGGCAGCCCGGCGCGTACGTCCTCGACGACGTGCTGCTCGAGTACCAGCTCTGCCGCCCCGGCCCCGGCCGCAAGCGCTTGGCACGCGTGATGGACCGGCTCTCCGAGCACCCCGACCTGCTGCACACGCTGCGGACGTTCATCAACAGCGACCACAACCGCCACCGCACGGCCGACGAGCTGCACCTGCACCGCAACACGCTCAACTACCGCCTGCGCCGCGTCGCCGAACTCACCGGCTACAACCCGGCCGACCCCACCGACATACGGCTGCTCTCGGCGTCGTTGATCGTGCACGACCTGAGGTCCTGAAACGCCGAGAAGGCGAGCGCACGGGTGTGCGCTCGCCTTCTTCAACGACTCAGATCAGTCGCCGTGCGGGTTCTGGACCGAGACGTGGACGTGGTCGTAGTGACCACCGGTCACACCGCCACCGGCGGTGTAGTTGCGCCAGCCCTCGGACGCACGGGCAACGCTCCAGATCTTGCCCTGCCAGATCACGTAGCGGACGTCCAGCTTGGACGCGTGCTTCTGCAGCCAGTAGGCCAGCTTCCAGCCCTGGGCCTTCTGCGACTCGGTCGGGTAGGTGCCGATCGCGTTCGAGATGGTGCAGTCGAGCGCGTTGCCGGTGTTGTGGTTGCTCGTCGACGACTCGTAGCTGCGGTAGTCGCCCACCCAGCACTGCTTCTCGCCGGTCTTCGAGGCGATCTGGTCGTCGATGAACTGCGTGCGCTTGGTGGCCTGGGGCGCCCGCGCCGTAGCGGCCGGGTGCGGGTTGGTCTCCGGCGCGGGGTAGACGCCCGGCGACGGGTCCGGGTCGCCACCGGCGTCACCGATGCGGTGCGAGGCGTTCTCGTTCTTGAGCTCGGTCTTCAGGTTGCCCTTGGCGCCGGCCGCGAACGTCTGCTTCGCGCCACCGTAGTTGCTGTTGTAGAACACGGTGACGGCCTTGCTGGTCTTGTTCCAGACCGACGCGGCGTTGTTCTTGACGCACACGCCCTGGCCGTTGCCGGCGCTCTTGAACTCGTAGCAGCTGGGCTGCGAGTCGCCGTAGTCGGCGATCGAGCCCGCGAAGTCGGACACCGAGCCCGCGTTGTCGCTGTTGTAGTACAGGCAGAACTCGCCCGACTCGCAGGACCCGTTGCGGTCGGTCGCCGCGTTGGCGACACCGGCGCCGAAGGACGCGCTGACGAGCGCACCCATCAATGCCACGAAAGTGAATTTCTTCAGCACGTTTGACCCTTTTCGCTCCACAGGCTCCCCGGCCTGTGCAGGGGAAGCTTCGTTGGGTCAGACAATTCCGAGCGCCGCTGACATTCCGCTGACACCCGCAGCCACCGATCTGTCAGGGCACACCGGAGCTACCCGCGGGCCACCTCGTCGTTGTCCCGGCCGAGAGGCGCGCGGCACGACAGGACGGGCTTCACGCCGAGCCCGTCGTACGACCGTCCACAACGGAATGAAAAGTCCTCGTCACACAAGTCCATTCGACTGGGCATAAAGCGCGGCCTGCGTGCGGTCGCGCAATCCGAGCCGCCCGAGAATGCGCGAGATGTGGTTCTTCACCGTGCCTTCCGACAGGTGGAGGCGCTCGGCGATCTCCTTGTTCGTGGCCCCGGCCGCGACCAGCCGCAGCACCTCGACCTCGCGCACGGTGAGCGGTTCGCGCCGGCTGTCCGACCGGTCCAGCACCGCCGCCAGCCGGGCCGCGGCGGCCGGGTCGAACTGGGCCACGCCCGCCGCGGCCAGCTTGACCGCCGCCGCCAGCTCCTGCGACGGCAGGTCCTTGAGCAGGTACCCGGTCGCACCCGCACGCAGCGAGCGCACCACGTAGTCCTCGTCGTCGAACGTGGTCAGCATGACGACCTTGCAACCGGGCGCACGCCTGCGCAGCACCGCCACCGCCTCGACCCCGTCGAGCCCCGGCATCCGCACGTCCATCAGCACCACGTCCGGAGCCAGCGTCACGGCCTGCTCCACCGCCTCGTGCCCGTCCGCCGCGGTGCCGACGACCTCGATGCCGGGCTGCAGTCCCAGCAACGACGCGATGCCCTCCCGGATCAGCCGCTGGTCGTCGACGACCAGCACGCGCGTCACGCGAGCCCCGCGACCGGAATCGTGACGGTCAGCCGGGTGCCCGCCGGCGTGCTGACGAGGTCGACCCGCCCGCCGGCGAGCGCGACCCGTTCCCGCATCCCGAGCAACCCGAACCCCTCCGCCGCCGCACCCATGCCGCGTCCATCATCGGCCACGGTCAACCGTGCCCGCTCGGCGTCGAACTCGACCGCGACGGAGATGTGCGTGGCGGCGGCGTGCCTGCGCGCGTTCGTGATGCCCTCCTGGGCCGCCCGGTACAACGCGTGCAGCGCGCCGGTCTCGTGCTCCTCGGGCGAACCGCTGACCGTCAACGTCACATCCCCTTGCCCCGCAACCAGTTCGTCCAGCGCGGCCGGCAGGTGGAACGACCGCAGCGACCGCACCGACTCGCGCACCTCGCCCAACGCCCGCCGCGCCGACCGTTCAGCGTCCAGCACCGCGGCCTTCGCCGTACCGGGTTCGCGCTCGTGGAACGCCGCGGCCTTCTCCAGCAACACGACGATCGCCGTGAGGTGGTGCCCGAGGTCGTCGTGCAGGTCCCTGGCCACCCGAGCCCGTTCCGCGGCAGCCGACAGCTCCGCCACCGTCCGATGCGACTCCTGCAACCGAATCCGCCCGTCGCGCTCGCGCACCGCCACCGCGGCCATCGTGATCGTGAGCACCATGCCCACGACGAACATCACCAGGTCCGACACCTGCTCGACGTGGGCGTACCAGCCCGGCGTGCTCACCACGGCCACAGCGAGACACGCCACCGCCAGCACGACCGCCACCGCCCGCCCGAACGCGAAGTAGGCGGTGAACGGCACGAGCAACAACAACAGCCGAGCCAGCCCAGAACCGTCCACATAGGCCAGTCCCACGTACGCCACGGCCCGCAAAGCCAACAACACCACCGCAACGCGCTTGGGCGTGCGCACCGGATACCGCCGAAACTCGGCCAGGTCGAAAACCGCCAGCACCACCAGGCCACCGACCAGCAACGGCACGTCGGTGTCACCAAGCCCGGACACGGCGGCATACACCCCGGCGACCAGCACGGCGGCACACATCACCGGCGACACCCAGAACGCCGGCCGAGAGGTGAACATGCCGCTCAGGCTAGCGCCGGACGCGCCGACCACACCGTCACCGAAAGCCACACCAACACCACCGCGCACGCGACGTGCACCAGAGCGGACAACGGCGTGTCCGGCAACACTGCGAACACGGCCAGCAGCACAAAGCTGATCCCGTACCCCCAGGCCGGCACCGCGGGAAACACCTTCGCCCGCACCATCGACACCCCGAACAGCACAGACCCGAGCACGAACACCAACGACCCGGCCTTCAACACCACCTGGGTCAACGGCGCCACCGCCCCCGGCTCCAGGAAGAAGATCACCAGGTTCAACGCGAACGCCACCCCGGTGAACAAACCGAGCCCCAGCATGTTCGCGGCGAACGCGAACGCCCCGAACCTCCCCGACGCACGCGCCTGATGCCCGTGCAAAGCCAGCACCGCAGGCGCCCCGAACGCCGTCCCCAGCCCGATCACCGCACTGGTGAACGCCGTCTCCCCGGTGAAGGCCTCCACGGCCCCCGGCACGCCGATCGACAGGGCGAGGACAACCCCGCACACGGCACCGAACCTCGGCAAGAAAACCTCGTTGTCAGCCACGCCCCCGACGCTAGGAACACGACCACCGTGCCCCGAAGTCCCAACCGGCCACATCGGACGCCAGAGGTCACCCCGCCAGGGGTGCCGATCGGCACGTGCCCCGACCGCCCGTGAACCAGCGAGTCGCCTGCGGCGAGGAGGCGTCGGCGCAGCCGCGATCCCGAGGCCGTCGTGCTGTCCGTCAGAAGACGCGGTCGACCACCGACACCCGCCGGGCTGTCTGGAGGGCGAGTCGCAGTTCGGCAGCGGGCACGGCCCGGCCAGGTGCTTGGAGCATCCGCTCATCGGGTGTGGACGGGTCGGCGAGGTAGAGGCGGGTGTACGCCGCGGCTTCCGGCTCGAAGCGCCAGCTCTGCGCCAGCGGACCGGCGTCGACGGTGTCGAAGCCGAGCCGGTCGATCAGCGTCGCCACGGCGGCGTTCGCTTCAGCGTGGTCACCGGCGACCGGCAGCGCGGTGCGGTCGGCCGCGCCGGAGGGGCGGGCCAACTGGGGGATGTGGTGGGCCAGGATGTTGTTGAACGCTTTGACCAGACGCGCTGTGCCGAAGTGCCGGTGAACCAACTCGCTGGTGGTGAGCTCGCCCTCGTCCAACTCGGCGATCCGGCCGTCGCGGAACGGGTAGTAGTTGCTGGTGTCCAGCACGGTCTTGCCCGCGAGGGGTGCTGCCGGGACGGCGGTGTGCGCGGTGAGCGGTACGGACAGCACGACGAGGTCACCGGCCTCGGCCGCCTGCCCGACGGTGCCTGCCGTGGCCAGCGGGCCCAGCTCGGCGACGAGGCCGGCGAGGCTCTCCGGACCGCGGGAGTTCGACACCACGACAGGAACTCCAGCCGCTACCGCCAGGCGCGCGACAGCCGCGCCGATGTTTCCGCTGCCGATGATCCCGAGGGTGGGCATGTCTGATCCTGCTTCCGGGTTGATGGACCGCGTGCTGCGGGTGCGAGCACCGATCGCTTCCTCCTGCAACAATGAGGAGGCAGTCTCCGTTTTACTGCCACGACTATACGGAGAGGCTCTCCGTTTCGCCAGCGAGGGGTTTCAGGCATGGGTGCAGCAGGCGCCGGCGCGCGCAGGCCACGAACGGACAAGCAGCGGAACCGCGCGCACATCCTCGAAGTCGCGGAAGAGTTCTTCAGCGAGCGGGGCATCACCGGCTCCCTGGATGCCATCGCCAAGCAGGCCGGCGTCGGTCCGGGCACGCTCTACCGCCATTTCCCGAACCGGGAAGCCTTGCTCGCCGCCCTCCTGCAGACGCGCGATGAGGAACTGGTGTCCCGCCGCGACGCCATCCGGCGCGAAGAAGCCGACTCCGGCATCGCACTCGCCCGATGGCTCGAGGCAATGGGCGAGTGGCTGACGGCCTTCGACGGTCTCCCGGAACCCCTGCGGGCCGCGCTGTCAGAGGAGACCTCACCCTTGGCGATCACGTGCCAGGGATTCATCACGACCACCGACGAGTTCCTCCACGCGGCCCAGCGCGACGGGGCCGCCCACCCCTGGGTGCGTGGACGCGACCTGTTCCTCACCGTGCTGGCAACGGCCTGGGTGCGCAGCGCCGCCCTGGCCGACGAGTCGTCACCCCAGGCGTTGCACGCCTTGATGCAGTCAGGATGGATGACGCCCCGGACCGAGAGGGGACCGCTAACCTGAGCCGGGCGTTCAGGGTTCTCAAGCCCTCTTCGTGCGAGATCCCGCGGAACCACTACATGAACGCGCTGTGCGGTGGTGTCCACAATGGAATCACCACTCAAGCCCCACATGACCGTCGTCTCCTGGGACACCAGGACCGGCAGACTGACGGAACAGCAAGAAACCCGCCCGGTCAGCGAAATCGCTTGACCAGACGGGTTCTACCTACAAGTGGAGCTGAGGGGACTCGAACCCCTGACCCTCACACTGCCAGTGTGATGCGCTACCAGCTGCGCCACAGCCCCTTGAAGGTCCACGTTCCCGCCGGGTTTCCCCGTCGTTCTCGTGTGGCAATACCGTACAACACCCATGCCACAAGATAAAAATCGGGGGTATCCAAGGCGCATTCGGCCTGGTAGGACCCGGTGACGACCAAGCGGCACCACCCACCCCGAAGATCGAGTGCGAGCCCTCGAAACACGCCGCGAGCTGCACGAACAGCGTCTGCAACCGGAGCAGCCCGCACGCACCGAACGCGACGAAGCAGAAGTGACGCGCGGCACAAAACAAGACAACGCCCGGCCCCGAGCAGATCGGAACCGGGCGTTGCGCGAAGGGGCCTACTTGGTCAGGTCGGAAAGCCAGTTCTTGTTGTCCAGGTCGACGAGCTTGCCGCCGGACGCGACGCTGGGCGTGCCGCGGAACCGGCCCGACTCGGCGTCGCGGAGGGCGGGGTCGTTGCTGGTCTTGGACATCAGCTCGTCCAGCTGCGACTTGTAGGTCTGGTTCTGCACGCACGACTCGAAGGAGGCGGACGTGACGCCGACTTCCTTGCCCAGCTTGATGAGCTGGTCCTTGGTGTAGCCGGCTTCGCCTTCCTCGGGCTGCTTGTTGAACAGCGCCGCGTGGAACGCGTTGAACTTGCCGTCGTCGGCCACGCACAGGGCGGCGTTGGCCGAGTCGGTCGAGTAGCCCTCTGGCGACGAGAGGCGGTTGAGCATCGGCAGGATGTGGTAGCGGACCTTGACCTTGCCGTCCTCGACGGCCTTCTTGATGTCGGTGCCGTAGGTCTTCTCGAACGTGCCGCAGATCGGGCACAGGAAGTCCTCGTACACGTCGACGGTCACGGTGGCCGTGTCCTTGCCGACGAGGACGGTGTTGCCGTCGCGGACGGCGGGGGCCGAGATCGTGTGGTCCGCGGGTGCCAGCGGGATGGCGTCCGTCGTCGATGTGGACGGCTTCATCTGCTGGAAGATGACGTACCCGACGACGGCGACGGCCAGCACCGCCACGACGGCGATGCCCGCGATGATCTTGGTGCGGTCGGAACCCGACGAACGAGCCTGGACCACCGCACGCGCGGCCTGCTTCTTCTTCCGCGCACTGCGCTCTGCTCCACCCACGGCGACGAGGGTAGCGACACAAACTAAAAGAAAGCTGAGCGCGCAATCACGCTTCTGGGTGACGTGGCTTGCCGCCGACCCGTTCGCCGGTCGGGATCTCGGCGCTTTCGTCCAGGCAGCCGCACTCCGGCGCCACCGCGGCGGCCGTGTGCTCCTCTTCGTGTGTGGGCAGGGTCTCGGGGGAGACGAACCAGAAACCCACGGCCAGCAGCAGCGAGGCGCCGGTGATGGCGAACGACGCTCCGAAGCCGAACGAGTCGGCCAGCAGGCCCGCGGCCATCGGGCCGATGATCGCGCCCAGGTCCGTCACCATCTGGAAGCCCGCGAGGACGGGTCCGCCCTTGCCGCGCGCGCCGATGACGTCGGCCACCACCGCGTTCTGCGGCGGGTTCAGGAGTCCGGCGCCCGCGCCCGCGATCAGCGACGCCGCCATGAACGTCCACAGGTCGCCGGTGAAGCCCATCCAGACCGTCGCGAGGCCGCTGATGAGCAGACCGGCGATGGCGACGGGCTTGCGGCCGCGCGTGTCGGCGATCCTGCCGGACAGGAACAGCATCGCGGCGTTGCCGGCCGCGAACACCGACATCGAGATGCCCGCCACGGCCGCGCTGTGTTCCAGCGCCTCGATGACGAACACCGGCACCAGCGAGATCCGCACGCCGAACACGGCCCAGCCGTTCGCGAACCCGGACGCCAGCGCCGCACGATAAGCGGGGTGCCGCGCCGCCTCACGCACCGTCATGGGCACTTCGGTGTTGGTCTTGTCCAGCGCCACCAGCGTCGACCGCCGGAGGAAGATCCAGACCACGAACGCCGCGATGCACAACAACACGCCGTACGACACGAACGGCACCCACAGTCCGAACGGCACCAGCCCGGCGCCGACGATCGGACCGGCGATGTTGCCGACGAGGAACCCCGCCGCCCACATGCCGGAGGCCCGCCCGCGCATCGGCGCCGGCGTGATCCGGATCAGCAGCCCCAGGGCCGCAACCGTGAACATCGTCGACCCGACACCGGCCAGCGCGCGCCACGACAGCATCTCGGCGTAGCTCGTCGAGAACCCGCACATCGCGGTTCCGATCGCCACGATCAAGATCCCGACGATGTACACCCGAGGCTCGCCGAAGCGGTTGACGAGCTTGCCGCTCATCGGCGCGAACGCCAGCCGGACGAACGCGAAAGCGCTGATCAGAGCCGCGACAGCGGTATGACCGACACCGAACGTGGACGCGTACACCGGCAGAACGGGTGCCACGATCCCGAACCCCACAGCGATGATGAAACTCGCCGCGACCAGAACCCACACCTCGACCGGCAACCGCTCGCGCACAAAGCCTCCCTTAGCCCTGCTAAGGATATGTCACGCGGCAACTAAGTAACTCAGTCGAGTAGCTCATCCACCCTGCGTACATAGGCAGTCACCGGATACGCCGCAACGAACCCGCACGCCTCGGCGAACCGCTCCCCCGGACCCTCGTCCACCTGGGATGCGACCAGCATCGCGCCCGACGAACGCAGAGTCGCGACAGCGGACACCACCAGCGACCGCCCGACACCCCGGCGCCGCCGCGCCGGACGCACCACGCACTGCTCGACCAGACCCACACCGCGCTCAGCGAATCCCGACACGAATCCGCCGATCCGGTCGCCGTCGTCCATCACCAGGGTCGAACACCGCGGGTCGTCCAACCGATGCCCGAGCCAGCGGCCCAGCCGTTCACGGTTGCCGACGAGCTCGTCGGACAGCAGCTCGACGATCCCGGCGACGTCCGCGTCGACCGCCGGCCGCACTCCCTCGGCCACCGAAGCCGGCCCGCGATGGACCACGGTCAACAACTCCTCGACCGCGTACCAGCCCGAGTCGTCGGCGATGCCCTCGATCTCGTCCACCGTGGTCGGCGACGCGTACACGACGGCCTCCGCGCGCCCCACCGCGGCGAAGGTGTGTTCGAGCTGCAGCAACGTCGACGCGACCTCGACCGACGAGCCGTCCAGCGCGCACCCGAAGTTGCCCGACGGCAGCGGGTTCTCCCGGTTGATCACCACGGCGGCGCTGCCGACCTTGCCCACCTTGCCGTACCGGACGGCACCGGACGCGAGCCGCGCTCCCTCCACCAGGATCGCGAGCGATCGGGACTGGTAGGGATCGAGCAGCTCCGGGTCGTCCGGGTCGCGCAACGGGTCAACCAACGCGGCGGTCCTTCCACTGGGCACCTGGACGCAACGCGCAGTCCAAAAGGAACACCCCAATCGTCGCCCAAGACACCGGCGCCAGCACAGCCGAGATCTCCGGCTGCCCGACCCGCCGCACGAACTCGCGGTGTGACACGGCCTGGGCGAACCACGCCAGCCACGACCACGGCGACCGCCACCGCAGCACCGGGACCAGCCCGTACGCGAGGTGCAGGAGCCCCGCGACCAGCAGCAGCACGCGCCCCCACGGCCCGAACATCTCCCGGAACGCCGGCTGGATGCTCTTGCGCAACGACCGCCAGCAGGACGCGAACGTGTCGATCCCCGACGTGGTCAGCAGCATCGAGGCGTCGACGAACCGCACGACCCCGCCGGAATTCCTGATCAACGTGCCCAGCCCCACGTCGTCGGCGTGCGTGCCCGCGAGCGCCTCCCAGCCACCGGCGGCCTCGAAAGCGGCCCTGCGCACCAGCACGCAGTGCCCGACGGCGAGCGCCTTGGCCCCGCGACCGTCCGGCGGCGACCCCTCGAACACCAGTGTGTTGAACGCGGGCAGCAGGAACCACCAGGCGGACCCGGTGCCGCGCCCCGACGACGACACGAGGTCCGCGCCCAGTTCCGCTGCCGACGCCAGCAACCGTCCCACCAGGTCCGGCGTGCAGGTCACGTCGGCGTCCACGAACAGCACCCACTCCTCGTCCCGAGCGGCCTGAACACCGAGGTGCATCGCGTGCGTCTTCCCGGCCCAGCCGGGCGCAGGACCGGACGACTCGACCACCTCGGCACCGAGCGACCGGGCAACGGCGGCCGTGGCGTCCTCCGAGGCGTCGTCCACCACCACGACACGCACACCCGGCTGGCCGGCCAGTCCTGGCAACAACCGCGGCAACGTGGCTTCCTCGTTGCGTGCCGGCACCACGGCCAGCACGGATGCCGTCACCGACGAGGCCGACACATCCGGCACGTGCCGCCATTGCCGCACGGTCCTCCCGGACCGCAACACGGACAGGACCCCAGCAAGCACGCCGATCATCCCCATCCGACAACCCTGGCACACTCAGCGACGTGGACCTGCCCGATCTCCCGGTGAAATCCGTTCTCCCCCAACTCCTGGAGCAGCTCCAGGAACACGGGGCGGCCGTGCTGGTCGCGCCTCCGGGAACCGGCAAGACGACGCTCGTCCCGCTGGCCCTCGAAGGCAGGGTCGTCGTCGCCGAACCACGCAGGATCGCCGCGAGAGCCGCCGCCGCGCGCATGGCGAGCCTGCTGGGCGAACCGGTCGGCCACACCGTGGGCTATTCGGTCAGGGGCGACCGCAAGACCAGCAAGCACACCCGCATCGAGGTCGTGACCAGCGGTCTTCTCGTCCGCAGGCTGCAACACGACCAGGAACTGAAGGGCGTCGGCACGGTCCTGCTGGACGAGTGCCACGAACGCCACCTCGACGCCGATCTCCTGCTCGCGCTCCTCCTGGACGCCAAAGCCGGCCTGCGCCCGGATCTCAGGCTCCTGGCCACGTCGGCGACCGTTGCCGCGCAACGACTCTCGGACCTGCTGAACGCGCCGGTCCTGCACACCGAGTCGCGCATGTTCCCGACGCAGATCGCCTACGTCCCGCCCGCGCGCAACGAGCACATCGAGACCACGGTCGCGAGAGCCATCAACAAGGCACTGTCCGAAGTGGATGGTGACGTGCTCGCGTTCCTGCCCGGTGTCAGGGAGATCAACCGGACCGCGAGCCTGCTCAGGGCCGAGACCGTGATCCTGCACGGCCAGCTCAACGCCCAGACCCAGGACGCGGCCCTCAGGCCGGGCCCGAACCAGCGGGTCGTGCTCGCCACGAGCATCGCGGAGTCCAGCCTCACCGTCCCCGGCGTGCGAGCGGTCGTCGACGCCGGACTGGCCCGAGTCCCGCGCGTGGACCACCGCAGGGGTCTCGCGGGTCTCGCCACGATCCGCGTCTCCCAGGCCGTCGCGGAACAACGCGCCGGACGCGCGGGACGTGAGGCGCCGGGCCGCGTCTACCGCTGCTGGCCCGAACACGAGCACTCGACGCTCCCCCGCTACCCGGAACCGGAGATCAAGACCGCCGACCTGACCAGGCTCGCGCTCGAGCTGGCGGTGTGGGGCACCCCGGACGGCAGCGCCCTGAACTGGTGGGACGCCCCTCCGGAGGGCGCGCTCAAGGCGGCGCAGGAGACCCTCGACGCCATCGGCGCACTCGAACCCGGCCGCCGCGACCGCATCGCGAGCGTCGGCCTGCACCCCCGGCTCGGCCGTGCCCTCATCGACGGCAGCGCGCTCGCGGGCAACCGGACCGCCGCCGAGGTCGTGGCACTGCTCGACGACAGCACGCACACCTCCACGAGCGACCTCGCGACCGCGCTGAAGGCACCGGGCAAGTGGCGCCAGGAAGTCAAGAAGCTGGAGAAGCTGGGCAGCAACCCGGCAGGCAACGGCGATCCCGCGCTCGTCGTCGCTCTCGCCTACCCGGAACGGCTGGCGAAACGCCGGTCCAAGAACAGCAACGTCTACCTGATGGCCAACGGCACGGCCGTCGAGCACACCGACTCGCAGTTCCAGTGGCTGGCGGTCGCGATCGCCGACCGCGAACCGGGCAGCAAGCACGGCCGCGTCCGCCTCGCCGCCCCGGCCGACGAGGAACTCGCCGTCACCGCCGCGGCGGCCCTCGTGCACACGGTCGACGACATCCGGTGGAACGGCGACGTCATCGCGAACGAGGTCCGCAAGCTCGGCGCGATCACCCTCGGCGAACGTCCGCTCAACGATCTCGCCAAGTCGCAGCAGGCACTCCGCCTCGGCCTGGAAGCCGAAGGCCTGGGCCTGCTCAAGTGGACCGATGCCGCCAATCGCCTGCGCGAGCGGATGGCGTTCCTGCACAGGACCCGCGACTGGCCGAGCGTCGACGACGAGCACCTGATCCGAGCGCTCGACCTCGGCAAGGCGAAGAAGCGCTCCGACCTGGCCAAGATCGACACCGTGGCGCTGCTGAGAAGCCTGTTGCCGTGGCCCGAGGCGGCGGAGTTCGACAAACTCGCCCCGGAGCGCATCGGCCAGGGCAAGGTCGACTACACGCAGGACCAGCCCGTCCTGTCCGTCCGCATCCAGGACGCCATGAAATGGGCCGACACGCCGCAGATCGCCGGAATTCCGGTGGTGGTGCACCTGCTCTCGCCCGCCGGCCGCCCCACCGCCGTGACCAGCGACCTCAGGTCGTTCTGGCGCAACGGCTACCTGCGCGTCCGCAGTGAGCTGAAGGGCAGATATCCCAAGCACCACTGGCCGGAACGGCCTTACGACAGAAGGTAGGACAAATCCCGAACAGAATCCCGACGCAGCTCTTTGAACCATTGGGAATCGAGCAGCGTTAGTCTCTTCTATGGCGCACATCGCGATCTTCCTCATGCCCGAGCGCGGGCACGTCCTGCCCGCGCTCGGGGTGATCGCCGAACTCGTGCGCCGCGGCCACCGGGTGAGCTGCCCGGCGCCCACCCGGTTCGCCCCCGCCGTCACCGAGTGCGGCGCGACCGCGATCCCTTACGAGCCAACGCTTCCCGGTGAACTGCCGCCGTCGCTCTACGAGGCCGCGCAGCTCGCGCTCGCCGAGGCCGAGTCGGCCTTGCCCCAGTTCGAGCGCACGTTCCGCGACGACCGGCCGGACCTCGTCGTGTGGGACATCGCGGCCTGGTCCGGCGGCGTCATCGCGCACCGGCTGGACGTGCCGAACGTGCTGCTGGAAGTGCTTCTGACCAGCAACACGCACTGGTCGCTCGGCGCCGAGGTCGTGCCGCCGCGCCGGTTCGACCGGGCCGCGATCGTGTTCTTCACCAGTCTGCACGGTTTTCTCGGCTGTTCGCTGCCGGAGTTCGTCTCGGGCGCGAGCCGCCGGATCGCCCTGTTCCCCAGGGAGTTCCAGCCGGAGGGCCACACGTTCGGCGAGCGCGTCTGCTTCACCGGTCCCTGCCTGACCGAACGCGGATTCCAGGGCACGTGGGAACCTCCGCCCGACAGGCCGGTGGTGCTCGCGACGACGGGCACGCAGGTGTACGCGGACGCGGCACGGGGAATGCCGTGGCACCTGGTCACGAAGGGCAAGGTGCTGAGTCCTGCGATGAACGTCGAGACCCACGACGAGGTGCCGCAGCTCGCGGTGCTGAAGCATGCCTGCGTGTTCGTGACGCGCGGTGGCATGGGCGGGGCGATGGAGGCGCTGCACCACGGCGTCCCGATGATCGTCGTGCCGCACACGACCGACCAGCGGCTCCACGGCCAGCGGATCGAGGAACTGGGGCTCGGTGTGCTGCTCGACACCGTGACCGTGGAGGGCGTGCGCTCGTTGGTGGATCAGCTGGCGTCGGATTCCGCGATTGCCGCGCGGGTGAAGGACATGCAGCGGATGATTCACCGGGCGGGCGGCAGCGCGTCCGCCGCGGACGTGGTCGAGGAGGAACTGGCGCGGTGAGACGGATCTGGGACGACGCGGTCCGCGCGCTCGGCGGCGCGCCGGACGCGGGCGATCTGATGGAGCGCTACGCCGAGCCGCACCGGACCTACCACAACGCCTTCCACGTGGTGTCCGTCGTGCGCGACTCGTCGGCACTGGCCGACGCGTTCGCGTTCACGGTGGAGGAGCGCGCGATCCTCGCACTGGCGGCCTGTGCGCACGACGTGATCTACGACAGCAGGCCCGGCGAGGACGAACGCGCGTCGGCCGCGTGGGCCCGCGAACGCCTGGCAGGCCTGCAAGAAGCGCACATCGCACGCGTGGAGTCGTTGGTGCTGGCCACGATCACGCATTCGTCCGACGACCCGCTGGCGCACGTGCTGCTCGACGCCGACCTGGCCATCCTCGGCTCGCAGCCGGAGCACTACGACCGCTACAGCCAGGCCGTGCGCCAGGAGTACGCGCAGTACGACGACGCGACCTGGCGTGCGGGCCGGGCGAAGGTGCTGAAGACCCTGCTCGACCGCGAGGTGCTGTTCGTGACCGAACCCGCGCGGCAGCGGTGGGACGACGCCGCGCGGACCAACCTGGCCCGCGAGCTTCAGTCCTTGGCGTAGAGCACCTTCGTCGCCGTCGTGAAGCGCCTGACGGTCTCCGACGTGATCGACTCGTCGAGGCAGATCGACGTGCGGAACGGCGGCAACAGCGGAATCGCGACGTGCAGCAGCTCGACCGTTCGATCCTCACTGTGACACTTCCTCCTGGCGCACCAGCTGGTACCAACCCTCACGGGACATCGACGTCGCGACGTAGCCCTGCGCGAAGGCGTCCACGAACACCTCCCGAACCGCTTCCCGCCACTGCCTCGCGAGGTCTCGCGACTCCTTGCGCACCCGCACGACGTCGCGCGGCACCCGGCACCAGATCCGTTCGCCGTCCGTGCGCGCCAACGGTTCTCCGTCCGGCGCGGTCTTCGTGACCTCACCTGCGGGCACCGACTCGTGCGGTTCGCGGGACCCGGTGAGGTCCCACTGCGCGGTGAGCCGGTCGCTCTCGTCGCCGTCGTTCACGCCGTCGCGCATCGGCCCGTAGAAGTCCACTGCGTACTCGATGGCGATCGCCCCGAGCTTGACCAGGTTGAACCGGGCGTTGCGCGACACCAGCGGGTCGTAGGTCCACCGCATCGACTTCGCGCCGAGCTCGACCGCCCAGTCCTTCTGCGCGAGCTTCAACGCGTGCCCGGTCCCCTGCCGGGCGGCCGCGATCATCGAGTACACCGAACCGTCCGGGCAGAAGAGCCCGGTCGTGGCCCCGACCAGCGCGTCGCCGTCGAACGCCCCGATCGTCGCACCTCCGGCGTGCCGGATGCAGTGCAGCGTCTCCGAGGACAGCACGTCCTCGGTGGTGTCCCAGATCTCGGCGTAGTACCTGGCGACGCGGGCGATGCCGGCGACGTCACTGATCACCTGGAACCGCAAGGCGTGCCTTCCTGACGCTGTAGCTGAAGTAGACGACGAACCCGAGGGCCATCCAGGCGAGGAACGCGATCCACGTGTCCAGCCCGAGGCTGAACATCATGTAGACGCAGAACGCCAGGCCCAGCAACGGTGTCACGGGCGAGAACGGCACGCGGAAACTGCGCTTCCGGTACGGCTCCGTGCGCCGCAGGATGATCACTGCGACGTTGACCAGCCCGAACGCGAACAGCGTGCCGATGCTCGTCGCGTCCGCCAGCGACCCCAGCGGCACCAATGCGGCCAGCACGGCGATGAACAGCCCGACGATGACGGTGTTCGCGAAAGGCACACCGGTGCGCGGGCTGAGCTTCGCGAAGATCGACGGCACCAGCCCATCTCGGGACATGGCGTACAGGATGCGCGTCTGTCCGTAGAGGACGGTCAGCACGACCGAGGTGGTCGCCACGACAGCGCCGATCGACAGCAGGATCGGCCAGATCGCGCCGTCGACGTTGTCGGTCAGCACCCGGCTCAGCGCCGCCTCCGTGCCCTCGAACGTCTGCCACGGCATGGCGCCCACGGCGGCGAGGGCGACAGCGCAGTACAGCGCGGTGATGACGACCAGCGAGATGATGATCGCGCGAGGCAGGTCGCGCTGCGGGTTCCTGGCCTCCTCACCGGCGGTCGACGCGGCGTCGAACCCGATGTAGGAGAAGAACAACGTGGCCGCACCGGCACTCATGCCCGCCAGCCCCAGCGGGAACAACGGCTGGAAGTTGCCCGCCTTCAACGCGGTGAACGCGACCGCGCAGAACATCAGCAGCGCGCCGACCTTGATCCACACCAGGATCGTGTTCGTCCGCGCACTGCCCTTCGCGCCACCGAGCAGCACCAGCATGGAGACCACCACGACCAGCACGGCGGGGACGTTGACGATCCCGCCCGCTCCTGGCGGCTGGCTCAGCACGTCCGGAATCCGCAGCCCCACCACCAGGTGCAGCAGCTCGTTGACGTACTGCCCCCACCCGACCGCGACCGCCGCGACCGAGACCCCGTACTCCAGCACGAGGCACCAGCCGCAGACCCACGCGACGATCTCGCCGAGGGTCGCGTAGGTGTAGGAGTACGAGGAGCCGGACGCGGGGATCAGGCCCGCGAGCTCGGCGTACGACAGCGCGGAGAACAACGCGGTGATGCCCGCCAGCACGAACGACAGCACGATGGCGGGCCCGGCGAGCGGCACCGCCTCCCCCAGCACGACGAAGATGCCGGTGCCGAGCGTGGCACCGATGCTGATCATCGTGAGGTGGCCGACACCCATGGTGCGCTTGAGCTCGCTACCTGGATGGGTCAGCTGGTCGATCGGCTTGCGCCGCAACACCCGCGCCCCGATGCGCTGTTGGTTGCTCATCAGGACAACCTAACGCCCGCCTATGGATCTAGCGGCCACCAACGGGGCGGAACGTGCGGCGGTACGTGTCCGGCGGCACACCGACGGTCCGGTGGAAGTGCCGGCGCAGCGTCGTGGCGGTGCCCATCCCGGACGCCTCCGCGACCTGGTCCACGCTGTCGTCCGTCATCTCCAGCAGTTCCTGAGCGCGCCGGATCCGCTGCGTGTGCAGCCACTGCAACGGCGTGGTGCCCGTCACCGCCCGGAAGAGCCGGGCGAGGTGCCGCGAACTCATGCTGGCCTGCCGCGCCATGTCCTCGACGGTGATCGTCTGGTCGAACCGCGCCGAGACCCAGTCGAACAGCTCGGTGAGCGGATGCCCTTCCCCGGACGGCACGGGCGCCAGCACGAACTGCGCCTGCCCACCGTCCCGGTGCGGCGGCACGACGAGCCGGCGCGCCGCCGTGTTCGCCGTCGCGGTGCCGTGGTCGCTGCGGATCAGGTGCAAACTCAGGTCGATCGCCGCCGCCTTGCCCGCGCTCGTCAGCACCTGCCCGTTGTCGACGTAGAGCACGTCCGGGTCGACCTCGACGCGCGGATACCGCCTGGCCAGCTCGTCGGTGTGCGCCCAGTGCGTCGTCGCCCGGAGCCCGTCGAGCAGCCCGGCCTCAGCCAGCACGAACGCGCCCGTGCACAACGACACGATCCGCGCACCCTTGTCGTGGGCCGCTTTCACGGCCTGGACGAGCGCCGGATCGAGCGGCTCCTCCAGTTCCTCGATGGCGGGCACGATCACGGTGTCCGCCCGCTCGAGCTGGTCGAGCGGCAGGTCGGGCTCCAGCGTGAACCGGCCGACGCGCACCGGCCCGTTCCCGCAGATCACGACGCGGTAGTCGAGCTGCGGAGCGTTGAAGATCTCGTACGTGGCGGTCAGCTCGAAGTGCAGCATCCCGGTGGTGACGGCGAACGCGAGCATGTCCGAAAGTGTACGCATCATGTCGTTCCAGACACTGGCTCGGACCCTGCCCAACGGCTTGACTGGTCCACATGGGACACAAGATCGCGGTCTACGGCGCATCCGGCACCACGGGACAGTTCGTCCTGGCAGAGCTGAAGAAACGCGGCCACGAGCCACTGCCGTTCGGACGCGCGCAGGCCACCGCAGACGACCCGGCAGCCCTGGACCGCGCCCTTGAAGGCGCGGCCGCCGTGATCAACACGGCCGGTCCGTTCGCCGTCACCGCCGGCCCGCTGATCGCCGCCGCCGAGCGCGCCGGCATCCCGTACGTCGACGTGGCGGCCGAGATCGAGGCGAACGCCGACACGTTAGCCCGCGGCGCCTCGATCCCGGTGGTGCCCGCGATGGCCTTCTTCGGCGGCCTCGCCGACCTGCTGGTCACCGCCGCGATGGCCGGCTGGGACTCCGCCGACGAGGCCCACATCGCCTACGGACTGAGCGGCTGGCAGCCCACCGCGGGCACTCTCACCGCAGGTCAGGTCTCCCGTGAACGCCGTGACGGCCAGCGCGTCCGGTTCCGCGACGGAGAGCTGAGCTACCACTGCGACACCGCACCGGTCCTGGACTGGCAGTTCTCCGGCGGCACCCGCCAGGTGATCGGCGAGTTCTCCATGGCCGACGTCGTCACGGTGCCGAGCCACCTGCGGATCTCCTCGGTGACCGACTACATGTCCACGGAAGCGGCCACCGGCCTGCAGGCCGCCCAGGCCCGGCAGGAACCCGAGACGTTCGAGGTCGACGTGCGCGTGCGCAGGGCCGGCGAGGAACGACGGCTGACCGCGTCCGGCAAGGACATCTACGCCGTGAGCGCCCCTCTGGCCGTAGAAGCGGCAGAACGCCTGCTGAGCGGCCGTTTCAACGTCACCGGAGTCGCGTCAGCGGGCGCGATGTTCGACGCCCCCAACTTCCTGGCGTCCCTGAACAACGTCATTCAGACCACGCACTGTTCTTGATGACGTCCACGAAGTCCGTGCGCCGAACGCCGGGCCAAAGTGCCTGTCCTCCGACGCGTAGGAGGGCGTCAGCCTCAGGTCGTGGACCAGCCCGCGAGGGAGCCGCCCAGCCTGCCTCATGCGTGGTGGCCAGCCTGGCGCCGCGTGCCGCCAGTGGACCCCAGGACGGGCCACCGATGTCGCGAAGCGACGAGGCGGCCGGGGGTCCGGGGGCGCGCCCGCGGCGTGGGGGTCTGGGGGCTCGGCCCCCAGAGGACACCCGAGAACGAGAAAAGGTGAGTGCTGTCCACGAACAGCACTCACCCATCGAGTGGAGGTGCCGGGAATCGAACCCGGGTCCTGTGCCGGTTCATCAGGGCTTCTCCGTGCGCAGTCCGCTGTGTCTCTGCTTGGCCCCACCTGTCACGCGAACAAGCAGGTGTGACGGGCCCAGTCGCTGTGAGTTTCCCGGGCAGTCTCCGCGACCGAGACTGCTGGTAAGCCCTCTAGCTGATGCCGGGAACTAGGCCGAAGGCACTCCTAGGCCGACAACCGCTAGCTCCGCTGTCAGGCAGCGAGAGCGTACGCGGTGCGCTTGTCGTTAGACGTGGCGCTTATTGGTTTGCGATGACGCTTAACGGTGGTCTCTCGCCTGCACCGACACGCTTCCCCTGAATCAACGTCCACAGTCGAAACCGTTCACCCCCTTGTAGTGGTACGCATAGCATAACGACTGCGGCCACCGAGTTCTTCCCGAGGCAGGTAGGGCTGTCCCCACCTCTGACCGGATGGCTGGCCAGATGGTCTCTGACCAGCGAGAACGACAGCATGGACGTCATGAGGAAACCGAACGCGCTCGCAGCCGGGTTCTACCTGCTGACCAACCTGGTGACCGGCATCTTCTGGTTCACCCTCTCCGTCGTGCTCACCGTCGTCGGGTTCGCGACCTCGATCCTCTGGGTCGGTCTGCCGATCCTGTGGTCGGCCATGGCGGTCGTGCGGGGTGGCGCGACGATGGAGCGGGCGTGGGTCAGGGCGGCGTTGCGCACGGACATCCCCAGGCCTTACCGAGAGCCACCGACCGGCACGTTGTGGGTGCGGTTCAAGGCCCAGTTCACCGATCCGGCGACCTGGCGTGATTTCGGGTACCTGCTGTTGCTGTTGCCGGTCGGCATCCTGGAGTTCGTGTCCGTCGTCGTCATGTGGTCGGTCGCGGCGGCGTTCATCGCGGTGCCGTTCTGGATCGGCACGGCACCGTTCGCGGTGATCGTGGGCGACTTCTGGACCATCGACTCGTTCGCGTCGGCGTTGCCCGTCTCGCTGATCGGGCTGGCGCTGATCCCGTTCGCGGCGCTCGGCACCCGGTGGCTCGGGTCGGTGCACGGCAAGTTCGCTCGCGGCATGCTCGGGCCGACGCGTGCCGACGCGCTGGCGATCGAGGCGGAGCGGCTGTCGTCCAGCCGGGCCCGCGGTGTCGAGGCGGCTGAGGCGGAGCGCCGGCGCATCGAACGCGACCTGCACGACGGCGCGCAGCAGCGGCTCGTGGCCGTGGCGATGGGGCTGGGCCGGGCGAAGTCCAAGCTGGACACGGATCCGGTGGCCGCGGCCGAGCTCATCGCGGAGGCGCACGCGGACGCGAAGCTCGCCATCAAGGAACTGCGGGACCTGGCGCGGGGCATCTACCCGTCCGTCCTGGGCGACCGGGGGCTCGACGCCGCGCTGTCCGCGCTCGCCGCCCGTGTGCCGATCGAGGTCGACCTGCAGGTCGACGTGGAGCCGCGGCCGCCGACGTCGGTGGAGAGCGCCGCGTACTTCACCGTCGGCGAGGCGCTCACGAACATCACCAAGCACTCCAACGGCACCAAGGCGACCGTGCGGGTCAACAGGGTGGACACCGGGGTGCTGGTCGAGGTCACCGACAACGGTCAGGGTGGCGCGGAACTGCGGCCGGGCGGCGGGCTCGCCGGGCTCGCGGACCGGGCTGCCACGATCGACGGTGTGGTTGTCGTCGTCAGCCCCGCTGGTGGGCCGACCGTTATTCGAGCGGAGTTGCCGTGCGCGTGGTGATCGCCGAGGACTCGGTGCTGCTGAGGGTGGGCGTGCAGAGGTTGCTCGCCGACGAGGGCATCGAGACCGTCGCGGCGGTGGAGAACGGTGACGACCTGCTCGACGCCGTGACCGAGCACAGGCCCGACCTGTGCGTGGTGGACGTGCGGATGCCCCCGTCGTTCACCGACGAGGGACTGCGGGCCGCCATCGAGTGCCGCCGCCGCTATCCGGGGCTGCCGGTGCTGGTGCTGTCGCAGTACGTCGAGGAGCGCTACGCCGTGGAGCTCCTCGCGGGTGGCGCGAGCGGGGTCGGTTACCTGCTCAAGGAACGGGTCGCGGACGTGAAGGAGTTCGTCGACGCGGTGCGCAGGGTCGCCGACGGTGGCACGAGCATCGACCACGAGGTGATCACGCAGCTCATGGTGCGCAGCAAGAAGAGCCCCGTCGACAAGTTGACGCCCCGCGAACGCGAGGTGCTCGGGCTGATGGCCCAGGGACTGTCCAACACGGCCATCGCCGGCACGCTCGTCGTGTCCGACGGCGCCGTCGAGAAGCACGTCGGCAACATCTTCGCCAAGCTCGGCCTGGAGCCGTCGAACTCCGAGCACCGCCGCGTGCGCGCCGTGCTCGCCTATCTCGACAGCTGAAGCAGACGGACGCCGTTGTCGTGCAGGATCGCCTGCTCGGCGGCGGCGTCCAGGCCCCACGACCTGATGGCGTCGAGCTGCACCTCGTACGCGTACGGGATGTTCGGGAAGTCGGTGCCCAGCACCACCCGGTCCGCGAGCCCCGCCACGCGCGCCCGCCAGTCCGCGGGCAGCGGCACCATCTGCTCGGTGAACGGGACGCCCACCATCGTGGTGTCGACGTGCACGTCGCGGTAGCGCTCCACCAGGTCCAACGCGCCCGAGTAGTCCGGCATCCCCGCGTGCGCGATCACCGCGGTCAGCCGCGGGTGCGCCTTCAGAACCTCTTCGAAGACGCCGAGCCCGGTGAACTCGCCCGGCATCGGCCCGTCGCCGCAGTGCACGACCACGGGCACGCCGGCCTCCGCCAGCTGACCCCAGACGCCGTCCAGCAGCGCGTCACGCGGGTCGTAGCCACCGACCTGGACGTGCGACTTGAAGCAGCGCGCACCGGCCTCCAGGGCCTTGCGCACGTACGCCTCGGCGCCGGGTTCCGCGTAGAACGTGCCCGTCGGCACCGCCTCCGGGACCCGCGCCGCGAAGTCGGCCACCCACTCGTTCAGCCACGGCGCCATGCCCGGCTTGTGCGGGTAGAGCAGGGGTGCGAACGCGACGACGCCCAGCTCCCGCAGTGCGGTGAGCCGGGCGTTCTCGTCGGTGCGGTACTGGATGAACCAGTCGACCCCGGATTCGCGCACGCGGTCGAAGTAGGCCCAGACCTTGTCCAGGACGTTCTGCGGCATGAAGTGGACGTGGACGTCCACCAGTGCCATCAGTAGCGACCCTTCAGGGCGCGGCCGTGCGCCTTGGCGATCTCGCGGTTCGCGTCGCGCTTCGCCAGGTCCTGGCGCTTGTCGTAGGACTTCTTGCCCTTCGCGAGCGCGATCTCGACCTTGACGTAGCCGTCCTTGAAGTACATCTGCAGCGGCACGAGCGACAGACCGGACTCCTTGGTCTTGCCGATCAGCCGCTCGATCTCCGCCTTGTGCAGCAGGAGCTTGCGCTTGCGCCGGACCTCGTGGTTCGTCCAGGTGCCCGCGACGTACTCCGGGATGTGCAGCGCGTGCAGCCAGATCTCGCCGTCGTCGACCTGGGCGAAGGCGTCCACCAGGGACGCCCGGCCCATGCGCAGGCTCTTCACCTCGGTGCCGACGAGCTGAATGCCCGCCTCGTAGGTGTCCAGAATGGACCAGTCGTGCCGAGCCTTGCGGTTCGACGCGATGACCTTCTGCCCGCGTTCCTTGACCATGACGACCAGTCTAAATGGTCCGCAAAACTCCAAGCTCTGATTTATGGGTCTCGTTCGATGAGAGTCGCGGCTGAGGTGGTTCCTGGTGGTGCGGGCGGCTGACCTGCATACCGGTGTTGTATTCGGGTCGGCCGCCCGTGCCGCCAGGGGCCGCCTCAGCCTCGGCTATCGCGAACACGGACCCATAAATCAGAGCTAAAGCCGCACGTAGAGACGGAGTGTCACGTAGCCGGTGGTCGCCGAGATGACTATCGCGACGAGGAACAGCCAGGGCGACACGATCAGGATGTCCAGGTAGCCGATCGGCGGGATGATGCCCGACTCGGTGAGGTTCCTGGTGATCCGGTCGAGGAAGAACGCCTTGAACAGCACCAGGCCGCCGACCGCGGTGACCGAGCCGATGATGCCCGCGACGACCGCCTCGATGAGGAACGGCAGCTGCGTGTACCACCGGGTCGCGCCCACCAGTCGCATGATGCCGACCTCGACGCGACGGGTGAACGCCGACACCTGGATGGTGTTCGAGATCAGCAACAGCGCGGCGAACGCCTGGATGAGCGCCAGGATCAGGGCGACGTCGCGCATGCCGTTCAGGCCCTCGAAGAACCGCTCCAGGAACTTGCCCTGGTCGTCGACGCCCTTCACACCGGGCTTGCCCTCGAAGGCCTGCTTGATGACGTCGGTCCGCTCCGGGTCCTCGAGCTTCACGCGGAACGTGGCCGGGATGGCTTCGGGACGCGCGAGCTTGAGCAGTTCCGGCTGGGCCTCGAAGATGCGCTTGAAGCGCTCGAAGCCCTCGTCCCGGTTCTGGTACACCACGGACTCGACGCCGGAGGTCGCCTCCAGGTTGGAACGCAGGCCCGCACACGGCTGCTGGGTGCAGTCCTTGTCGTTGGCGCTGACATCGTTCGTCAGCAGCACGGAGACCTCGAGCTTGCCCGCGTAGTTGGCCTGCATCTTGTCGACCATGCGGACGACGAGCAGGCCACCGCCGAGCAGCCCGAGCGAGATGGCGGTCGTGAGGATCATCGCGATCGTCATCGTGACGTTCCGGCGAAGTCCGGTGATGACCTCGCTGAACACGAAGCTGGTACGCATCGGGGGCGGGGTTCCTTGGGGTTCGGGGGCTTAGGGACGCTTAGCGGCCAACGCCGTAAACGCCGCGCGCGTCATCACGGACGACCTTGCCGTACGAGAGCTCCACCACTCGGCGGCGCATCGAGTCGACGATGCCGTGGTCGTGGGTGGCCATGATGACGGTCGTGCCGGTGCGGTTGATCCGCTCCAGCAGCAACATGATGTCCTGGCTCGTGTCGGGGTCCAGGTTTCCGGTGGGCTCGTCGGCGATCAGCACCAGCGGGCGGTTCACGAACGCACGGGCGATCGCGACGCGCTGCTGCTCACCACCGGACAGCTCGGTCGGGAACCTGTCCTCCTTGCCGTCGAGACCCACCAGCTGCAGCACCTCCGGCACCACCTTGACGATGGTGTTGCGGGGCTTGCCGATGACCTCGAGCGCGAAGGCGACGTTCTCCGCGACCGTCTTCGTGGGCAGAAGACGGAAGTCCTGGAACACGCAGCCGATCGACTGCCGCAGGCGGGGGACCCGGCGGCGCGACATCTTGGCGACGTCGAAGTTGGAGACGTAGACGCGTCCCCTGGTCGGCACCTCTTCGCGCAGCAGCAGGCGCAGGAACGTCGACTTGCCGGACCCGGAAGGCCCGATCAGGAAGACGAACTCGCCCTTCTCCATCTCGACGGACACGTCGTCGAGCGCAGGACGCGTGGAGGTCTTGTAGACCTTGGAAACGTGTTCGAGACGAATCACGAGGCGCGAGTCTACTCATGGCCGGGGTAAAGCCCCCGTTCCGGTTAACTTCCAGCCCCGGAAGGGGTCAGTCCCACCAGTTGAAGAGGGCCTCGCCGACGGTCTGCGGACGCCAGTAGCGCACGTCACGAACGTCGAGAAGCGGCCAGTCCTCGGCCCTGAACGGCCGCCTCAGCTCCGCAGAGCCCCGCACGTGCAGGTTCAACTCGGCGAGCACGCCCGTGAGCGCCGCGTCGTCGACGAACTCCACCGGCTGCTGTTCGTGGCCGGTCGCGAGCGCCACGTCACCGGCGTGCGAGTACAGCACCGCGACCGTGGGCCGATGGTCGCTGTACTCGACGTACGCCGCGTGGAAGTTCGGGGTGACGTCCGGCTCGCACCAGCGCGTCACCGTGCCCCCAGCGCGCCGCGCGGCCTCGTGGACGAGGCCGCGGAACTCGGCTACGCCTGCTGGGACTGCTTGCGCCACCGGATGCCGGCCTCGAGGAAGTCGTCGATCTCGCCGTCGAGCACCGCGGACGGGTTGCCGACCTCGTGCTCGGTGCGCAGGTCCTTGACCATCTGGTACGGGTGCAGCACGTAGGAGCGCATCTGGTTGCCCCAGCTGGAGCCGGAGTCCTTCAGCGCGTCCATCTTGGCCTGCTCCTCCTGCCGGCGGCGCTCGAGCAGCTTCGCCTGCAGGACGTTCATGGCCGTGGCCTTGTTCTGCAGCTGCGAGCGCTCGTTCTGGCAGGACACCACGATGCCGGTCGGGATGTGCGTGAGGCGCACCGCCGAGTCCGTCGTGTTGACGCCCTGGCCGCCGGGGCCGGACGAGCGGTAGACGTCGACGCGCAGGTCCTTCTCGTCGATCTCGACGTGGTCGGTCTGCTCGACGACGGGCACGACCTCGACGCCGGCGAACGACGTCTGGCGGCGGCCCTGGTTGTCGAACGGCGAGATGCGCACGAGGCGGTGCGTGCCCTGCTCGACGCTCAGCGTGCCGTAGGCGTAGGGGGCGCTGACGCGGAAGGTCGCGGACTTGATGCCGGCCTCTTCGGCGTAGGACGTGTCGAACACGTCGACGCCGTAGTTGTGGCGCTCGGCCCAGCGCGAGTACATGCGCAGCAGCATCTCGGCGAAGTCCGCGGCGTCGACGCCACCGGCCTCGGCGCGGATGGTGATCAGCGCGTTGCGCTCGTCGTACTCGCCGGACAGCAGCGTGCGCACCTCGAGGCTCGCGATCTCCTCGCGGAGCTTGGCGCGGTCGTTGTCCGCATCGGCCGCGGCGTCCGCGTCCTCTGCCTCTTCGGCGAGTTCGTAGAGCAGCGGCAGGTCGTCGAGGCGCGAGCGCAGGCCGGTGACGCGGCGCAGCTCGCCCTGCTTGTGGGAGAGCTGGCTGGTGACCTTCTGCGCCTTCTCCTGGTCGTCCCAGAGGTCCGGGCGGGTCGCCTGCGCCTCCAGGTCCGCGACAGCGGCACGCAGAGCATCGAGGTCCAGCACCGCCTCGATGCTCGAAAGGGTGGCGGAGAGGTCCTTGATGTCTGCTTCGACGTCCGGGTTCACGCAAAAAGATTACGCCAGCACCGGTCGTCAGTCGCGACCGGTGCGTGCTGGCGCTCTCTTCTAGGCGGTCGGAATCGCGTCGAGCAGCTTGAGAACGGCCTTCGCGTGGGCGAGGCCGAACTCGGCCACCGCCTTGGCGTAGGGGTCCTCCGCCGTCTTGGCCGCGCTCTTCGCGCTCTCCTGTTCCTGACCGTACGTCGAACGTGCGGTCGTGATCAGGGACTCGCGCTGCTTCGCGGTCAGCGAACCGGCGTGCACCAGGCGCAGGATGAGCGGGCTGCGCAGGTGGTCCGGGCCAGGCTCGGACAGCAGCCAGTTCTTGAAGGCCTTCTTGCCCGCGGCAGTCAGCACGTACTGCTGGCTGGACCGCGGTCCCTGCTTGCCGAGGCGCAGCAGGCCTTGGTCAGCCAGCGCGGGCAGCTCGCGGTACACCTGGCTGCGGGTGACGCTGAAGAACGCGCCGAAGCGGTCTCCTGCCTCCGCAACCAACTGGCCACCGGTCTTGGGTCCGTCGTGCAGCAGCCCGAGCAGGGCAGCTGCGGTCGCATTCAGGTCTGACACAACGACAACGTTCCCACGTCTGGGGGAAGCTGTCCACAATGGTCAGCCGTTCTGTCCACAGTGGCTGATCACCGGGCTAGTCTGATGGGCCATGCGGAGCAACGAAAAGTCTCGCTGAGTAAGCGGCAGTTTCCGAGCCTCACGCGTTTGGCCTCTTGACCGTCTGTGTCCATCCCGGATGGAAAAGTCCTTTCGCAGAAACGAAAGTCCCCCGCCCTCACTCGATCGGCGGTACGACTCTCACCGGCCGGAGCCACCCGAATGGACGGTCGGGGGGCCGGCGTCGCACGACCTGGTGATGTCCGCTCAGACCTCTTTCCTGCGCCCGGCATTCCGGGAAAATGATCATTGCCAGGCAGGCGCGGTTGAACACGGAGGTCGGGGACCATGATGAACCTGAACTTGAAGTGGCTGGACCACAAGAAGGTGGCGGCGCACACGAGGGCGTGGGTCACGGGAGGCATCCCGGAGCAGGCCGGCAAGGACGAGTGCATGGTGTGCGGCAAACAGATCCGCAAGCACCGCACCGTCAACGGCGAGGGCCGCATCTGCTCCAGCATGCTGTGCGCCCAGTACTGGGCGGAGAACATGACCTGAAAGGCCTGGCCGAGTCGCACAGGCCGGGAAACGCAGAAGGCCGGAGCCAAGTGGCTCCGGCCTTCTGTCTAATCTAGTAGCGGGGACAGGATTTGAACCTGCGACCTCTGGGTTATGAGCCCAGCGAGCTACCGAGCTGCTCCACCCCGCGCCGCTTCTAGCTTGTCTTGCCGTGTTGCTGTCTTGCTGTTGTAAGGAGAACTCTACACCCTCCAAAAACCCATTTTCACCCACCCCCCTTAAGCACCATTCCCGCAGGTCAGCCCCCCACAACCCCCATCCGCCCGCCGCCACCCCACCGACCGCCGAGATCGCACCCGCCAACGCCGAAGGCAAAGCAAGCCGACGCGAGGCAATTCGGTCCAGCCGACGCCGAAGGCAAGGCCGGGGAAGCTGACGCGAGGGGTGGCCTGCCGATGCCGAAGGCAAGGCAGGCGGGGGTCCGGGGGCTTGCCCCCGGGGTGGGGTTTGAGGGCTCCGCCCCCAATGTAAATGCGAAAAAGCCCTGTTCGCGTTTTCCGCGAACAGGGCTCTCCCAGCTTTGTAGCGGGGACAGGATTTGAACCTGCGACCTCTGGGTTATGAGCCCAGCGAGCTACCGAGCTGCTCCACCCCGCGTCGGTAATTAGAACCTTACGCGGGGCGGAGCGGATAAAGCAAATCGGTAGGTCAGCCGGACGGTGTGGGGCTCGGCACAACCGACGACTGGCCGGTCGGCGGCGCCGCGGGCGCCCCGGTGTTGTACTGCTTGAACCTCTTCGTGGCGTCGTCCAGCTTGGCGTACGCCTGGCCGAGCTCGGTGAAGTTGCTGCTCTGCTGGGCCCTCTTGATGTCGGCCAGCGCCGCGTCGATGTCGCTGACCGCCTTCTGCAGCTCAGGGCTCAGCGCGCTGTTGGTGGGCGGTGTGGTCGACGGCGGCGTGGAGGTCTGGCCGTTGCCGTTGTTGTCGCTGGGCGGCGGCACGACCGCGCCGGCACCGCTGAGCACCTGGTCCAGCGCCTCGTTCAGCGTGGACGCGTAGCCGACCCGGTCGCCGTACCAGACGAGCACCTTGGACAGCTGCGGGTACGACGTGTTGTTCGACGCGCGCTCGATGTAGACGGGTTCGACGTAGAGCAGCGCTCCGCCCACGGGCAGTGTGAGCAGGTTGCCGTAGACGACCGTCGTCTTCTGCTGGGTCAGCAGGTTGAGCTCGCGGCTGACGTTGTCCGACGTGAGGAACTGCGTCTGGATCTGCTGCGGGCCCTTCGCGTCCTGACTGAGTTGCAGGACGCTGATCTTCCCGTAGTTGTCCGGATCGGATCCGACCGAGACGTGGGCCGCCATGAACTCCCGGTTCTCGCGGACGAGCGGGCTGGTCAGCTGGAAGCGGACCTTGCTCGGGTCGCTCGGGTCACCGGCGAGGACGTAGAACGGCGGCTGGGCGTCACGGCGCTTGCTCGCCGCGTCGCGCTGGGCGTCGGCCGTTGTCACGTTGTCGATCGTCGGGTCCTGCGGCGGTGCCCAGTAGGCGACACCGGAGTAGAAGTCCGACGGCGACGAGACGTGGTACTTCGACAGGATCTGCCGCTGCACCTTGAACAGGTCCTCGGGGTAGCGGAAGTGCTGGCGCAGCTCGTTGGAGATCTCGCTGCCCGGCTTCACCGTGTTCGGGAAGACGCCCATCCACGCCTTGAGGACCGGGTCCTTGTCGTCGATCTGGTACAGGTTCACCGTGCCGTCGTAGGCGTCCACAGTGGCCTTGACCGAGTTGCGGATGTAGTTGACGGGCTTGTTGACCTGCGAGATGACGACGCCGTCCGCAGTGAGCGAGTCGTTCGTCGCGTCACCGAGCTGCGTGCGCTGCGCGTACGGGTAGTTCTCGAGCGTGGTGTATCCGTCGACGATCCACGTGATGCGGCCGTTGACGACGGCCGGGTACGGGTCGCTGTCCACCGTGAGCCACGGGGCGACGGCCTGCACGCGGTCGCGCGGCGTGCGCTTGAACAGGATCTTCGAGTCGTCCGCGATCGACTGGTTGAAGAGGATGTTGCGCTCGCCGTAGTACGCCGCGAAGGCGAGCTTGTTGAACAGGCTGCCGATCGGGACGCCACCGGCACCGGTGTAGGTGTAGGACTTGGCGTCCGTGTCGTACTCCGCCGCCGAGCCGGCCGGACGGCCGCCGACGATCGAGTAGTCGTTCACGCCGAACAGCTCGCCGAAGTAGGTGCGGGGCTGGTCGACCTTGATGCCGTTCGGCACGTTGCCGACGTCGCCGTTGGACTTGACCTCACCGGTCTTGAAGTCCGGGTAGCCGCCGTTGGACTCGTCGGCGACCGCGTTCACCTTGTTCGCCTCGGCGTAGACGAAGCCGTTGCCGTGCGTGTAGATGAGGTGCTGGTTGATCCAGTCGCGCTGGCCCTGCGGCAGGCTGTCGAGCTTGAGCTCGCGCACCGCGACGATGTAGTCGCGGAGCTTTCCCTCCACTGTGTACCGGTCGACGTCGAGCTTGTTCGGGAAGCCGTAGAACGGCCGCAGCTGCTGGAACTGCGTGAAGGTGCGCGAGAGCACCGCCGGGTCGAGCAGGCGGATGTTGCCCAGCGTCGCCGCGTCGTTGGTCTTGACCTGGTCGTTGGTGACGTTCTGCTTGCCCTCGTAGGGCTTCGTCTCGACCTTGTCGTCTGTCAGCCCGAACGACTGCCGTGTCGCCGCGATGTTGCGGGTGATCGACTCGGCTTCCTTCTGGATGGCGTTCGGCTTGACCGAGAACTGCTCCAGCACCGCGGGCCACGCCGCACCGACGAGCACGCTCGACAGCACCAGCAGGACGGTCGCGATGGCGGGCAGCTGCACGTTGCGCATGAACGCGCCCGCGAAGAACGCGACGGCGCAGAACACCGCGATGCACAGCAGGATCAGCTTGGCCGGCAGCACCGCGTTGAGGTCGGTGTAGCTCGCGCCGACGAACTTCTCGTTCTCGTGCAGCAGCAGCGAGTACCGGTCGAAGAAGTACGCGACGGCCTTGAGCAGCACGAACGTACCGGCGACGAGCGCCAGGTGCAGCCGCGCGGGGCCCGAGAGCTGGCCGCCGCGACCGGCCAGCCGGATGCCGCCGAACAGGTAGTGCGCGATGACCGCGCCGATGAACGAGACGGCGGTCGTGATGAACAGCCACGACAGCAGCCACTCGTAGAACGGCAGCTGGAACGCGTAGAAGCCGATGTCGTGCCCGAACTGCGGGTCGGTCACGCCGAACGGCTGGGAGTTCAGGAACAGCTGGATCTGCTGCCAGTCGGCCTGCGCCGACGCGCCCGCGATCAGCCCGACGAACACGGGGATGCCGATCGCGAAGAACCGCACCCGCCCCATCACGACGGTGCGGTAGCGCGCCACCGGGTCGTCGGGCCCGGACACCGGCACGAACACCGGCCGAGCCCGGTACGCGAGGAAGAGGTTCAGCGCGACGACGCCGCCGACCACGGCCCCGACGGCCACGAACAGCGCCAGGCGGGTGAGCAGGACTGTGCTGTAGACGTCGCGGAATTTCACCTCGCCGAACCACAGCCAGTTCACGTAGGTGTCGAGCAGCCGCGATCCCGTGATGAGACCGAACAGGAGCACTACACCCACGATGAGCAGTATTCGGCTGCGCCGGGACAGTTTCGGCAGTCCGACCGGAGGCCGTGTGGCCACGAGGCACGCTCCTGGATCGCGGTAAATCGATACGTACGTTTAGTCCAACTCTACGGACGACGCCCTGGGTTCCCGTGAAGTCCGCAGTCTTACGATGACACGCGTGTCAGCGAGTGAAACGCCAGCGGTCATCCTCCCGACGGTCGCCCGCGAGGTTGAGGAGTTCGTAGCGGCAGGCGGCTGGGAGCAGCCTCCGCAACTCTTCGCCCTAGTGGCCACCTCAGACCTGCTGAAGCAGCAACCGGAGCTGCGGGACCAGCTCGACCCGGAGTCGAGCCCGCTGACCCCGATCGCCCAGGACGAGCTGTCGGGCGACCTGGGCGACGCGCTCGCGGGCATCGAGTGGCCCCCGGCCGTGACCGGGTGCGCCCTGGCCCAGGAGATCGTCGTCCTGCCGCCGGAGGCCGAGACGGAACTGAGCCACGGCGACCTGGACGACGAGGCGGCCCGCCGCTTCGCCGCCGAACACCCCGCACGCCGCGAGGCGCGCCTGGTGGCGGCGGTGCTGCGCGACGGCTCGGTCTCCTGCGTGCTGAGGCTGCGCGGGACGGTCGAGGTGCCAGAGGAGTTCGTCGAGCACCCCGAACTGGCGCCCAACCTCACCGACGCCCTGCTCGCCACGCTGCGGCCCTAGTCGTCACCTCACCAGGCTGGCACAACCCCGGCACCTGATCGCGCCGGGGTTGATGTCGTTGCCTGATGTTCGCGGCAAGCGGACAGCGAGGACCGCCGCAAGCGCGGCCGAGCCGGCCGCCCCGGCGGAACCAACGCGCGTTCGCCGATCTTGTCGGACCCTCTGAGTACGTTGAGATGTAGGGGTTCCCAGCTCAGGGGTACCCCTGCGAAAGCGCGCGCCGACGTCCGCGGCGGGCCGCCGACCACCCCGGCACCGAGGCCTCGCCGACCAGCGCGCACACCCTTCACAGGCGTGGAGCATCCGAACCGCCAGGCGGCGACCACTCCGCAGCACGCCGGTCGAGGCGTCGTCCAGACGCCGCTTCCACTCCTGCGCCGGCCGCGGCCACAGCGGGCCGCGGCCAGGACCTCAGCCGGTGCCGCCGAGCACCACCTGTCCACGGGCCGACCGGGTCAGCAGCTCGGCGTGTCCTTGCCGGCGTTGAGCGCCTCCAGCGACGACACGGCGTCCGTCAGGTTCTCGACCTTGATCAGCTTGAGGTCGGGCGGCGCCTGCTGCTTCGCGTCCGTGCAGTTGTCGGCGGGCACGAGGAACGCCGTCGCGCCCGCTTCCTTCGCGGCGACCATCTTGAACGCGATGCCGCCGATGGGCTTCACGGTGCCGTCACCGGTGATCTCGCCGGTGCCCGCGATGGACTTGCCGCCGTTGAGCTCGCCCGGCGTCAGCTTGTCGACGATCGCCAGCGCGAAGATGAGGCCGGCCGAGGGACCGCCCACGTCGGAGAGGCTGATCTTGATCTTGAACGGCACGTCGGCGCGGTCGACCGGCGAGATGCCGATGAAGCCCGCCGGGCGGCCGTCGTCGCGGGTGCCGAGGGTGAGCTGGGTCGACTGGGAGGTGCCGTCCTTCTCGAACGCCACCTCGATGCGGTCGCCGGGCTTGGTGTTCTCCAGCGCGCCGCTCACGTCGGCGGCGCTCTGCACCTGCTTGCCGTTGACCGAGATGATGCGGGCGCCGAGCGGGATGACGTTCTCCGCCGGGCTGCCCTTGGTGACCTGGTTCGCGATCACCATGCCCGGATACTTGAGGTAGTTCAGGGCCGCGACCTCGGCGGCGGTCTGCGACTCGCTGAACGCGCGCTCGTTGTTCTCCTGGACCTGCTGCTCCGACTCGCCGGGCTTGAAGAACTCCTCGCGCGGCGCCAGGGCGTAGCGGCCGGACAACCACAGGCCCAGCGCGCCGAACAGCGACACGTCGTCGGTGAGCGAGACCGTCGTCATGCGCAGGGTCCCCTTGGTGGGGAAGGTGTCCTGGCCCTCGACCGACACCACGTCGGCGTCCTTCACCTGGCCGAGCACGTCGTAGGTCGGGCCGGGGCCCAGCGCGACGTACGGGACTCTGGCGAAACCGCCGAGCAGTCCGAGTGCCGCCACCACTAGGAAGCTGACGATCAGCGTCCACGTCCGGCGGGTCAGTCCGCGTTCCCTCGGCGGGGGCGCGGGTGGGGGTGCGGTCGTGACGGTTTCACTCACGGCTGAACAGCGTACGACCATGTCTGTCCGCGTACGGTAGAGGCATGAGTGACGTGCCGTTCGGGTTCAGCCCGCACGACCCCGACGACAAGAGCGGGAAGCCGGGAGACAACCCGTTCGACTTCAGCCAGCTGGGCAACATGCTGAGCCAACTGGGCTCGATGTTGAGCAACGCGGGCTCGTCGAGCGGGCCGGTGAACTACGACCTCGCCAAGCAGATCGCGTTCCAGCAGCTGTCCTCGACGACGACCACGATCGGGTTCGCCTCCGACCAGTCGAGCGCGGTCACCGACGCCGTGCACCTGGCCGAGATGTGGCTGGACCCGGTCACGTCGCTGCCCGCCGGCACCCGCACCACGCAGGCGTGGACGGCGCGCGACTGGATCGAGCGCACGATCCCGACCTGGCAGCGCCTGTGCGACCCGGTCGCGCAGCGCATGTCCGGCGCGTGGGTCGAGGCGATGCCCGCCGAGGCCAAGCAGGCGGCCGGCCCGCTGCTGGCGATGCTCGGCCAGATGGGCGGCATGGCGTTCGGCTCGCAGCTCGGCAACGCGCTGGCACAGCTCGGCGCCGAGGTGCTGACCTCGACCGACGTCGGCCTGCCGCTCGGTCCCGAGGGCACCGCGGCCCTGCTGCCGGCGAACATCGAGAAGTTCACCGAGGGCCTGGAGCGTCCCGCGTCCGAGGTCATGGTGTTCCTCGCCGCCCGCGAGGCCGCCCACCAGCGCCTCTTCACGCACGTGCCGTGGCTGCGGCAGCGCCTGCTCGACACCGTCGAGGAGTTCGCCAAGGGCATCAAGGTCGACACCTCGGCCCTGGAGCAGCTCGCCGGCCAGATCGACCCGTCGAACCCCGCCTCCATCGAGGAGGCCATGAGCTCGGGCCTGCTCGAACCGCAGACCACCCCGGAGCAGAAGGCGGCGCTGAACCGCCTGGAGACGCTCCTCGCCCTCGTCGAGGGCTGGGTGGACGTCGTGGTCGACGCCGCCGTCTCCGACCGCCTGCCCGGTGCCGCGGCCCTGCGCGAGACGCTGCGCCGCCGCCGTGCCTCAGGTGGCCCGGCCGAACAGACGTTCGCGACGCTCGTGGGCCTGGAGCTGCGCCCGCGCAAGCTGCGGGCCGCCTCGGCCCTGTGGAAGCTGATCGGCGACCAGCACGGTGTCGAGGTGCGCGACAGCGTGTGGGAGCACGCCGAGCTCGTCCCGACCGCCGAGGACCTCGACGACCCGCTGGAGTTCGCCGAACGCCTGACGAACACCCGCAACGCGCTGGAGGACCCGATCGCCGAGCTGGAGCGCACCATGCGCGAGGGCAAGGCCGAGGACGGCGACAAGCCGGACAAGCCCGAAGAGGCCTGACCAGCACCTGAACACGTGAAGCGCCCGGCGAGCACACCCTCGCCGGGCGCTTCACGTCGTCACGGCTTCAGTCCTCGGTGATCCCCAGGCCTGCGGCGGCCGAGAGTCCCTCCAGATAGCCCATGGCCCGCTCGGTCTTCGGGTAGCGGTGCACCCACTCCCAGAAGTCCTTGCCGTGCCCTGGGACCAGCAGGTGCGCGAGCTCGTGCACCAGCACGTAGTCGAGCACCCACGGCGGCACGTCGCGCAGCCGCTCGGACACGCGGATCGTGCCCTCCGTCGGCGTGCACGACGCCCAGCGCGTGCGCATGGGCGGCACCCAGCGCACGCTCACCGGCTCCGCCAGCAAGTCCAGGTAGCGCGCCGAAAGCTCGGCGCACCGCGCCATGAGCGCCTCGTCCGATGTGCGCGCAGGGGACTTCCTGCGCGTCTCACTGCGCTGAAGGCGGCTCAACATCTCCGCCACCCAGTGCTTCTCTTCCCCCTTGGTCATCCGTGCCGGCAGAAGGACGACGACGGTGTCGCCCTCCCGGTACGCGCTGACCATGCGGCGGCGCCGGGGGCTCCGCCGCACTTCCACCCGCGGTTCGGCCATGCAGTCACCGTAAACGCCGCCACCGACAAATTTCGGCCCCCAACCGGCGGCAGGCGCGCACCCGGCGGGTGAAGTTCCACCGAACGGCGGCTGGACACGCGCGGGATCGACATGCGCGATTTCGCACGCCTGCGGAGGTACCGTCGCGCCAAGGTCCCCGAGTGTGTCCGCACTCACAACTGCAAGGGAGGGGCTGTGGCCGACACCTACAACGGCTACTGCGTCAAGTGTCGCGAGAAGCGCGACTTCGACGGCAACGTCGAGGAGACCAATGGGCGGCGCATGGCGAAGGGCACCTGCCCTGTCTGCGGTACGAAGATGACGCGGATCCTCGGCAAGGCCAAGGTCTGACGTTTGCGCTGGCAGGGGGCCACGCCCCCTGCCAGTCTTGCCGTCGTGGACACAAGACCTCGCGTGCGTGCAGGACTGGCCGTGGTGCGCAGAGCCCCCGGCGTCGTCCAGGTCGGCATCGACCCGAAGCACGCCGTCGTGATCGACTCGCTGCCCGAGGCTCTGGTCGACGAACTGATCGCCCTCGACGGCCGGCACACTGTCGCTGAACTGGGTGAAAGGCTGAAAAGCCGCGGTGAGGACCCCACCCAGCTGGGTGAAGTTCTCTCTTCACTCGAAGAGGCGGGTCTGCTCGACGACGGCCCCCTCGCGAGGGGTGGAACGGCCGCCGTGCACGGGTCCGGGCACCTCGCGCTCTCCATCACTTCGCTCCTGGTGGAATCGAGCGTTCAGCTCGCCCACAACGCCGATCTGACCGTGCTGGCGGCGACGCTCGTCCCCGATCCGAACCTCGTGGGCACGCTGATGGCGTTCCGGACGCCGCATCTGGCCGTGCGCGTGCGTGAGGGCGTGGGCATCGTGGGGCCGTTGGTCCTGCCCGGTCGTTCCTCGTGCTTGAACTGCGCGGACCTGCACCGCACCGACCAGGATCCCGCGTGGCCCGTCATCGCGGCCCAGCTCGTCGGCCGACCCGCCTCGACCGACGTGCTGTTCGCGTCGGGAACGGCGGCGCTGGCGGTGGCGCAGGTCCTGGGGTCGCTGAGCTACGTCCGCGGCCACGACCAAGTCCCTCCGCCCGTGGTGAACGCCACTCTCGAGCTCGACCTCCTGTCCGGTGTTGCTGAGAGGCGAAGCTGGTATCCGCACCCGGACTGTCAGTGCTCCGCACATAACATGGCCGAGTGACCGAGATTCCGCGCAAGGCCGTGCAGCGCACCGCCAAGCTGGCGAGCCTCCCGCTCGGGGTGGCCGGCCGGGTTGTCGGCGGCTGGGGGAAGCGACTGACCGGACGCGCGGCCGACGAGGTCAACGCCGAGGTGACGGCCAAGACGGCGGAACAGGTGTTCGCGGTGCTCGGCCAGCTCAAGGGCGGCGCGATGAAGTTCGGGCAGGCGCTGAGCGTGTTCGAGGCGGCGGTCCCCGACGAGCTGGCGGCCCCGTACCGCGAGGCGCTGACGAAGCTGCAGACCGCGGCCCCGCCGATGCCCGCCCGCACCACGCACCGCGTGCTCGCCGAGCAGCTGGGCGCGTCCTGGACGAAGCGCTTCCATGAGTTCGACGACGTTCCGGCGGCGTCGGCGTCCATCGGCCAGGTGCACCGCGCGGTGTGGCACGACGGCCGCGACGTGGCGGTGAAGGTCCAGTACCCCGGCGCCGACGAGGCCCTGCGCGCCGACCTGAAGCAGCTGCTGCGGTTCAGCCGCCTGCTTCAGGCGATCATGCCCGGCACCGACGTGCGCCCGCTGCTGGAGGAGCTGCGCGACAGGTACCTGGAGGAGCTCGACTACCGCGACGAGGCCGCGAACCAGCGCACGTTCGCGAAGGCCTTCGAGAACGACCCGCACGTGCTGGTCCCCCGCGTCATCGCCTCGGCGCCCAAGGTCATGGTGACCGAGTGGACCTCCGGCGTGGGCCTGTCGCACATCATCCGCGAGGGCTCGCCCGAGGACCGCGACCTGGCGGGCCAGCTCCTCGCCGAGTTCCACTTCTCGGCCCCGTCCCGCTCCGGCCTGCTGCACGCCGACCCGCACCCCGGCAACTTCATGCTGGGCGACGACGGCCGCCTGCGCGTGATCGACTTCGGCGCCGTGGCCCGCCTGCCCGACGGCCTGCCCAAGACGCTGGGCCTGATGACCAGGCTGGCCCTCGACGGCCGCTCCGCCGACCTGGTCGAACTGCTGCGCACCGAGAACTTCATCCGCGAGGGCATGGAACTGCACGGCGAGGACGTGCTCGGCTACCTGGCACCGTTCGTGGAGCCGCTGCGCACCGAGTCGTTCCACTTCACCCGCCGCTGGTTGCAGTCGCAGGCCGAACGCGTGGGCGATCTGCGCAGCCCGGATTCGCAGACTGGCCGCTCTTTGAACCTGCCGCCCCAGTATCTGCTGATCCACCGCGTGACAATGGGTGCGACGGGCATTCTCTGCCAGCTCGACGCCCACGTGACCGCACACGAAATCGTCGCTCGGTGGCAACCGGGATTCGCCGACTAACTCGTCCGAGTGAATCCAAGCGAAGTTGTCCACAGCTTGGCGATCACCCCACTTCGACCGCCGCCGGCTGCGCCACGATGAATCCATGGCACCCATCGCGACCACCGCTGAGCTGCGCAAATCCGGGATCTCCTCGCGGGAGGTCCGGCGCCACTGCACACCCGCCGGCTCATGGCAGCGGCTGCTGCCCGGCGTGGTTCTGACCACGCCTTCCCCGGCCACTCGTCTCGACCGGCTGCGCGCGGTTCTTTCCTTCGCCGGGCCTTCCTCGGTGATCACGGGAGCCGATGCGCTGGTTCGCCAAGGAGCAACACTTCCTCTTCCCAGGCACATTCACGTCCTCGCGGGAAGCAATGTGCGAAGAGCGAATCCGTGGATTCTGCTGGAACGCACCACCCGTCCACCGGCCGTGGTGGAACGCCACGGTCTGAGGCTCGCGAGTGCCGCACGGGCCGCTCTCGACATGGCCCGGCGGGAACTGAACCCGCGCGCCATCGCAGAGATCCTCGACGCCGTGGTGAGTGCGCGGTTGTGCACGCCGGCGGAACTGCGGGAGGAGTTAGGGGTGAGCAGCCGTCGAGGGACGGCACTGGTCAGGCAGGCCTTGAGCCACCTGTACCCGACCTGACCGCAGGCCTCCGTGGACCGCTCGTGCCGAGGCGCGCTGCTCGCACCACGAGCGACGAACCGCATTCCTTGCCCAGTGACGAGCCGACTCTTCGGGACTGATCGGCCCATTCTGCCTCTGACACTGCAGGTCAGAGTCATGCGCTCCAGCTCAGGCCACGTCGGCGGAACTACGGAAGGAGCTACAGGTGAGCAACCGCCGGTAGACGGCGCTGGTCAGACAGGCCTTGCGCCGCCTGTACCCGACCTGACCGCAGGCCAACGCGGACCGTTCGTACCGGGCACGCTCGGACCGTGAGCGACGGACCGCATTTCTTGTCCAGCGACGAGCCGACTACTTCGGCACTGATCGACCCGCCCGCACCCATGGCACCGCAGGTCAGCAGGGCGTGCGCTCCCGCTTGGCCCACGCTGTCGGACCTCGCGGACTTTCCACCGCCCGACCGGCGGCCCGCTCTCCAGGTCGCGCACCACCTGACCCCGGCGGCTCACACCCACGAGCCCACCTCGACCCGACCGCTACCTCAAGCCAGACGCGACCGACCTTGCCGCGCGATCCGCGGCGCCAGGTGAGTCAGCGCCAGTACTCGTCCGGCAGCTTGCCCTCGATGTCCCGCACGTGGGTCTTCGAGCACGTCTGACACAACCACCGGAGAGACCCACCGGTCTTCTCCGACGACCAGGCCAGGAACTCCAGGTCGGAAACGGAGGAACGCAGCCGCCCACATCTGTGGCACGCCGGCTCCGCCCCAGCGGTCACCGGCGCCGTCCCACGTGCACGGTGTCGGTTTCCAGCAGGAACACGTCCTCGCGGGCGCCGACGTACTCGGAGTCGGAGGGGTTGAGCAGGCGGCGGAGCGCGTCGCGGTCGGCCGGGTGCAGGTGGGCGCTGGTGATCTCGGCCAGCCAGGTCAGGCGGTCGACCGCCCAGTCGCGGACGAGTTGTTTGGCCGGGGCCGGGTGGTCGACGACGAAGCTGAAGGCGCTGATCTCGCCCAGGCCCGCGTCGGCGAGGGCGACGTTCCAGCCGACCGGGAGGCGGACCGAGCCCGTCATCTTCTCTCGCATCGACACGAACCACGAGGCGCGGGCCGCGGCGATGCGGTCCTGCAGGCCGGGTGAACCGACGCCGAGGTCCCACGGGAGGAAGCGGGTTTCGAGGCCGCCTTCCGCGAGGGCCAGCCAGCCGCCGGGGGCCAGGGCGTCTACCAGGCGTTTCATCCCGCGCAACTGATCAGGGAGGTGGTGGATCACCCGCGAGCCCCAGATGAGCTCGACCGGGCCGGCGAACGACAGCGGGTCTTCGGCGGTGAGGTCGGCCAGTACCGGCTTCACCGAGACGGCGCCGTCGGTTTCCGCGCGGGCCGCGGCGCAGGCCGCGTCCAGGAGTTCGGGGGTGGCGTCGACCAGGACCAGGACGCCTCCGCCGTGGTCTCGCAGGGCCGCGGCGAGCGGCACGCTCATGGAGCCGGCGCCGCAGCCGACGTCCATCACGACTGGCGAGTCGGGCAAGGGCTCGATCAGTCTGCGGGCGACCGAGGACAGCGCCTCCGCCTGCAGCGAGCCGTAGCGCCTCATCGCGTGGAGGCGAGCTGACCAGTCGATTCCGTCGTGAGTGTGGTGCGGCACAAAAGGGAACGGTACGGAGGAACGGCCGAGGCCGCCATCCACCTTCTCGTGGATGACGGCCTCAGCTCGAGACTGTCAGAGGTCGAAGCGAGCCGCTCTGCGTCCCGCCCATCGCGACAACCTGCGCCAACGTTGCGCTGACGCGAGGCGGTTCGCCAGGCGTTGCTCTTCAGCGAACCTCTGGGCTTCTTGTATTCGTATTCGGACGAGTTCTTCATTCAGAGACATGGGAGTCAGACCCTCGTTCAGGTAGGCGGGCAATGCGCTTGCGTTGTGGTTGAGATGCACGGTGTTCACGCCGCCGCCTCCGTCTTGCTGGCAGTGACAACAGTGGCGTCCTTGCGCGGGCGGCCACGGGGCCGCTTGCGCGCGATGACGACACCGCGCTCGAAGATCTCTCCACCCCAGACGCCCCACGGCTCGTGACGAGCGATCGCGCCGGCGAGGCACTCCGCGAGGACCGGGCAGGTCCCGCAGAAGGACTTCGCCTTCTCGAGGTCAGCAGGCGCGTCAGCGAACCAGAGGTCGGGGTTGTGGGTGCGGCAGGGGATGTCGAGCCCCTCCGCGAGGTCCGGAAGTGCCTCGCCCGTGAGCGGGACAGTCGCGGTCAACATCAGGGTTTTCTCCTTGTGTGGGGTACTGCAAAAACACGAAAGCCGCGGACTCTGTACGAGTCCGCGGCTTTCGTGAGCCTGGTGGTCCTTCGACCCCTTCTAGGGGGTCGGCAGGAGCCTTCTCACTTGATGCGCGGACAGCGCATTCGTGTAGTTGTCGACGTCATCGATGGCCGGCAGCGCGATCGGCTGCTCGCTGCGCGCTTCGGCACCAACCAGAGCGGTGCCGCGCAGAGCGGTGCCCCGCTCACGACCCAGCAGCGCCACCGGCTTGAGGGCAGAGGTGTGCCACATGGCCTGAGCGGATGCGGACGTGCAGAAGCCCTCGGTCAACGGGAGGCCGAGCGCGCGGGAGATGCTGAAGATCTTCACAACGGGCCACCTCCTCCGAACGAGAGAGCTCTGCATCGAGAGCTAGTAGTAGTTCTTCTTCCCCAGACGGGTCCTCCGGACCCGGCATGAGCAGGTTATGACCCCGTACCTGGGGCTCGCAACCTATTTAACGAAACTTGTCCCGATCAGGTGGCGGAGTACCCGACACCGGCTCGGACCAGGCCCAACACGTCGTCGCCGAACTTATCAAGCTTGGAGGCGCCGATGCCCGAGATCGCGACGAGTCCGGCCGAATCCGTGGGTCGCTGCTCCGCGATCGCCATCAGGGTGGCGTCGGTGAAGACGACGTACGCGGGCACCTTCAGCTCCCGCGCGCGTCCCGCACGCCACCGGCGCAGCGACTCGAGCAGCTCCTCGTCCACATCGGACGGACAGGCCCTGCATCGGCCGAGCTTGACGGCCTGCGCCTCGACCAGCGTCGACGCGCACACCCGGCAGGTCGGCTTCTCCTTCTTCATGAGAGGAGGCCGTTGCGCGCCACCGGATACGCGCGCGGCCGGGTGGTTCTCGGGAACGAGGCTGTAGAGGAACCGCGACCGGCGGCGGTACTTGCGTCCACCGGCGGCACGCGCCAGCGCCCACGAGAGCCAGATGTGCTCACGCGCGCGCGTGACACCTACATAGAGAAGGCGGCGTTCTTCTTCGATCTTCGCCTCGTCGCCGTCCGCGTACTGGATCGGCATCGTGCCCTCGACCAGTCCGACGAGGAACACGGCGTCCCACTCGAGGCCCTTCGACGCGTGCAGCGACGCCAGCGTCACGCCTTCGACCGTCGGCGGGTGCTGTGCCTCGGCACGCATGTCCAGCTCGACGCAGAACCTCGGCAGGTCCGCGTCGGGCGTGGCGGCGGCGAACTCCTCAGCGAGCTCGACGAGCGCGAGCAACGACTCCCAGCGTTCACGCGCGCTGCCACCGGTCGGCGGCTCGTCGGTCAGCCCGACGCGGTGCAGCGCCGAGCGCACGACCTCGGGCAGGCTGCCATCAGGAGCGCCCGACGAGCGCAGCGTGATCATCGCCTGGCGCACCTCTGCGCGTTCGAAGAAGCGCTCGCCACCGCGCACCAGGTACGGGATGCCGAGCCCGGCGAGCGCCTGCTCGTACACCTCGGACTGCGCGTTGACGCGGTAGAGGATCGCGATCTCGGACGCCGCGACGCCCTCGTCGAGCAGCGTCTTGACGCGGCCCGCGACGGCGTCGGCCTCGCTCGGCTCGTCGTCGAACTCGTGGAACCGCGGCTTCGGCCCGTCCGGCCGCTGCCCGATCAGTTGCAGCCGCGAGCCGGCCGGACGCCCGCGCGCCCACTTGATCACGTCGTTGGCCAGCTCGACGACCTGCGGCGTCGACCGGTAGTCGCGCTCCAGCCGCACGACGACCGCCTCGGGGAACCGGCGCCCGAAGTTGAGCAGCGGCTGCGGCGAGGCGCCCGCGAACGAGTAGATGGTCTGGTTCGCGTCGCCGACCACGGTCAGGTCGTCGCGAGCGCCCAGCCACGAGTCGAGCACGCGCTGCTGCAGCGGCGTCACGTCCTGGTACTCGTCCACGACGAAGCAGCGGTAGCGGTCGCGGAACTCCTGCGCGACCTCCGCGTTGTCCTCCAGCGCTCCCGCCGTGTAGAGCAGCAGGTCGTCGAAGTCGAGCAGCTGCGCCTCGGTCTTGAGCTGCTCGTAGGTCGTGTAGAGCTTCATGATCTGTTCGGCGGGCGCCGGGATGTCCCGCGCGGCGCGAGCGGCGGCGGCCGGGTAGTCCTCCGGCGTCAGCAGGGACGCCTTCGCCCACTCGATCTCGCTGGTCAGGTCGCGCAGCGCGTCCGACTCGGTCGGCATCCCGAGCCGGGTCGCGGCGCGGGCGACGACGCGGATCTTCTGGTCGACGAGCTCCCAGCGCGGGCCGCCGATGACGCGCGGCCAGAAGTAACGCAGCTGGCGCGAGGCGGCGGCGTGGAACGTCACGGCCTGTGCGCCGTGCACGTCCAGAGAGCGCAAACGTGTGCGCATCTCCCCCGCGGCGCGCTTGGTGAACGTGACGGCGAGGACCTGCGACGGAGCGACGTGGCCGCGTTGGCACAGATAGGCGATGCGGTGCGTGATGGTGCGGGTTTTTCCGGTACCGGCACCCGCGAGCACGCACACGGGGCCACGCGGGGCCTCGACCGCGGCGCGCTGTTCCGGATCAAGACCCTCCAGCAACGCGTCCATGCCCGGCAGTCTCGCAGATGGCCGATGCAACACCGAGACCAGCGCGCCGTATCCTGTGGGTATGGCTGGTAAGCAGGACAAGGCGGCGGCGAAGGAAGCGGCGAAGGTTCGCCGCGCGGCTTCACGCGAGCGGCGCAAGCAGATCTTCGAGGCGTTCAAGATGCAGCGCCGCGAGGACAAGGCGCTCATTCCGATGATGCTGGGCGCCCTGCTCGGCGTCACCGCGATCGCCGTGGTCCTGGGCATCGTCTTCGACGCCGTGTGGATGTTCGTGCCGCTGGGCGTCGCGATCGGCGCGCTGCTGGCCGTCATCATCTTCGGCCGCCGCGTCCAGAGCAACGTCTTCCGCAAGGCGGACGGCCAGCCGGGTGCGGGCGCCTGGGCGCTCGAGAACCTGCGCGGCCGCTGGCGCGTCACGCCCGCCGTCGCGGGCACCACGCAGCTCGACGCCGTGCACCGCGTGCTGGGCCGGCCGGGCGTCGTCCTGGTCGCCGAGGGCGCGCCGCAGCGCGTCAAGCCGCTCCTCGCGCAGGAGAAGAAGCGCATCGCCCGCGTCGTCGGCGAGACCCCGATCTACGACTTCATCATCGGCACCGAAGAGGGCCAGGTCCCGCTGAAGAAGCTCCAGTCGAAGCTGATGAAGCTGCCGCGCAACATCACGGCCGCCCAGGTCGACACGCTGGAGACCCGCCTCGCCGCGCTGGCCAGCCGTGGCGCCGCACTGCCCAAGGGCCCGATGCCGGCGGGCGCCAAGATGCGCAACGTCCAGCGCGCCATGCGCCGCCGGGGCTGACCGAACCTGCTCCCACCAGCACGAAGAGGCCCGCCGCACGAGATGTGCGGCGGGCCTCTTCACGTTCTCAACGACTAGCGGACCTTGATGACGACGGTGCCGGCCGCCTTGTCGTGCAGGCAGCGGCCGTCCGAGTCCCAGACCAGCGCCGGGATCAGCGGGAAGATGAGCACGGTGCGCAGCAGGGCGCGCGGCAGGTGCACGAACGTCTTGCCGTCGATCCGCGCCACCCGCAGCCCTAGCAGCGCGTGTCCCGGGGTGAACCCGAAGAACGCGACCGCGACCACCGTGATCACGAACCAGGCCAGCAGGCTCCAGTTCTTCGGCAGGTCAGGCTGGGTGAAGACCGCCGCGACGCCCGCGGCGAGGAGGAAGTCGACCAGGATGGCGAACGTGCGCCGCCCGATCGACGCGATGGAGCCCGGCCCCTCCTTGGGGAAGCCGTGACGCTCACCACGCCAGCGCTGCTGCGTGCCGTCGTTCGAGTCTTCACCCGGCGACAGCACCGAATTGGGTCCTGACAGCCACGAACCGGTCCACCTGCTCACCCCACCAGAGTAAAGCCGTGCTCAACGGGTGAGCACTGGCAGGTCGCCTTGCCCACTTGGACGGTCCCGTTAACACTGGCGAAACATCGGAGTGACGGACGGGCAACACCGCCGACATACGGTCACTCGCGATGACCAGCCGTTGTCCATAGTCAAGGAGTCGACGAGGGTGTTCAAGAATTCCGACGAGGTGCTGAAGTTCATCACCGACGAGGGCGTCAAGTTCGTCGACGTGCGGTTCAGCGACCTGCCCGGCGTGATGCAGCACTTCACGCTGCCCGCCAAGGCGTTCGACGCCGACGCGATCGAAGAGGGACTCGCCTTCGACGGCTCCTCCGTGCGTGGTTTCCAGTCCATCCACGAGTCGGACATGCTGCTGCTGCCCGACCTGTACACCGCGCGCCTCGACCCGTTCCGGATCGAGAAGACGCTGATCGTCAACTTCTTCGTGCACGACCCGTTCACGCGTGAGGCGTACAGCCGCGACCCGCGCAACATCGCGCGCAAGGCCGAGCAGTACATCACCGACTCGGGCATCGCCGACACCGCGTACTTCGGTGCCGAGGCCGAGTTCTACATCTTCGACTCGGTGCAGTTCGACACCACCGCGAACGGCTCGTTCCACAAGGTCGACGCGGTCTCCGGCTGGTGGAACACCGGCCGTGAGGAAGAGGGCGGCAACCTCGGCTACAAGGTCAAGTACAAGGGTGGCTACTTCCCCGTCACCCCGAACGACCACTACGCCGACCTGCGCGACCAGATGGTCCTCAACATGGAGGCCCAGGGCTTCACCGTCGAGCGCGCCCACCACGAGGTCGGCACCGGCGGCCAGGCCGAGATCAACTACAAGTTCAACACGCTGCTGCACGCCGCGGACGACCTGATGCTGTTCAAGTACATCATCAAGAACACCGCCTGGCAGGCCGGCAAGACCGTCACCTTCATGCCGAAGCCGCTGTTCGGCGACAACGGCTCGGGCATGCACACGCACCAGTCGCTGTGGAAGGACGGCTCGCCGCTGTTCCACGACGAGAGCGGCTACGCGGGTCTCTCCGACACCGCCCGCCACTACATCGGCGGCATCCTGCACCACGCGCCGTCGCTGCTGGCCTTCACCAACCCGACGGTGAACTCGTACCACCGCCTGGTCCCGGGCTACGAGGCCCCGGTCTCGCTGGTCTACTCCCAGCGCAACCGCTCGGCGTGCGTCCGCATCCCGATCACGGGCAACAACCCGAAGGCCAAGCGCATCGAGTTCCGCTGCCCCGACTCCTCGGGCAACCCGTACCTCGCCTTCTCGGCGATGGTCATGGCGGGCCTCGACGGTGTGAAGAACAAGATCGAGCCGCCGGCCCCGATCGACAAGGACCTCTACGAGCTCCCGCCCGAGGAGGCCCGCGACGTCAAGCAGGTCCCCGCGACGCTGGACGCCGTGCTCGACAACCTCGAGGCGGACCACGAGTTCCTGCTCGAGGGTGGCGTGTTCACGCCGGACGTGATCGACACCTGGATCTCGTACAAGCGTGAGCAGGAGATCGACCCGCTGCGTCTGCGCCCGAACCCCTACGAGTTCGCGCTCTACTACGACGTGTGATCGGTTGAGCTTTGTGTCGAAGGCCCGGCGGGACGTCCCCGCCGGGCCTTCGGCCGTTCTAGGTGCCGAGCAGCGTCACGGTGGACGACGACCCGCTGACCCGGACGTTGGAGACGAGGACGTCGGCCTCACCGCCGGTCGGCAGCTTGATCCGGGCCTCACCGCCGGTGAGGGCTCCTGCGGCCGTGCCGGCGCCGGACAGCTGCCAGACGCCGTCGTTCACGGTCTCGATCAGATCGACCCGGTCCATCACGACCGCGTTGCCGTCCGCGTAGATGAGCCGAGCCGGTCCTGAGTAGCTGAACATCAGTTCTCCCCTGCCGGATCTCCCTGACGCTGGAACACACGTACAGGGCGACCGCGGGGTTCACGTGATGATCAGAAGAGGACCCGCTGGCTCACGCGGCGAGCCGGGAGCGGACCTCCATCAGGGCCTCGCCGAGCAGGTTGAGGCCCAGCCACTGCGCGGGATCGGCGGCACGCGGGTCGGACGCGACGAGGCCGATGCCCCACACCCGGTCCTGCGGGCTGGCCTCGACGAGAACTCGGGAACCCGTGCCCAGCAAGTAAGAACGCAGTGCGGGGTCCTGGCCGAACTTCGCCAGGTTGCCCTCGACCACGATCTCCAGGCGCGCGGAAACCCACTCGGCGTCGGAAAAGCCCGAAACCTCACGGCCCAGCGCCTTGGCCTCGCCCGGCGTGCGGGCGGCCAGCACGCGCTCGGCCACGGAGGTGTCGCCGAAGAGCAACGCCTTGCGCCACATCATGTAGTGCTCGGCCGACGGGAAGTCCTGCCCGTCAACGGAAAAGGAGCACGGCCACCACTGCGACAGGCAGCCCTTGCCGATGCCGCCGTCACGTTCGGGCTGGTGCCCCCAGAAGAACAAGTACTTCACGAGGCGCCAGGCTAGCGGCCTAGCCGCGTGAGTCCTCGGGATTTTCGTCCGGCTCCAGCATCTCCGGCTCTCGCCACGGCTCGGACCGCGTCGGTCCGTTGGCGCGCAGCTCGTTCTCGACCTCCTTCTTCAGGTGGTCGTCCTTCACGAAGCCGTGCTGATCACTTCCGCGTTGAGTCATGCATCAGGCGTACCCGGTCTCCCGACGGGAAATCACTTCGGCAGCGGGATTCCCGCGATCGTGATCGCGGCGCCCGTCGGGGCGAACTGGCCGGAGATCGACGAGAACGTCAGAGTGAGCGAGTTCACACCCGTGCCGAGCTTCTCGTCGAGCACGACGGTGCCGGAAGTGGTGGTGCCCTGGGTGACGAGGCCGTCCCACTTGCTGCTCGATGCCGCGTAGGTGCGGTTCAGATCGTCCACGACGGCGATGCCGACGACGGGGAGGGTCATCCTGGCCTGGGAGGCGTTCGTGGCCGTCACGAAGAGTTTCACGCGGCCGTTCGCGGCTTCCACGCGAGCGACTTCCACTGTCAGCATGCCGCGCTGCTGCTTGAAGGAGCCCGTCGTGACCTTCACGTCCGCTGACGGCTCGGTCGTTTCCAGTGCGCCATCAGGGGTTTCGACACCGTTCGACGTAGTCGTCGTGGCGGTGACGTTCGGCTGCGCGGCGGAGTTGTTGCCACTCAGTGCATACTCGATCACACCGAGTAGTGCGAGCACACCGGCAGCCACGCCCGCGATGGCGATCACGGTCTTTCCTCGGCGCGTGACCCTGCGATGCTGCATGACTTCCTCTGCTAGACCCCCGACGAACCACAGCTCCCCCACTGAGCGCGCCCAGTCTCATCTCGATTGGGTGAAACGTCAATGCGCTAGGGTCCGCGCGTGTCTCAAGATGTCGCCGAATTCACGGCTCCGCAGCTGCTCACCACCCACATCTTCGACTCGGCACCCGATGCTCTCGAAGCGGTTCAGGCCGCTGACGTGCTCGACCTCGGTGTCCGCGTCTACAACCGGCTCGTGCCCGACACCGACGACGCGGAAGCGTTGGAGGAGGAGTGGGTGGTCGAGGTCTACACCAGCGCTCCCGCGGTGGACCCCGATTCCGACGAGGACTGAGCAGTTCCAGAAGTGGGGGCACACCGCGAGGTGTGCCCCCGAACCTGAAGAAATACCTGAAGATTTCAGACGGTCAGTACAACTTTTCCTCGCACATGGCCACCTTCGAGCAGCTTGTGCGCCTTCACGGCCTCCGCCAACGGAAAAGTCTGCTGCACCTCGACGCGCAGCTTCCCGGCCGCGACCAGGTCCACCAGCCACTGCGTCTGCCCGGCGTCCGGCCGCGCCCAGGTGTTGACCACACCGTTCTCCCGCGCCCTCGCTCCATCCACAATGGACGTCATCCGCGCCCGGTCCCGCACCAGCTGCAACGACTGGTCGAACGCGAGCCCTCCCGCGTTGTCGACCACCACGTCGACCAGGCCGTCGCCGCCGACGATCTCCGCGACCGCGTCGACCAGCGCGTCACCGTAGGCGACCGGTTCGGCCCCGAGCGAGCGCACGAAGTCGTGGTTGCGCGGCGACGCGGTGCCGATCACCCGCGAGGCTCCCAGTTCCCGCGCGATCTGCACCTGGAGGTGCCCGACGCCACCGGCGGCCGCGTGCACCAGGACGACGTCACCGGAACCGATGCCGGTCGCCTTCAACGACTGCAGCGCTGTCAGCCCTGCCAGCGGCAACGCGCCCGCGGTCACGAAGTCCACGGTGGACGGTTTGCGCGCGATCATCCGGTCCGGCACCGAGACCGACTCGGCGCAGGTGCCGAACTGGACGTGGTCCTTGCGCGCGTACGCGAGCACCTCGTCGCCCGGCTTCCAGTCGTACACGCCGACGCCGACCGCCCGCACGACGCCCGCCACGTCCCAGCCGGGGATCAGCGGCAGGTGGTGCGGCAGCAGCCCCTGCAGGTACCCGGCTCTGATCTTGCAGTCCACCGGGTTCACCCCGGCCGCGCGCACGTCCACGAGGACGTGATCGGGCCCGATCAGCGGGTCGGGCAGTTCCTGCAACGACATGACCTCGGCGTCACCGAACCGGGTATACGCGATCGCTTTCACGGTTTCTCACCGTAGAAGACACGCTCCGCCACCGCACGCGCACGACGAGTGGTCCTGCGGTACTCCTCCAGGAACTCGCCCGGATCGCCGCCCGGTTCGTAGCCCATCACCGACGCGACCGCGACGAGATCACGCCCGGACGTCGGCAGCTGGTCGGAGGCCTTGCCCTTCACGAGCATCACGGCGTTGCGCGCCTGCGTCGCGAGGTTCCACGCGGTGGTCAGCGCGGCAGCGTCCTCGGCGGCGAGCAGGCCGGCCTCGACGGCCGCCCCCATCGCGGCCATTGTGGACGGTGTGCGCAGGCCGGGCACCGCACCGGAGTGCTGCAGCTGCAACAACTGCACGGTCCACTCGACGTCCGCGAGCCCACCGCGCCCGAGCTTGGTGTGGGTGCCCGGATCGGCGCCGCGCGGCAGCCGTTCCGCGTCGACCCGCGCCTTGATCCGGCGGATCTCCCGCACGGACACCGCGTCCAGACCGGCGGCCGGGTACCGCAGCGGCTCGATCAGCTCCTCGAAGTCGGCCCCCAGCGCGGCGTCGCCAGCGATGAACCGGGCCCGCAGCAGCGCCTGCTTCTCCCAGAGCTCGGCCCACTGCCGGTAGTACGCGCGGTAGGAGTCCAGCGTCCGCACCAGCGGCCCCTGCCTGCCCTCCGGCCGCAGGTCCGCGTCGACCTGCAACGGCGGGTCCTGCGACGGCGCGCCGAGCAGCCGCCGGATCTTCTCCACGACCCCGCTCGCCCACTTCACCGCCTCGGCGTCGGACACTCCCTCGTGCGGCCGGCACACGAACATCACGTCCGCGTCCGAGCCGTACCCGAGCTCGTGCCCGCCGAGCCGTCCCATTCCGATCACGGACAGCGCGGCCACGGGTTCGCCGGACGCACGCACCGCCGCGTCCAGAGCGCTCTGCAACACCGAACCCCACACCTCGGACAGCGAGACGCACACGGTCTCCAGCGGCATGAAGCCCAGCAGGTCCGCGGCGGCGATCCGCAACATCTCGTGACGCCGCAACGATCGTGCCGCCGCGATCGCCCGCGCCGCGTCGCCGTACCGGGAAACGGCGCTGCGCAAGGGTTTCCCGATCGAGTGCGGATCACCACCGATCAACGCCTCGGTGTCCGCGAGCAGCCGCAGCACCTCCGGCGCGCGCACCAGCAGGTCCGGCACGAAGCGCGACGTGCCCAGCAGCACCGCGAGCCGTTCGACGACAGCGCCCTCGTCACGCAGAAGCCTCAGGTACCAGGGGGTTTCCGCGAGCGCCTCGGACACCTTCCGGTAGGCGAGCAGCCCGCCGTCCGGATCGGGCGTGCCGGCGAAGAGGTCGAGCAGCACCGGCAACAGGGCGCCCTGGATGCGGGCCCGCCGCGACATCCCGTGCGTCAACGCCTGGATGTGCCGCAACGCGCCGTCCGCGGACATGTAACCCAAGGCCGCAAGCCGCGCCACGGCCTCCTTCGTGGTGAGCCGCAACGCCTCGGTCGGCACGCCCGCCACGGACTGCAGCAGCGGCCGGTAGAACAGCTTCTCGTGCAGCCGCCGGACCTGGTTGGCGTGCTTGCGGAACTCCGCGAGCAGCACCTGTCCCTCGGACTTCTGCCCGTCCGCCGAGAGGCCCGCCGAACGCGCCAGCCACCGCAACGTCGTCACGTCGTCGTCTGCAGGGAACAGGTGCGTGCGCAGTAAACGCTGCAGCTGAAGCCGGTGCTCCAGCGTGCGCAGGAATCGGTACGAGCGCCCGAACTCCGCCGCGTCCTCGCGACCGACGTACCCGCCCTGGCCCAGAGCGGCCAGCGCGGCCGTCGTCGCCTGGATGCGCAGGTCCTCGTCGGAACGCCCGTGGACGAGCTGCAACAGCTGGACCGCGAACTCGACGTCGCGCAGACCGCCGCGGCCGAGCTTCAGCTCACGTTCGGCGAGCCCGGTCGGCACGTGGTCCTCGACCCGGCGCCGCATGGCCTGCACGTCCTCGACGAAGTTCGCGCGCTCGGCCGCCGTCCACACGTAGGGCCGCACGACGTCGAGGTACGCCTGCCCCAGCTCGGCGTCACCGGCGACCGGCCGTGCCTTCAGCAGCGCCTGGAACTCCCAGGTCCGCGCCCACTTCTTGTAGTACGACGCGTGCCCGTCCAGCGTGCGGACCAGCGCACCCGCCTTGCCCTCCGGCCGCAGCGCCGCGTCGACCTCGAAGCACGACTGACCGGCGATCTGCATCATCGTGCTGGCCAGCCGCGTCGCCACGCCCAGATCACCCTCGGCGACGAACACGACGTCGACGTCGCTCACGTAGTTCAGCTCGTTCGCGCCGCACTTGCCCATCGCGATCACCGCGAGCCGGCAGCGGTCCGCGCCGTTCACACGCTCAGCAGCAAGCTTCAGCGACGCCCTCAGTGCCGACACGGCCAGATCGGACAGTTGAGCCGCCACGGTGTCGTACGGGACGTACAGCAGCTCGGGCTCAACGACGTGCGCAAGGTCGTTCGCGGCAACGAGCAGCAGCTTCGCCCGGTACTCCGTGCGCAGCACGTCGCCGTCCGCAAGCTCCAGCGACACGTCGACCTCATCGGTCAGCGAACGCCACCGGCCGGGGTTCGCGACGAGGAAGTCCGACAGCGCGGTGGACGATCCGAGCACCGAGAGCAAACGCCCGCGCACCACGACGTCCTTGTGCAGCGCGGCCGACAGGGCGTCCCAGTCGGTGACGGCTTGGAGGCGCTCCAATCCGCGCAGCGCGAGGTCCGGATCGGGGCAACGGGACAGCGCGGACAGCACCGCTTCGGAGCCCTCGGTGGGCCGGCGGTCGGCCCACAGGCCGAGGCCGCGCAGCACTTCCTCGCTGCGCGGTTCGGTGAGCCCGAATCTTGCTGGTGACGCGTGGCGCACTGGTTCGCTCATCGTGAGCCAACCCTAATGTGTTCACACCGCTAGAAGACGATCAGTGAGAGTCCGTAGAGCACGACCGCCACGCAACCGGCGAAGCTCGCGTACGCGGGCACCTTCTTGTCACCCGACAGTGCGCGGATGCCGACCACGAACAGGGTCACGACCAGAACCGTGGCCAGCAGTGTGGCGCCGAAGACCTGGAGCAGCGCCGTCCAGTCGACCTTCATGCCGCCACCTTGTGCAACTCGGCCTGAGCCGCGACCTCGTCGACGATGTGCTCCGGCTTGATCGGCTCACGCCGCGCCAGGATCCAGATGCCGATCGACACCGCGATTCCGATGGCGGCGACGCCGATGATGCCGACGGCGCCGGTCGACGCCCACTTGCCCGCGAGGGCTCCGACGATGCCGGCGGCGGGCAGCGTGAACAGCCAGCCCGCGGCCATCTTGCCCATGGTGCCCCAGTTGACGCCGTGCCGGTCGCGGCCGAGGCCGGAGCCCATGATGCCGCCGGACGCGACGTGCGTGGTGGACAGCGCGAAGCCGAGGTGCGACGACGCGAGGATCGCCGTGGCCGTCGAGGTCTGCGCCGCGAAGCCCTGCGCGGGCTCGATGGTCGTCAGGCCGCGGCCCATGGTGTGCGTGATGCGCCAGCCGCCGAGGTACGTGCCCGCCGCGATCGCGAGACCGGCGCTGACGATCACCCAGGTGGGCGGGCCGGAGCCGGGGGCGAGCGAGCCGGACGTGATCAGCGCGAGCGTGATGATGCCCATGGTCTTCTGCGCGTCGTTCGTGCCGTGCGCGAGGGAGACGAGCGAGGCGGACGCGACCTGGCCGACCTTGAAGCCGGTGTGCGCGACGCGCGGGTCCGCTGCCTTCTTGAGCCGGTACACGACGATCGTGGCGATGGCCGCGACCAGACCGGCGACCAGCGGCGCGACGATCGCGGGCACCAGGACCTTGTCGACGACCTTGACGAAGTGGATGGCGTCCACACCGGACGCGACCCACGCCGCACCGATCAGGCCGCCGAACAAGGCGTGCGACGAGCTCGACGGCAGGCCGACGTACCAGGTGACGAGGTTCCACATGATCGCGCCGACCAGCCCGCCGAAGATGATGGCGGGCGTGATCTGCGCGTCGTCGACGATGCCACCGGAGATGGTCTTGGCGACCTCGACGGAGAGGAAGGCACCTACGAGGTTGAGAACCGCCGACAGCGCGACCGCCGTGCGGGGCTTCAACGCACCCGTGGCGATGGAGGTGGCCATGGCGTTGGCCGTGTCGTGGAACCCGTTGGTGAAGTCGAAGATGAGAGCAGTGATGACGACAATGATCACCACAAGAGCGGGATCCACAGTGATCCTCCGGCTGGATCGAGCAAGCTGTCCAGGAGATTACGGTACCGCCAACGGAGGATGTCTTAAAACCTACGAAAGTAACGTCACACCAGCGGAAGTTGTGTCCCTGAGCCCAGCGCCGGCAACAGTTCTCCCCGAACGAGTTTCGCGAATCTGCCGACGAACGGCTGCCACACCTCCTCGAAGTCGCGGTGCGCCTGTTCGAGGAACTCCTGGTCGAAGTGGTGAGCTCGCGCACATGAAGCCGATTCAGGATCCTTCGCGGCCCAGCTCAAGACGATTTCCGGCGTCGTCTCGATGTGGAACTGAAGGCCGTAAGCGCTCTCCCCGACCCGAAACGCCTGATTCGGATATTTCGGCGACGCCGCGAGGTGCTCCGCGCCGGGCGGCAGCAGGTGCACCTCGTCGTTGTGGAACTGCAGCACGTCCGGCGTGAACGGCAGGTCCGCGAACAGCGGGTCGGCGGCCGCGGCGTCGCGCTTCGCGACCAGCAGCACACCGACCTCAGGCCCCTGCGGTCCTTTGCGGACCTGGCCACCGGTGGCGGCCGCGAGCAGCTGCGCACCGAGGCAGATCGCGAGGGTGGGCAGCCGCTTCGACACGGCGCTCGACAGCAACCGGCGGGCGTCCGCGAGCCACGGGTGGTCGAGGTCGTCGAGCGCGCCCATCTCACCACCGAGGCAGACGACGCCCTGGTAGCCGTCGAGGTTCTCCGGCGCGGGCTCGTCCTTGAGTGCCACGAGGTCGAGGTCGATGCCTTCGGCCTCGAGCCAGTCCCCGAGCTTGGCCAGCGGGTCTGACTGCGAGGGCTGCAGGACGAGCAGGCGTGGTGCGTTCACGCAGTCGAGCCTATGTCGGCTCAGGTCAGCAGTGACACGCGACCTTGGATACGCCGGCTCCGACGAGCTGGTCCGACTCGACCGGATAACCCGCCTCCCGCCAGGCCGTGATGCCGCCCGAGAGCCGCTTGACGCGGTATCCCCGTTGCGCGAGCGCGAGGGCGCCCTTGGTCGCCGCGTTGCACTGGAAGCTCTCGCAGTAGCAGATGTAGACCAGGTCCGGATCGAGGTCGAGCCGCTCCGGCAGGTCGCGGTACGGCAGGTTGATCGCGCCGGGGATGCGCGCCTGGGCGAACGCCTCCGGGGCGCGCGTCTCCACGAGGACGTAGCCCTGGGTGTTGCCGTCCTGCATGTCGCGGTGCACGTCGTCGGGGTCGGTCTCGAACGCGAGCTCGGCGGCGAAGTGGGCGGCAGCGATGTGCGGGTCGGCGGCGGGGAAGCGCAGTGCGTTCGTCATGCCTTCGATCCTGCTGGGACCGCTCCCGTTCGGACATGCGGAACTCCAGGCGTTCGGGGCGTTCTCCTTATGATTTCCAGGTGGAACTCGACGCCGTGGACTGGAAGATCCTGTCGCTGCTGCAGCAGGACGGCCGGATGTCGTTCAGCGCGCTGGGCCGTGTCGTCTCGCTGTCCGCGCCGGCGGTGACCGAACGGGTGCGGCGCCTCGAGTCGCTGGGCGTGATCACGGGCTTCACCGCGGTCGTGTCGCCTTCGCGGCTGGGCCTGCCGATCGAGTCGATCGTGCGCGTGCGGGTGCGGTCGCTCGACACGCCGCGGTTCCGCTCGCAGGTCCTGGTGCTGCCGCAGATCCTCGACGCCGACCACGTGACCGGCGACGACTGCTGGCTGCTTCGGGTCGTCTGCCGGTCGATGGCCGAACTGGAGGAGCTCGTCGAGGTGATGCAGCGTTACGGCGACACGACGACCTCGCTCGTGTTCTCCTCCCACGTCCGCAACCGCCCGTTGTCACCCGACCTGCTGGGCTAGGCC